>CAYOMV010000130.1:0-1519 GCA_964405175.1 uncultured Gammaproteobacteria bacterium | reverse complement strand
ATCTGATAATTCAAAATAAAAAATCTGATAAAATACTGTTGTTAAAAATAATCAAAATTTTTTATTGACATCCTGTTTTTAATCTATTATATTGAGAAATCAATCGAAAATAGGATAAGTTATTTTCTCAGTACAAATCAAAAAGGAGAATTAAAATGGACGATGAAATTGATGGCTTTTATTTGGACGATGGCACAAAAGTCGATCCGAATTTAATCCCCAAACCCGGACTCTGTATCTCATGTGCTAAAGATGATGATCCTGCGGAAGAGGTCTTGTGTACCTTGAATCGCATTGACCAGATGGACGATGATGATTTCAAATGTTATGCGTATGAGCCCAAGCAGAAGTGATTGCCAAAATCAGTGCAGCGATCAGAGTCGTCTAATAAATTAATCCGAACACAATGATGTATTTCAAAACAGGGAATTCAAATTATGACAAAGATAAGTCGAAATGCTCCCTGCCCGTGTGGTAGCGGAAACAAGTATAAAAAGTGCTGCATGGAGAAAGATGAGAAAGAACAGAGAGGTAGAATTGTCATAAATAGTCCACAGTTACCTCCCTTAAACAACGATATTGAAATAGACGAAGAAGAGCAGGGCATTCAAATTGAAGATGACCTCATAAATTTAATGGATGAGGCCGATTTTGGAATAGAGACAGAAGAAAAATCTATGTACGGGGAAGAAGAGCTAACTATTTTTGATGAATTCTGGGATAGATACGAAGATGCGGATTTTGATCAAAAAGTGACTATGATCCGGGAATTATATCAAACTCCAGATTTGATCGATCGGGACTTTGTTTTTGATGTTTTTGATGATTTATACGGAATAACGTTAAGTCAAGATGAACGGGAAACATTTTATGAGTTAGTTATAAATTTTAAAGACAAACATCCTGCCGTTTATGAAAAATTAGCAGGATATTTATTAGATTATTGTGTTGGGTTTGCTTTATTAGACAGGGTAGAAGATCGGTTAGAAAAATTATTTTTGGAATATGCGCATTATGCTGAAGAGGTTATCGAAGTTTTTAAAGTAAGAGTCGATCAATTGGCATACCATGGTTATTTAGATCTGCTCAGAGATGGCTTTAGAATTGGATGGAAAAAAGTGGAAAATTCATCTGAAATTGTCCCCTGGGCAATTGATGACTTTAAGTTGCTCACTTGTGATTATGAACTATTTGCTTACATTGAGCAAATTAGGAATCCAAAATATGATGATAAAAAATTAGCCAAAAGGTTGAAAAATTATCTAGAAATTGATCCTGAAAGTTTTGCCAAATATTTTGCAGGCATTGTCGGGGAAAGTGAGAGACAATGGGATCCCGAGTTCTTTAATGTAAATCCGAGAACGTTGAGTGGAAGCAAAAAAGAGAATTATTCCAACCAGATTATTCATCTCTGTAATGAATTTATAGGCTTTCTGCATAAAGAAGTTAGCATATCATTTCCCAGGGCGGAATTGATGCGGACAGAGCTGATTAAATATTTGAGGCAACGGATTGATGG
>CAYOMV010000129.1:958-1522 GCA_964405175.1 uncultured Gammaproteobacteria bacterium | reverse complement strand
CACTCGCTCGCCTCGTGGATCGGGTGGACCACGTGGTAGTTGGCGATGCCGCGGCCGAACCCGAACTCGGGCTCCATGAACCCGCCCCCCACCACGGCCAGCACGCCGTAGTCCCACCCCTCGGCACGCGCGCCATCGGCCACGACGGGCTCGAGCTTGTACATGCACTTGCCCGCGACCCAGATTTCGTCGTACATGGGCGGCGCCATCGCGAGCACGCTGTCGTAGGGCTTGTCGCACCACGTGATGTGGGACTCCGCCGCGCGGTCCGCGCAGGCGCTCCATGCCTCATCGACCTCGCCGTAGAAGATGCCGTGGCAATCGTCGCCGAGCACATCGAGGCAGAAGGCGCGTTTCTCCGTTGGGATGAACGACGCGCTCTTGTCGATGACTTCGCGCACCGGCGTGTACTTCGTGCCGTTGATAATCGGGTTGGTAATGAGCGCGCCAAGCCAGTGGAAGAGGTCGATGACTTCCACCCGCGCATTCTGGTCGTCAAATTTCTGGTATTTGGCCCACCATTTCCAGGGGACAGAATCGACCAGATCGGCCATTTCCTGCGTC
>CAYOMV010000129.1:0-948 GCA_964405175.1 uncultured Gammaproteobacteria bacterium | reverse complement strand
AGCCAGTGGAAGAGGTCGATGACTTCCTGCCCCGCGACGCCGGGGAAGAAGTACTTCGTGCCGCCGCTGAATCCCGCGACCTCGTGCGGAAAGACCGGACCCACAACGCACACCAAGTCGTATTCGAGCACTTTCTTGTTGACCGTTACAGGCACCGACGTGCTCATCAGGCCATCGCTGATTTCCTCGACTTCTTCGGAGGAAATCGTGCCGATGGTCGTGAGCGCGTCGGGGTCTTTCCAGGCGTGGTTGAAAATCTGCACGTCGCCGAATTCGTTGGCGCGCTGACCGGGCGCGAGCCCCAGCATCGTGTCGATGGCGGCGTCTTTCATCGGCGGGTGCGTGCCGAGGGCGATGAGGAAGTCGATGCATTGCGCGCGGCCGCGCAGAGACTCCACGATGCCGCGGAACATGGCATGGTGCGGCATGCTGCGGGTCGCATCGGGAATGATGAAGAGCAGGCGCTTGTCGTCGAAATCCTCGCGCGCAAATGCCTCCTCGATAAACGCGCGCAGGTCATCCTGCGTCAGGTGCGTGCCTTGCTGTGCAATCTGTTTCAACAAGTCCATGGGCCGGTTCCATACGGGTTTATTGCACGCGAAAGCCGACTCCGCGCAGCGTTTTCTCGAGCGCCTCGTTCGGCTCCGAAAGCTTTACGCGCGTGTTGTGAAATTCGCGCCGTTGCCGGTAGGTCTTGCGCAGGGTGTCGAACAGGTCGGCGCGTTCTTCCGGCGCGTTCATCATCGTGGCGCGCAGCGCGTTGTCATCCAGCCGAATATCATAAACCTTGAGCACGGTCTCCCGCACAGCTTCCTCGTGCGGCAGCGACGCGTCCACCACAATCTCGGGGATCGGCGGGGGCGGCAGCAGCGGAGAAGGGTCCCAGTCCGGTTCGCGGCCCTCGGCCTTGCAGAGCGCCTCATAGAGCATGAGCGTGCCGTTCACTTT
>CAYOMV010000128.1:0-1587 GCA_964405175.1 uncultured Gammaproteobacteria bacterium | reverse complement strand
CACATCCTTGCCGGCGAGCTGGATGGTTTCCACCCGGGTGGTGAGCGGGAAGCCGCTTTTCAGAAGCAGCTCATAGAGGATAGATTCCGGCTTGGAGGCGCCGTCGATATGGTCCACATGGTCAAAGAGCTGCTGCTCAAGGTTGGCAATTTTTTCAACATCACCCTCCCATATTTTGAAATTAGAGCGGGAGAGCTTGAACACCTTGAATCCGAGGTCTGGCTTAGAATCGCTGTTAAAATCCAGCTGGCCGTTTTGCTCTTCCTCGATTTTCTTCGCCGCCCGGCGGATGCGTTCAATCGAAAGGTTCGAAATACTAGAAAAACCAGCTTTGAAGGCTTCTATTTTTTCGTCTACTTTTTCAGGCAACTGAACTGTAATAAATTTCCTTTTTCCTCCGTCTTCTTTATTAGCATTCATGACGGCATGAGCCGTGGTCCCCGAACCAGCAAAAAAATCCATAATTATGTCATTTTTTGTTTCAGAGCCGCTAAGTTGTATCATTCTTTGAATTAACCGAGTTGGTTTTGGATTATTAAAAAGCCCTCCCATATCCAATTCCTTTAATTCGTTACTAGCTTCATGATTGTGTCCTACCTCCTGATAAAACCACAAGGTAGTGGGCGTAACTCCATCTTTTACATCACATAAAAAGCTCTTTCTTTGGGGGGTCTGGTTGCCATCATCCCCAAACCATATCTGGTTGTTTTCCTCCATTCGTTTCATACTATCGTCATTAAAACGACGGTAAGTGCCAGCTGGTGGCGTCCACTCTGTTCCATCTTTGAAAATATACGGCGAAGTGTTCGAGCCACTTTTCGCATGTAGAGGGGTGGCTTTCCACATACCTTTTGGGTGATTATCTGGGTTCCTATAAGCAGCTAATTGTTCTTTATTCCTAGGCAGTTGATTAACTCTGAAAATATCTTTCTGTTTTGCATAACAGAGGATATGATCGTGATTATCTGAGAACCACTTTGCATCGTTCGCTCTAGTATATTTTTTTTGCCATATAATATTGGCAATAAAATTTTCTTCACCAAAGACTTCATCTGCCAATTGTCTTAGGTTCCCCACCTCCACGTCATCAATGCTTATGAAAATAACGCCATCGTTACACATTAAGTTTTTTGCAAGATACAAACGAGGATACATCATGTTTAGCCAGCGGGAGTGATAACGGCCAGCGGTATCAGTATTAGTAGAAAATTTATGGCCGTTGGCGTCTTTCTGGCCGGTATATTCTAGATAGGTGTCGAGTGTTTCACTAAATTTGTCAGGATAAATGAAGTCACCTCCTGTATTATACGGCGGGTCAATGTAAATCATCTTCACCTTGCCGAAATAGGATTTTTGCAGGAGCTTGAGCACTTCCAGATTATCGCCTTCGATAAACAGGTTTTCCGTTTCATCAAAATTCGCGGATTCATCGCGTGCGGGCTTTAAGGTGGCGACACTCGGTTGCTGGATGATTTTCATGCATTCGGCTTTGCCGGGCCAGTTCAGGCCAAACCGCTCTTTCGCCGGTTCCACCCATTCACCCAGGGCGCGTTTCAGCTGGTCGAAATCCACCTTGCCCTGGCTGAA
>CAYOMV010000127.1:0-1636 GCA_964405175.1 uncultured Gammaproteobacteria bacterium | reverse complement strand
GATAAGCAAACACTTCGATCGAATGATATTTTCGCTTCTTTGGAAGCCAGAAGCAAAACCTTCCCGGTTTTTGGCACACTGGTATCAGCCAGCTTTGCTGTGAAATTTGAAAATGCTAAACGGGCGCGGACAGTTAAGGTTAGAACGCCGAATGTAGCTAATTTTGACCGCAAAGAAGACTCACACCTGATTGAAACATGGCTTCGCAAACGTGGTTTCGTAAACGAGCAAAAAGAGCATGAGGACGCGAACGCCGCAATTAATAAGGTAAGCCATGAAAGCACTTCTATCCCAGCCATGGCGTAAAATAGCCGATCTCACAGGCAGCAGGGGTGTTCTGACTGAATGGCAAAACTTTCCTTCTGATCTGTTGACCCTTACGCGTGACGAGGCAACCGCCATCCCCTGTAATGGTAGTGCGGGCTGTTATATGAATGTCGTTAAGCATGGCCCCGGCGATATTGTCGGTATATGCACATCAGATACCAAGCAGTGCGACCGCAGGGTATTGAGCAAAACAGAAATTGCCATTTACAGGCTAAATCATCAGCAGCTTGCCAAAAAGATTGCTGAGGCTATCGGCTTCACAGAGCAGCTTGAGCAAATTTATGGGCAAGGACCGCTTTGGAAGCTGGGGACATTAAACCCTCAAGCAGAGCATAATTTCACGGTCTATTGCTTTTTAGGGCAAACCGCATCGCAGCTCGAGAAAGTGATCAATCAGCTCTGCATGACCAATAAAGCACCGTTTTTGCTTCTGGCATCCTTCAGCGGATTGATCAGTACAGCGTGCAATGACGTATCGAACAGGCATAAATCTAAGGTGCTGGGTATTGATGATATTTTGAGCGCTGATGAATCTGGGGCTGTACAGGCGAAAGAGAATGCCCAAATAGTCATTCAGAGCTGGTTGGATAATGTGTTGCCGAAATCAGCTAAGCCCGGCTCAGAATATAGGTTCCCAACACCGGCAGGTGCCACTTGGGAACAGTTTGTTTTTGAATTTACAGCTACCGAAATGTTGCTTGTTACCTGCGGCAAGATTGTTGAGCGGCTCGAGCCTGAACATCTGAAAATGAAAAACCAGAACTCAGGCAAGCCAACACTACAATGGTCGTTACTCAGGTCACTGGCGATTACTAGCGGAAGTCTTTCATGGCAGGACGATGCTGCAACGGATCGCGTGAAAAAGCAGAAGCAGGAATTGGCCAATAAGCTGAAAACGACATTCCAACTGACTGATGACCCGCTTCCATGGAGTGAATCGGAGAAAACCTACAAGGCCCGTTTTGTAATCAAGGCCGCCGATAACGTCCTTCGCCAGCTAGCAAGCTGATACCGCTACCCATAGACAGTTACAAACGGTACGGCGCGGAAGCCTTGGTTTCCTTGACTAAAAATACCGTACTGCGTTTTTCCAAGTACGGGTTTTACAGGAGAGAGCAGATATTAGAGGAAAAAACAGAGAAAAACGGGGATTTTTTGGCTGGGCGCAGTCAGGACGACATGCGCTATAAAGCCCGCATTTGCTGGGCTTTTGCGCCGATGCCCAGCGGGGCATAGCAAAGTTGTGTTTAGGTTAATGGCGGAGAGTGAGGGATTCGAACCCTCGGTACGCAAAAGCGCACAACGGTTT
>CAYOMV010000126.1:0-1651 GCA_964405175.1 uncultured Gammaproteobacteria bacterium | reverse complement strand
CACCCTCCTTTGTTGAGGAGGAGCATAGCGCAGTTTTCGAGAAATGCGAAGATTTGAATTTTACATTGTACTAGCATATATAGTGTTGAGACAGCGCTCGCTATAAAATAAAATTATTATCAATTATTTCATGCTAATACATGAAAATATGTAAACATCTTCAATGCAAAAATGCTTTAAGCAATTGAATAGGGTAGGCGGCAGCCATTCAAAATCTAGATGCAGCTCAGAGCCGCTTGCTCCAGATGTTCATGCTTTCGAACCCTCCGTGGATGTTGGTGTTGTTGATCAGCGTCCCATTGTATTGGTAGCCCGCCTTGGCAAAGGTGATGTTCATGCCGTAGGAGCGCGACCGGGCTATGGTGAAAGCCGTTCTGTAGCTTGCCGCCGCCATGTCTTGATCCATTCTGCATAACAGCGCGAGGGCCAGCCCCTGTCCCAGGTGGTCTTTATGTGTGGCGAAATCCGTCATTTCTACGCTTTTGGCGTGTCCGTCCATGTCAGCAGAGGCCAACGCCGCCAGCCGGCCCTCCTTTTTCATGGCGTAGTAGCGCACGTTTTCCATGGTTGAGGCGAGAAAGCCAGGGTCGTCAATGGCGAAGGGGTAGGACCTGAACACTTCGCTGTAGTGCCTGGCCATTTCCGGGGTGTCTTTTTCCTCCATGACGCACATTTCGTATCCATCCGCGACGGCCGCGGCAGCCGCGGATGCGGGGGCTTTGGCCCGGGCCGCAGCCAGGACATCCTCCACCAGCCCGGGTTTCCGCTCCCGGCTCCTCTCGGCGGTGAAAAATTTAGCCATGTAGCAAGCGTCCTCGCCCTCGCCGAAATAGTCCGGAATCGTCGCTTCCACGCCAAAGCCCTGCTGCTCGAAATGCGTCGCCAGCAGCTGCGGCGTCTTGCCCACTATTTTGGAATACCCGTGACGCCGGGCCAGCGAGACCAGCTCTGGCACAATGCCGGGACAATCTGCCTGGTCAAGATGGATGAGGTATGCCCTGTCGTTAAACGGTCCATGCTGGACAGTGCTTTTGCCCAGTTTTTCTATGACGTCAGTGCTCATGCGCGAGCGCCTCCTGGCGTATGTTCTAAAAAAAGCATATGATACAACAATAAAAAGGGCAGGGTACCCGCCTTCATAGGCAATGACAAGCTCGGTGAGATTTTTGAGGGCCGGGCTCTGGTCCGGCGTTACAGATTTTCATTTTGACAGCACCGCCGGCCGAGAGGCAAGCAACCTTCTCCACCCGCGCATGATCTCCGGGCTTGAAATCCTCCCGGTGTGTTGCTGAAATCTCGATGTATTTTTTGGGTTTCAATCATTATAGACAATGGAAGCCGCCTAAAAAGAAGAATTTTCGATTTTCCTATCCAGTAGGGGGCCGTTCCGACGGTCTTTTTTAACCGTGCGATATTACACCACCTTGATTTTAAACTAAAATCTTGACAGGTGTTTTGCGTTTTGCATCGATGTATGCAAAATTTATGGGGATATCTGCGAAAAAGTTACACAATAGTTACACGGCACGAAAAAAGCCCCTAGGATTATCTCCTAAGGGCTTGATTTCTTTGGTAGCGGGGGCAGGATTTGAACCTACGACCTTCGGGTTATGAGCCCGACGAGCTACCGAACTGCTCCACCCCGCGTCGC
>CAYOMV010000125.1:0-1660 GCA_964405175.1 uncultured Gammaproteobacteria bacterium | reverse complement strand
TGATCGGTCTTCCAAGTACGGATTGGGTAAGTAAGAAAGTCGACCTAGAAAAAGCTCTCGCAGAGAAGGGAGTTCAGAACAAAAAAATAAAGGATTTTGAAGTTAAACATACTTTTACCCATTTTCATTTATATCTTTCGGGTTATCATCTTTCTTTATATGAAGCGGATATTGTTATCCATTTCAATATAAAGGAGTATTTTTGGCAGAACGGGAAAAGTTATGATATTCTGTCTTTACCAAGTGTGTTTGTAAAATCCTTAGCGTTGTTTCATAAAATTAAACAATAAAGAGTGTAATATGAGAACAAAATTTCTGGCCTTCCTTTGCGCATGTTTTTTTATAACTTACGGCTATGCTGCACAGGCTCAAAATGATGAAGAGGATGATCAGCTTCGAAAAGATGTTATCACTAAAGTTGCTTCTAAAGACCAGGATAAATTTCTCGGGGTAACTTATTTTCGCCCTACTTTTCAGCATATGTCCAAAATGGCGTGGCATTTCGGTTATCCAGATATAGATAATAATTATCATGTCGATATTTTTCTTCAGATTAATGAATGTGAGTTATTTGAAAAGTATTTCAAGAATGAATTTGAATGGCAATCAATCCGGGATGCTATGCGTGATTACATTATTAATAACCGTGAAGTATTTGAGCGCCGTTTATTTTTTGATACTGAGATTACTGTGGGGCGATACAATCAACAAAACAATTTCTTCCCCGTAACCACTGATAATTTTATTAGTGGTTGGAGAAATTTTTATCCTCATGCTTCATCTTTAGGTTGGACTCATGGGCATTGTGGCTATGATACCCCGAATTCTGACATATATCCGAGATTTGCATTATTTGAATTTCAGAGACCATTTGCTATACGTAAAATAAATATAAACAGAGAGGTGGCACAACAAATCGTAAAAGAGTGGAATGAAAGACAGGTTCCCAATAGAAATCTTTATCTTCGTTTTTATATTACTTTACAAAAGTTTAAGGAGTTCAGAAATTTTGCATCATATGTTCGCGGCCCCGTTTATAACGCGCGTGTAGACGGTTCCAAAATTTTCCCGAATAAAGAAATGACACAGCCTATAGATTCTAGAGACTTTTTAAACAGACGCTAGAATTTAGTGGGATTCTTTTTCCATGGCTTTTCTTAAGTTGGCGCGCAATTCGTCGATTGGCTTATAACCGCCTTCTTTTTCCTGGTAGTGCCAATACGTCCAGCCGTTGCAGCTTGGCGCTTTTTGAAGGGCTGCGCCAACTTTATGTATAGAGCCTCTATACTCATTGACCTTCAGGCTGCCATCCGCACAGACCAGGGCTTTGTATTTTTTCTGCGGATCGGTCAGGGTCGTTCCCGCTTGTAACAAGCCGTTTTCGATTAATACCCCAAAGGGAACACGGGGCTCTTCGCGCTTGACCAAAGGTTTGTTAACTTCGTGATGAGCATTCATCTGTACTTGTGCAATGCGGTCATCCGCAAGCCGCGCATAGGTTTCATCTTGTTCAAGGCCGATGAAATCTCTCCCCAGTTTTTTAGAGACAGCTCCCGTGGTTCCTGTTCCGAAGAACGGGTCGAGAACCAGGTCTCCGGGTTTGCTAGAGGCCATTAGAATGCGATGGAGAAGAGCTTCGGGCTTTTGGGTCGGATGCGCC
>CAYOMV010000124.1:0-1701 GCA_964405175.1 uncultured Gammaproteobacteria bacterium | reverse complement strand
CCGGTTTTTAACTAGAGACTAGAGGCTAGAGGCTGGAGGTTAGTAGCGGAATCCTTTGCGGCCGATTGGTTTTTTGCGGCGGTTGGGGCCTTTGGAGGCGGGGATTGGGGTGGAATCGAATTCGGTTTTTACTATTACGGGGCAACCTTCGAAGCCGAATTTGGCGCGAAGCTGGTTTTGGAAAAAGCGGATCCAGCTTTCTTGAATTTTTACTTGTTTGCCGCGCAGGGTTATGAGAAAGCGCGGAGGGTCGGTGTGGGTTTGTACTACGGAGTACACGTATGGGCGTTTTGTGCCTTCTACGGCATGAGGCGCTTGTTTTTGAAGGATTTTTTTTAAGAATTTATCCAAAGCGTTGTCGGTTATTATGCGGTGTTTTTCTTCTTGGATCTTGAAGGCTGTTTTTAATATTTCGTGCACGCGTTGGCGTTTGACGGCTGAAGTGAATATGATTGGCGCCCAAGCTAGAAAAGGTAAGGCCGCGCGAATTTCGTCTTCGTAATTTTTTGCGGTTTTGGTGGTTTTATCTTTTACAAGATCCCATTTATTGACAACGATGATGAGGCCGCGGTTCGCGTCTTTTAATAATCCGGCTAAATTTTTGTCTTGCTTATAGGGATCGTCTGTTGCATCCAAAACCAACACAGCCACGTCGGCGCGGTACAATGCTTCGCGATTTAGGGAAATGGATTCGTGTTCGATTTTTGAGTTTACGCGAGCACGTTTGCGCTGGCCGGCAGTGTCGATTAACGTGACCGGTTTGCCATCCCAGAGGAAGTTGATGTCTAGGGGTTCGCGGGTTGTGTGAGGGATGGGGGAGACGATTGTTCTTTCGTGGCCCAAGATGGCGTTTGTAAGAGATGATTTGCCAACATTGGGGCGCCCCATGAAAACTATTTTTACAGATTCTTCTATTTCGGGTTCCGCGGGTTTTTTACCTCGGGATTCCAAGTTTTCGTAAACAGCATCTAACATATCGCCAACTCCGCGGCCGCTCGTGGCGCTGATGCTTAGTGGGTCACCAAGCTTCAGCTTCCAAAGTTCTTTACCCATAGCTTGGCCCAAATCTCCGGGTTTATCTGTCTTATTGGCTACGAGGAGTATTTGTTTATTCAGTTCTCTGGTTCTTTTGGCGAGCATGGCATCTTGCGGCAAAAGTCCGCTTTTTGCGTCAACCAAAAAAAGCACCAAATCGGCTTCTTTAATCGCCAGCTCCGCTTGGGTAATAATGCCTTTATCGATAATATCGCGAGCGTCCGCGTCCATGCCGCCCGTGTCTATAATTTCAATCATACCTCCGCGCCAAATACAATAGGCGGAGTTGCGGTCGCGAGTCGTTCCCGAAGTTCTGGAGACTATGGCTTTGGTGGTTTCGTTGAGCCTGTTCCATAGTGTAGACTTCCCGACATTAGCCCGGCCGACGATTGCGACGCGGGGTGTGTTTTTATTACGCTTTAACATAAAAGACATCGTACAACGTACAAGATTTTTGCTGAAAAGTCAATTGTTGCGGTTTGTAGGGGCGAACCTTGTGTTCGCCCGCACAGGTATAACAAAACGGGCGAACACAAGGTTCGCCCCTACGGGCGGCTGTTACTGCGACGGAGTGGCGTAGGGCTGGATGAGGCCCAGGCTGGATTCGCCCAATATTATGAGGAATTGAGTTTCGGGGTCGGTAAGAGTTTCGATGGCTAAGTCTTC
>CAYOMV010000123.1:0-1795 GCA_964405175.1 uncultured Gammaproteobacteria bacterium | reverse complement strand
GTTAGAACACATGGAGGCTGCTTTTTCAACCCAACAGTGAATAATCCGGGCTAGCTGAGTGTCTGCCCAGTTGAAGACCCGGCGAACGATTGAACGGTAATGGTTGGCCGTCCTCGGGGCGATGCCCTGCGTGCGCACCTTGGTGTTGATAAAGCTGGCGATCTGCTCGGGGGTGATGGCCTCGAAGTAGTCGGCCTCGATGCGTTGCAGCTTCCGGCGGCCGTCCACCTCGGCCAAGTTCTTGATCGGTTTCTTGCGCGTCTTAGGGCTGGGCGTCCGGCTGGTGATGGTCAAGGCTTCGCAACATGGGCCGAACGCTTCGCGCAGGTAGTAGATATCTGACTGGGCGCTCTTGGGTGTCTTGGTGGCTCGCAGGTGTTCAACGTATTTCGTGAGGACGTCGGCGATCGGTGTTCGTGTGGGCAGCGGGTTGCTGATGCCCTGGGCCTGCTTGGACTCGAACTGACGCAGCTTTTCCTTGGCGATCTGGTGGTTGGTGGTGTCCAGGGCGATTCGTTTTCGCTTACCGCCTTGATAGTACTTGAGGTAAAAGTGATTGCCTCGCTTGAAAAGGGATGCCATGAAAGACCTTTCTGGAAACTTGTGTTTCCGTTGAAGGTCCCTTGCGCCGTGGGCCCCAATTTGGGCCCCAATTTGGCTGAAAACAGGCAAAAAACAAGGGACCTGCAATGCTGCAAGTCCCTGTTAGTCAAGAAGTAGCGGGGGCAGGATTCGAACCTACGACCTCCGGGTTATGAGTTGTTACCGGTGGTCTAACCCTGTTTGCCTGATATGCCGAAGCATGATGCATCTCATCAGCTTACAACTGATGACTAAGACAGTATCATACCTCATATTGACCATGTTTTGCAAGTGTAATGGTGCAAAGTATGGGGCAATAATGAACGCTTAAAACGGCCTACCTCCGGGGTGTTTCCCTGACGAGGAAAATATATCGCTTGCCAACTTCTTAAAGCCCTGCTTGACCCGTCGCGTCGGCGACGCCTTCGCCCGCGAATCAGGCGTTGCCGAGGCAGAGACGGGGCATGCGGGGCAAGCCCCTGCTTACCCGGAGCGAGGTGATGTCAATTGATTTGGGGACGTGCAGCAAAAGAGGGGTTGACAAGCGGTGTGTAGAAAGTAAGATAAACGTGGCATAAAATGCACGCACTATGAAAGGGTTCGATATGGCCAGAGAACGTGTATCAGTGACGCTTCCGCAGGAATTGGTCAAGCAGGTCAAGAAGCTGGCCAGAAAGGAGGGCGAGAACTTCAGCCAGAGCGTTGAAAAGTACCTTAGAGAAGGTCTCACACCGAAAGGTCCTGACGACGGGTATCACCTGGCTGGTGAGTTCAAAGGCTCAGGTCATATCGTAATGCCTGCGGTGGTCTGGATGGCATCAGGTGAAGATAACACGATGGAACTCGATCTTGATCTTAACTGGCTTGTCTGTTTCTACGTGGGAACGAAGAACGGCGATCTTCCCAAGGGCGGTGTGAAAATGGATGCAGGTCGTGGATCAAGCGGAGCAGATTAGAGCGATGTCGAAATCATCACGAAAACAACGAATTCGCAAACGTCGTCAGAGAAAGCCGGGGACAAGGACCAGTGCGCAGATAGCATCTGGGAGTGAATCGACGGCGAAAGCTGCATCGGCTTCAGCCGATCAGCTTGGCGATTCCGAAGGTGCCCCCCTATGTATTACGGGGTGTAAAATGCCAGAAGGAAAACATGGGGAATCACTACTGTCCGGTTAAAACAGACATTGATCGGCGTAACCCTCTCATGTACGGC
>CAYOMV010000122.1:0-1801 GCA_964405175.1 uncultured Gammaproteobacteria bacterium | reverse complement strand
CGGGATATCCTGAGGCTGGCGGCCAGGGACCCGGCGGCCATGGGAAAGCTCAGGGTGGAAGAGGTCATGACCCTGAACGTGGTGGTGGGAGTCCCCGACGACACGGTGGACTACGTCATGGAGATCATGACCCGGAACCGGATCCGGCACCTTCCGGTGGTGGAGGACGGCTGGATGACGGGGATCCTCTCCATCGGAGACGTGGTGAATGCCCTGAGGAAGAAGGTGGAGGTGGAAAACCGCTACATGCGGGACTACATCCAGGGAAAGTACGCCTGAGGGGCCGCGCCCCCTGGGATCGGGAGCGGGCCGGGCAATCCAGGCCCGCCCCCCCTACCGGACCGGACTCCTACACGACCTCCCTGGGCCGCACCAAAAGCAGGGGCCACCTGGCCCCCCGAAGCACCTTGTCGGTGACGCTACCCAGAAGGGCCCGCTTCACCCCCGTGTAGCCGTGGGTGGCGATGGCGATCATGTCCACCGATTCCGATTCCGCCACCTGGAGAATGGCCCGGGCGGGGGCGAAGTGGGACTCGATCCGGGTCTGGACCTCGAATCCCTCTTCCCTCAGGCGACCCGCCACTCCAGCCAGGTACGCTTCGGAGCCCGCGAGCTTCTCCTCCAGATGACCCGCCGGGAGCGGCGACACCCGGGCTCCCATCATAACGTGGGGGGAGACCACATGGAGGAGGGTGAAGCGGGAGCCCATGGCCCCGGCCAGGAGGACGGCAGGCTCCAGGACTCCCTCCCCCGTCCGGGACCCGTCCAAGGGGACGAGAAGGTGATCGAAGGCAGGAGAGGGGAACTCCGTACCCCCGTCTTCGAGTGAACGAATCACCAGGAGGGGGAAGGAGCTGTTGCGGACCAGGGAGTCGGCTACGCTCCCGAGCCAGGCCCGGCTCACGCCAGTCCTCCCATGGGTGGTCATGACCAGGAGCTTGGCGTCGATCTCCCGTGCGTGACGCTCCAGAGCTTCGGTGACGTACCCCTCCAGGAGGGCCGAGCAGATCCGGTTATCCGGAAGCTCGGCCTTCAACTCCGCCTCCTTCTCCTGAAGGTATTTTCGCTGGGCCTCGGCGTGCTTCTCCTCGTAGGCCTCCATGTCCACCCCCTCATACTGGAAGGGAGTATTCTGGAGGAGATCCGTGGGAGGGTCGCAGCAGCGGACATGGGAGAGGTTCACGGAAGCACCCGTGGTCGCCGCAATGGCCTTGGCAAAAGGCAGGGCATGCTCTCCGAATTGGGAGCCGTCCAGGGTCACCAGCAGTTGATCCAACATGGGAACCCTCCGAAGTCGAGACGGTAGAGCGAACCGGGGAGCCCGGAGGCCGTCGGCGCTGGACGCCACAACCAGCAGAAGCCGTGCCACCCGGTCAATGTACGATCCGCCTTCCGGGAGGGACACACCGGCGTCCAACGGAGTGTTTTTGATCCGGCCTGGGGGTTAGAATGGCCCCACACGGGTTGTCCAACGTACCGGGGGTCCCATGTCGACCCGAAGGAACCAACCCCAGGAAGGCGACCCCATGTCTCTCCAGCAACTCAGAACCCACGCCGACGCCATCTTCCACGCGGGGCTGGAGGCGGCAGATCCGGTCCAGGCCGTCCAGCGCCACCTGGAGGTCCGGGGCGCTGCCCTCCGGGTCGCCGGTGAGGCCATGTCCCTGCAGGAGCTTACGGGGATACGGGTGGTGGGCATGGGGAAGGCCTCGGCGGCCATGGCTCAGCCCCTGGAGGCGCTCCTGGGAGACCGCATCACCGGGGGAGTCATCAACGTCAAGTACGGCCACGGCCGCCCCCT
>CAYOMV010000121.1:0-1812 GCA_964405175.1 uncultured Gammaproteobacteria bacterium | reverse complement strand
GCTGGATGATGGACCGCGCAAGAAAATCACGCTACTTTTGCAACAGGTCTAATCTATTTTTTCTTTTCCTAATAATTCGGATGTTTCTTTTATATCTAATAAAACATTAGCCATTTTTTTAATTCCTTATTCTTTTCATATAATAAGTTTAATTAAAATGAAACCAATGGAATTAAAGAATAATAAAAAACCGCAGAAAACCGTGGTTTTTAAGTTATATTACGGCCTAATAACTTTTTTAGATTAGCCGCCATTACCTTTTCTATTTCCGGCATATCCTGCACTATTTTAACGATATATCGCGCAAATTGAGGGTGAAGACGACAAATACCGTTTTTATTGAGAATAAAATCATCCGGCGAAAATGTTCGATTAAGAACAAATTCCAGTATTTTTTGATCCATTATAGGGCGCACTGGCTCCATTAGATCATATATTAGAGAATCCCTATTTTTTACATTCATATGAATATAGCCAATTCTGGGATTAAGGCCAGCGGCCACAATATGTCCCCGTATCTGACTTTCTAAAACTCCATACGCATAATTTAAAATTGCATTGACGGGGTGTTTTGCCCCTTGGTTTTTGTCGTTACTGCCAATACGCGTTCCAATACGGAGCCATTCCTCTGGAACGGGTTTACGGCCTAGCCCTTTCCAACGTAATGAAAGCGTGTACCAATAACGAAAATACGCCGCCGCCGCGATACCTTCCACGGCCAGCAATGACGCTAGATTGCCTGGCGGGCTTTTCTTTAAGGCGTTAGCCTGTTCTTTTATTTTTTGTAACATAGGCTGCGCTTCAGGCGCATTGTTCGATATATGCTTTATTGTCTCATAAGAATTTTGGATTTTTTCAAGAATCAGCCATTTGGAAAATGCAAAACTTTTGGCGCTGTCCTGCATCTCAAGTTGGCGCTTTACCAGATCAAAGTTAGCCGCATAATCAGCACCGCCAACGCATGAAACTTGGCCTTTCCAGTCAATTTGTATCAAAGATACGCCTTGCAGTGAAAGCCATTCCAGTGATTCAAAAGTAATGCTCCCGTCACCATCTAATATAACGATACGGGAGGGCAATTGACGATCTCGCGGGAAAAAGCGGTATTCTTCCCGCTCTTGCGGATAATGGGTAAAACCGCATTTTATCAACAATGTACCGCTATCGACATTCAGCCGGATACCATGACCGCTTAAGACCAACGGCTTATGAATGATACGGCGTTTACTGGCTTTGTATTGTGGAACGGGATTAATTCTTTTTAGCCAATATTCGCCACGATTAGACCACTCATTATCATTGGCTTTTTCGGTGTCAATTTTGGCTTTTGCATGTGCTTGAGACATGCTTATTTTTTAGCAGTTTTAGATGTTTTTTACTACAACCAAACAGCTAATTTATAAAAAATTTTGATTTTAAAAATTACTCTAATTATTGGTTTTAACAGTGATGGTAATTGTAGCTCCATGAACAGCAAAACCATTTTCATTTATCTGTTCAATAACATTATCAGCGTCTAAACCGATTCTTTTATCACCATTGGCTATTTCTAACGAGGTTTTAAATAGAGACAAGCTTAGCAAATTAGGATCAATATTTGCTGGAAGAGACATTTTTTCTAATTCCGTTCCTTCAGGTACAGTTAAATACACATCTCCATTTTTAGCACTTTTGTAAATATCGACTTTCATAATAACTCCTGCTTAAAATATTAAATTAATCTTATAGTTACAAATTCATATAAAAACAACCGCTATCAGTAGACCTGTTGCAAAAGTAGCGTGATTTTCTTGCGCGGTCCATCATCCAGCC
>CAYOMV010000120.1:1283-1863 GCA_964405175.1 uncultured Gammaproteobacteria bacterium | reverse complement strand
AGTAACGGCGATCTAAATGCTGTGCGGCAATTGGCGGGCCACCAAGATATACAAACCACGCAGAAATATCTCCACGCCTCCGACCCGCATTTGCGGAAAGCTGTAAAAAGCCTTGCCGCGGCCCGGCCTCTGGCTGTGCCAAAAATGAAGACGGATAAGATCTCAGCCAAACTTGCCAAAACCCTTGAGAAAGCGGCCTAGAAAAACATTTACAAAGCTTCTTCCTTGTAAATTAAAAATCTGGTTTTCAATTTGCAAGGTTAAGAAGATCAAGAAACTCGACAATGCCTATCGCTTCCACGCTCTCAGACATTGGAAAACGCTCTGATCCGGAGTAAATCAAAAACTTCTGTGTTGCCTTTATGTCATCGCAGGCTTTATGAAAGCCGCTTTTTATTTTGGGTGCTGCTGACCTCTTTATCTCAATGGCCCATCGCTCCTTGTTTGACTTTTCAAGGATTAAATCAATTTCAGTTTGGCTAGAGGCCCGGTAATAGCTGGCTATCCATTTATCGGACAGCACACTAAAAATATTCTCAATGATAAACGACTCCCAAGACGCCCCAACAACAGGGTGGCC
>CAYOMV010000120.1:0-1273 GCA_964405175.1 uncultured Gammaproteobacteria bacterium | reverse complement strand
GCCAGTATCCCGGATATATATTTTAGGCGATTTCACCAGACGTTTTTTTGTATTGCCTGCCCATGGCTGGAGTTGCCTCACCATATATAAATCCGTCAAAATATCAAGATAGTTTCGGACAGTCGTGTGGCTAACCTCAAGGCTTTTTCCTATATCTGAAAAACTAATTTGCTGGCCATGAAGATGGGACAACATTGTCCAGAATTTACGCATTCTAGTGGCCGGAATTTGCAACCCCATTTGCGGGATGTCGCGTTCAACATAAGAGGAAATAAAATCTGAGCGCCATTTCCAGCTTTCGTTATCTGTTTCGGCCAGGTAGCTTTTGGGAAAACCACCCCGAAACCAAAGCTTTTCCGGATTAAAACCAAGCGGATCAAGAGGCTGCACTTCTTGTACGGTAAATGGTCTTAATTCCAAATATCTGATCCGGCCAGCCAGTGTTTCAGAAGATTGCTGCAAAAGATCGCGTGAAGCTGACCCCAATAATAAAAATTGCGCGGCTTTTTCTCCGGCGCGAATACGGGCATCAATTAAAGAGCGTAAGACCGGAAAAAGATTCGGCCTGAGTTGAACTTCATCTATAATCAACAGTTGATTTTCAAAGCGCTTTAAATAGCTTTCTGCATCGCTGAGTTTTGCAAGATCGGAATCCAATTCCAAATCCATATAAGAGGTTTGCTTGTCAATATGTGTTTGTGCAATCTCATGGGCTAAGGTTGTTTTTCCAACCTGCCGCGGGCCGAGAAGCGCTACAGCAGGCATGGCTTTAAGGGCTGCTAGAATGTCGTCATTGAGGGTGCGTGGTATCATGACCTCATTATGGGTCATAAACTTTCAATTTGCAAGTTTTAATGGGTAAAACACGCTATTTGAAACTTGCGCTTTCAAATTACACGAAAAATAGGCCGCTAATTAAATTTTTGGCCGTTTTCTTTATTAGTGGTGCTCACTAATTAAATAGCTTTAAATAGAGCGGAGGTTTATTTTATAGTGCCCAGAGGTACTAATAGTCCAATTTAAAGCTGATAATTTAAACCACCGTAAGACAGTTTTGACCGAGTATCTAACAAAAGTATCTAACGGTCGATCAGGGGAGGAAATGAGGCAGGCGTAAGATGTTGAATTTAAACAAAACAGAAGATTATATTTACCCCACGCACATAATGCTCATAACCTGTAGGTCAGCGGTTCAAATCCGCTCCCCGCAACCAAATTCCCAAAGGCCGCCCTCCGAGGCGGCCTTTTTTGTCTTCAATACAGTTGCAGTGGT
>CAYOMV010000119.1:0-1929 GCA_964405175.1 uncultured Gammaproteobacteria bacterium | reverse complement strand
AGAATTTTAATATGATTTCAAAAAATAGATTTAATAGTATGAGTAATTTCTTTAACCTTAAATATTTACATTAAATCTAATAATAAGAATAATTTCACATAATTCAAGCAAAAGTTTTGCACCAAATGGGTGCAGAAATTTTAATTAAAAAATCGGTAAATTCTCTTTTAATTTATACAAAAAAAGTTATATTGAAGTCAACCAAACAAAACAATATAACTTTTAAATCGTTAATAATTTAACTATGAATATTAATAATCAAATCTCATTAAATTTCAAGGGAAAAAACATAAGTCATGATGCGTGAGCTATATCTTTAGATTATTTTATTAAAAAAATCTGATTAAAATCAGTATTAAAAACATTAAATGATAATAAAGAATATTGAAATTTATTCAAAAAATGACCAAAATATAAATATAACAAAGCAGATATATGTTATGAACAAATAATGTGATATATGAAATGATATACAAATCCAACTGAAATAAGTAGGACTATATTTGATCCAATACATAAAGAAGTTACTAATACTAATATTCCATCTCAATCAACTTTTAGTAGAGTTAATACAACTTTTTCGCAACAAGATTTTGATAATTTTAGAAATATAAATTTAAAAATTATTTCTTCATATTATCAGAATCTTGTTAATAAAAATTGATGAGAAAAATTAGATAAGGTAGATATAAGTGATGATTCAACAAAAATACAAACATACTGAAAACAAGAATGAAGTGATTATATTCATCATTATTGAATAAATTGATACCATCCAGATTTAACAACTGATGATATTAAAAAATTAGTAATTGAATGAGTTCTTAGAAATTGAAATGTATATAGTTCAAATAGTTCAGAATTATTAATAGAAGAATCTATTGAATTAGTAAAAGATTTTACAAAACAAGTTATTTTTAGATCAGATTCAGCATATGCAAAACCTGAAATATTGAATGTTTTACATTCATATTGAGATTTAGTAACATATTTTATTAAAGCAAAAACTTATATGTCTTGGATAAATTGATATGATTTTAATATAGAATATAATGAAAAAACTTATAACAATCCTATGCAATTACCTAAAGAATATTTTGAGAGTGAAATAATTGATAAAAAAACAGGAGAAAATAAAATAAAATTAATTCCAAAATATTTCAAATTGAAACATAAATGTAATAGTTGGGAACAAGAGGAAAATATAGTTTTACAGGTAAAATATATAGATAGACAAGTATTGTTTGAAGAATGAAATAAAAATGTTGAGATGATAATTACAAATTCAGATTTAGACTGAGAAAATGTATTTAAAGAATACTGAAAAAGAGGGAAACAAGAAAAAATTATTGAAGAATTGAAAAATGATTGATTTGCAAAAAATTTAAGTTGAGAAACTAAAATTCAAAATAGTTGTATGTTTCAGATGAAAATAATGGCTTATAATCTTATGCAGATACTTAGATTAGAGACATTATATTGAACAAAATATGAGAATTGTAGAATATCAACAATGAGATTATTATTAGTAAAAATTTGATGAAAAATAGTAAATCATAGTAGAAAGATAGTAGTAAAATTAGCTGAATCATTTCCATATAAAAAACGGTTTTATGTTGTTATGAATAGATTAAAAACTATGGAATTTAGTTTATTATGTTAATTTGATAAAAAAGTTAAAAAATGTTATAAAAATAGCAAAATTGAAGTATATTCAATAATTATATTTGTTATTTAAAAGATAATTTTATCTTAAAATTTATTAAATTTTAAACTAAATCTTAAAAATAATTACTGATTTTTAAAAAAATTATCAAAATGTATTGAATTCGTAAAAATTATTTATATAATATTTGTATTATGAATATTTAAGGTTTAATAATTCTTAGAGAATTAGATTTATTATGAGATTTTTCAATAGAAAGGTTA
>CAYOMV010000118.1:0-2034 GCA_964405175.1 uncultured Gammaproteobacteria bacterium | reverse complement strand
GCGAACACAAGGTTCGCCCCTACATAGTCAGAATTTAGAATTTAGTAGTTAAAATTTAGAAGTTAAAATTTAGTAGTTAGTAGTTAGTAGTTAGAATTTAGTAGTTAGAAGTTAGTAGTTTTATCCCCTCAAAGTTATCACAATAATATACGCCGCGTACAAAAATAGAAATACCCCTCCTTGCCATCTTTCCAATAGCCTCTTGTTACCCACAAACATCCAGGCAAACAAGATAAGTGTAGCCAAGATAACAAATAAGATATCAAAATTACTAGCCTCGGTAAAAGGCAGCGGATTAATAACGGCGCTCAAACCCAAAATCCACAAAATATTAAAGATGTTGGAACCCACCGCGTTCCCAACAGCCAATTCCGGATTCTTTTTATAAGCCGCTACCGCCGATGTCACCAGCTCCGGCAACGACGTACCTAAAGCAACTATCGTCAAACCTACAAAAGAAGTGCTAAAACCCAAAACAGACGCCAATACAATAGCGCCATCCACCACCCAATTGCCTCCGATAATCAAACCCGCCAAGCCTATCGCGGTATATAAAAAAGCCTTGGAAATCTTCTCCGGTTGTTCTTCTTCTTCGAATTTTCTTTGCCTGTCCTTTGTCGCCACTCCATAAATGTAATACATAAAAATGACCAAAAATGCCATCATCACCATTCCATCACTGCGTGAGATCAAGTTCTCACCCAAACCATCCAGCAAATAATCATTAGCCAAGATACCTAAAACAAAAATCGCAAGTAAACTAAACGGAATCTCTCTCCAAACTGTTCCTTTTCTAACCGTTAAGGGATAAATAAGAGCCGAAATTCCCAAAATCAACAATATATTTGCAATATTACTGCCGATCACATTCCCGATAGCAAGCTGAGTATCACCCTCCATGCTGGCAAACAAATTAACCACCAGCTCCGGCAAAGATGTTCCAAAAGAAACAATTGTTAGCCCAATTACCAAATTAGATACTTTTAATCTTTTAGCTATCGCCACCGACCCGTCCACCAGCAAATCCGCACCCTTGATAATTAAGGCGAAACCCAAAATAAATAGAATAATGGTTATTCCCATATCGGGGATAGTATAGCATAAATACACAAACCTAATCATTGACGTTATTCTTGCGTAATGATAATTTTTTACCGCCCTTTACAAGGAGAATCTCATGCCCAAAGATTTTTTGGCCGACATATCAACCGGTTTCGCCCTCATCACAAGCGGCCCCCTGCTGTTTCTGAATTCCTCAAGCTTGGGGCTCGAAACAGCACTTGGAATTTTTTACATGTTTTTTGGTTTTTCGGTGGCACTGGCAAGCGGCAAAACGGTTATCGCTCTCTCGCATAAACCCGACATAATCGCCCCCGAATTACCGTCGGGGCTCAACCTAAAAACAAGGCTGGCACTGGAAAAAGCACGTTACCATCAGATCGAATTCCAACAAGCTCAAAGATTTGCGCGTATCTGCAACCTGGAAGCCCAAATCGCCAAACAAAACCCCAATCCCTATCGCATGGCGGCCAATTAAATGGATCTGGTAAACATTACCTGCGTTGTTGTTATCTACTTCGCCATACCATCTTCAGTGTTATTGTTTCGAGCGGCTTTTTCACAAAGAAAGACTCCCCCGCGAGCATCTAATGAGGTCGTCCAAGCAAAACCCGCGCCATTTGAAGAAGAAATAATTCGCCGTTCTTTGCATGATATTCCCATTTTCGAAAACACCGGTACAATTCTTGCCATAAATACAAAAAAAAGAAAAACCAAATCTAAAAGTCACAAAATAAACTAACCAGCCGCAACTAACGCGGCCCTTTTTTTACCACCGTTCGACGTCAGACTTACAAAAATTAGAAATTGGAATGTAGCAACCCCCTATGCATAAAGCTTCGGGGGTCAGGCTTAGCAATTATTACTTAGAATTCCGCTAGAAGCTAGTAGCTAGAAGCTAGTCTTTACTCGTGACAAACGGATTCTCGTGATAAGCGTTATGAACGTTACAAACGCGTTTTCATAGTTCGGAGA
>CAYOMV010000117.1:0-2073 GCA_964405175.1 uncultured Gammaproteobacteria bacterium | reverse complement strand
CTTCGGGGGTCGGGCTTAACAATTATTTCTTGGAATACTGCTAGAGGCTAGTAGCTAGAAGCTGGTCTTCACCTCGTGATAAACGGATTCTCATGATAAACGTGCAAACGTGACAAACGTAAAAAACCTTGTACTGCAGTGCTTTTTATAGTACCTTAGGTGCAATATGCATAACAGATCCACCGACGAAATCCGCCAGCTCTACTTAGACTTTTTTAAAGAAAAAGGCCACGCAATATTGCCTTCGGCTTCTTTGATTCCCGAAAACGACCCTACCGTGCTTTTTACAACCGCCGGCATGCAGCCCCTGGTTCCGTACTTTTTAGGCGAAAAACACCCCATGGGCACCCGCCTTGCCAACTCGCAAAAATGTTTGCGCACCGATGATATCGATGAAGTGGGCGATTCCACGCATGGCACGTTTTTTGAAATGCTCGGCAATTGGTCACTCGGCGATTATTTTAAAGAAGAGGCTATCGGTTGGTCTTATGAATTTTTAACCAAACCCGAATATTGCGGAATCGATCCCACAAAGCTTTTCGTCACCGTTTTTAAAGGTGATGACGACGCTCCGCACGACGAAGAGTCGGCCAATATCTGGCAAGCGCAATTCGCTGTCCACGGCATCCAAGCAGAAGTGGGGGAAGCTGGAATTGATGAACCGGCGAACGGCAACGCGGGGCCGCGTATTTTTGCTTACCCTAAATCAAAAAACTGGTGGGGCCCTGCAGGTCAAACCGGCCCCTGCGGCCCTGACACGGAAATGTTTTATGATACAGGCAAGCCCCACGACCCTTCTTTTGGCCCTGTTTGCCACCCAAACTGCGATTGTGGTCGGTTTGTAGAGATCTGGAACGATGTATTCATGCAATATAATAAGCAGGAAGATGGTTCCTATACGGCCTTGGAACAAAAGAACGTGGATACGGGTATGGGTCTGGAGCGCATGGCCGCCGTTTTACAGCAGGTAAAATCAAATTACGACACAGATAACTACAAACGCCTTTTCGACGCTTTTAACGCAATTTTTGACGTTCGCTACGGCGCGGACGCGTCTATCGACAAATCATTACGCATTATTATGGATCACTTGCGTGCCGTCACCTTCATCATCGGCGACCAAAGGGGAGTGGTGCCGTCAAATATCGGCCAAGGCTATATAGCCCGCCGTCTCTTGCGCCGTGCCTCACGCGAAGCAAAACGTTTGGGTATAGATACTCCCATTGCGCCAACCGTCTGCCAAGAAGTTATTAATGTTTACGGTTCCGCCTATCCCGAACTTGTTAAAAACGCGGATCGCGTCATCGCTGAAGCTAAAAAAGAAGAAGACAAGTTTGAAAAAACTCTTGTTAAAGGTTTAGAAATGCTTGAAAAAATTGTAGATAATAAATTAAAGAATCAGATGGCGCGTGAGATTCCTGCTAACGTCCCTAGAGAAAATGAGGATGAGTATATTAGAAAACATTCAAAATACTGGCTTAATCTTATTTCAGGTAAGGAGGCGTTTGATTTGTATCAAACTTATGGATTTCCAAAGGAATTGATAAAAGAAGAGCTATCTAGAATGGGTATAGAGAAAGTAGGTTATCAATTTGACTTTAATGAATATGAATTCGATCAAGCTGAAAAAGAACATCAAGAACTCTCGCGTACTGCTTCGGCCGGCATTTTTAAAGGCGGCCTGCAAGATCATTCCGAAGAAACCACAAAACTTCATACGGCAACTCATCTTCTCCATCAAGCGCTTAGAGAAGTCTTGGGTACGCACGTGGAACAACGCGGCTCCAACATCAATGTCGACCGCCTGCGTTTTGATTTCACTCATCCCGAAAAGATGACCGACGAACAAAAACAAAAAGTTGAAGAAATAGTTAACTCGATTATTGTTAAAGACTTGCCCGTCAACATGTGCGAAATGACCGTCGACCAAGCCAAATCTGCCGGCGCCATAGGCCTTTTTGACGAAAAATACGGCAATAAAGTTAAAGTCTACACCGTCGAAGATCCTGAAAGTGAAAAGGGCTTCTTTTCCAAAGAAATCTGCGGAGGCCCGCATGTTACCAGCACCGGCCA
>CAYOMV010000116.1:0-2092 GCA_964405175.1 uncultured Gammaproteobacteria bacterium | reverse complement strand
GAACACAAGGTTCGCCCCTACAAAACCATGCCTCCAGCCTCTCGACGTAATACTACCTCGTAATAAACGTTATGAACGTGATAAACGTAGTCAGCCTCTAGAAGCTAGTAGCTAGAAGCTTGTCATTAGAAGTAAGACATTTTAGTAGTTAGTAGTTAGAATTTAGAATTTAGAAGTTAGAATTTAGAAGTTAGATTTTAGAATTTAGTAGTTAGCAGTTAGTAGTTAGAAGTTAGTAGTTAGAATTTAGTAGTTAGTAGTTAGAAGTTAATTATTATTATGAAATGTATAATCAGTTGCGCTATCACCGGCGCCATCCACACACCCAGCCTCTCCCCTTACCTGCCGGTAACACCGGAAGAAATAGCAGATCAAAGCATAAACGCGGCTGGCTCGGGCGCTTCCATTATCCACTTGCACGCAAGGCAAGCCAAAGACGGCAAACCCACCAATAATCCGGAAGTTTTCCGCCAATTTTTAGCAAAAATAAATACCGAGAGCAACGCCGTGATAAACATCTCCACAGGTGTCGCGCTTGGCATGACGCTGGATGAACGCTTGGCGGCCGTTAAAGAATTCCAACCCGAACTCTGCTCGCTTAACATGGGTTCCATCAACTTTAACGTTGCTCGTGCGGCCAAGGCTGATATAAATTGGAAGTACGATTGGGAAAAAGAATATCTCGCCAAATCCGAAGATATCGTCTTTCGCAATACTTTTAAAGACATCGAATATATTATTAAAACCGTCAGCGAGTTCGGCACCAAATTTGAATACGAATGCTACGACGCCGGCCATCTCTACAACCTTGCTCACTTTGCCGAGCGCGGACTTATCAAACCTCCCTTTTTCATCCAATTCATCTTTGGCGTCATGGGCGGAATCGGCGCCGACGCAGAATCTTTCAACTTCATGAAAGCCACAGCCGACAGACTCTTCGGCAACAACTACATCTTCTCGGTCCTCGGCGCCGGCCGTCACCAATTCCCCATGTGCGAACTCGCGCTCCGCTCCGGAGGCAACGTCCGCGTAGGCCTGGAAGACAACCTCTACCTCGACAAAGGAGTACTCGCCAAAAACAACGCCGAACAAGTTGAAAAAGTTAAACAAATGGCTATCGACCTGGGGCGAGAGATAGCAACTCCGGTTGAAGCAAGGGAAATACTTGGACTTAAAGGCAAAAGCAATACAAAAATCCCTCAAAGCTGAAACAAAGAGGGATGGCGCACCCCAGACGATTTGAACGTCTGACCTCTTCCTTCGGAGGGAAGCGCTCTATCCAGCTGAGCTAGGGGTGCTAGATCGACCTTTTTTTTACAATCGGGTAGCCGCTTGAGTATGCTTAAAAATAAGATTTTTGGCAAATTTACGAGTACCGTGTAGGATATTTTTGTATGCCATTCGCGGGTGACAAAAAAGAAGGCGCTTCCATCCTCACTAAATACGAGGTAATTTTTATTAATTGGATTGTACCCAAAATCCCTTCCTGGATCCGCACTTATCATCTAACATTGATGACTTTGCCTATCAGTTTACTAATAATCGGATTTAGCTATTTGGCAAAAAACAATATAGCATGGCTTTGGGGAGTATCTTTCATGATCTTTTTGCAATGGTTTACGGATTCTATGGATGGTTCGCTGGGAAAATACCAAGGCGAAGGATTGGTGCGCTGGGGTTATTACATGGATCACTTTTTAGACTACATATTCCTGTGCTCAATCCTGATCGGTTATTCACTCATCTTGCCCGATAATTTTAAATACTTGCAATTTTTCATTCTAGCCGTTTTTGGAGCATTCATGGTCAACTCATACCTTGCCTTTGCGGCCAGCAATAAATTCCGCATTGCATATCTTGGCATCGGCCCCACCGAAATCCGCATCATATTTATACTAATCAATTCCATGATCGCGATTTTCGGCAAAACATATATCGCTCCGGCTCTACCTTATATATTGATTCTTTCCACTATAGGGCTTTTGGTTGTAACTTATCGTACCCAAAAAGAACTTTGGATCATCGACAAAAATCAACAAATGACATACTCCCCGGGTTCCACTTCGTTGCACCCGGGGTTTCTATTTCTTCA
>CAYOMV010000115.1:0-2111 GCA_964405175.1 uncultured Gammaproteobacteria bacterium | reverse complement strand
GTCCGCATCGCCCCCTGCATGTGCGTCCGCCGCGACGGCGTCGGTGTCTGCCCCAGCGGCGGCGGCGGCGGCGGCGGCGGCCGCCCCGGTGGCGGCGGCGGCGGCCGGGCCGCCATCCTCCAGTTCCACACCGTGCAGAGTACTAAGTTGCTCGACCACGATGTCGGCATCGCCACGCAGCATTTGGTCCTGTTCTGAGAGCACTGATACGGCCTTCCTGAGCTCTCCGCGGCCTAGCTACCGCTCGGCCCGGCGACGGGCCGTGTGGTTGACCGTCGCGTGTGCCTCTTCGTGGCCCAACCCAGCCGCAAAGCTGCAGCGCAGTAGGGCCGTAGTGCTGCCCGGGACGTCGCCTCGGCCTGCTGCGACCTGGGGGTTAGCCCCTGCAAAGACACGAAATTGCCCACGCTCTTTCGTGCATTGGAGTACTACTTCGCGCGCTCGGCTCTCGTACTCTGCGAGGGTCTGCGTGTCGAGCTGAGCATCCGGACCCACAAGTAGCTCAACTGCCTCCGCCATGAGATCGCCCACGCGAAGAGCATTGTTCCTCAGGTCCCGCAGTGATTCCCGCTTCCACGCCACCTCTGCCAGCCGAGCTTGGACTTTCAGTGCGGCTGGGAGGAGGGCCGCGTCATCAGCTGTTGGCTGGCCCTGGCGCTTGGTGGAGCCGCCTTGCCTGAAGCGGCTTCGTTTTCGAGACGTCTGCAAGCCAGAAGGAGTATAGATCTCGTATGTCATACAAGAACGGGGGTATCGAGTGCGCTCTGTGAGCACAGGAGCCCGTGGAGTGTGTCACAACACGTGCCACACGGACGGCGTTCTAGACGCCGTCCTTACGCTCACCGTCTTCGGCGGCATCTCTGGGCGCAGCCTGTCGTCCCCAGCGCACCCAAGCACACGTTTACACCGATTGTCACCACTTGCAGGCCTTGAGGAGTGCACAGCCCTTCTTGGCGAGCTAGACTACAGCCTGATTGGCTGCTGGCTGTGACGGCTCCCCGAACGGTGTTTCGCACGCAAACCAAAACCGCCCCCCCCAAAGGCCCAAGAAGATCGCAATTTCTCGGGGCGCGCAGCAAGGCCGTGTGGAGTACCGTGGGTGGACTGTCCGCTGCAGGGACCACAGGAGGTGTCTCTATCTGACCAACACCACTGCAGGCAGCCAGAGCAGCTCGAGTGGCTCGTGCAGCGGCCGGTGCTGCCGCCGAGTCGAAGGCCCCGGCCAGCAGAGAGGCTGGCGGTCGAGCGCGACGAGCTGCGGGATGCCAGACTCGCCTCGCGCCGTCGCTGAGCGATACGATCCGTAGAGGTACAGAGAAGGCCTCTATGACCAGCTTGGTAGCTCGCTCCCGGTGGGCCGAGGCTCGCGCAGGGCGAGGGGGCCGTGCACGCCGCAAGCCACGCCCGGGAGAGCGGTGATGGGATGATATGGCGGCTACCGGACGCTTATGGGGCTTGCGTGCGCACATGCGCGCACCCAAATGCCCTGGTGCAGGAATTCTGGGAACGGCATGCCGGCCGGGGAGGGTGCGCGGGTGCTGCCGCGCACCCGCTGGCGAGGGCCCGGGGCGCGCGTGTACCTCGCGCGCAGGCCGTGCGCGGCCGGCTGCGCCGCGCGTCTCCCCTGCACCCCAACCATCCAGCGCACGCCCCGCTCCCTCCAGTGCTATTTCTCTCTCTCTCTATTCCGAACACACCAGACGGCGAGAGAACGCCGCGGGCCAAGACACCACGACCCTGCACGGCCGGCACGGCCCTGCACATGGCGGGCCCGCAGCGCCGCCGCTACGCCGGCCCGCCGCGGGGTCCACGCCAGCCTGCGGCCGGGCTGGCCCGCGCTCCATCTGACCGCTCTTCCAGCGCGACTCAGGCCCACGGGACGACCACCAGCGCCCACGCGGCCCGGCGAACGCTCCAGCCGGGGGACTCGTAGCCCGTCTCGGCGCAGAAGCAGAGCGAGGGTACGCGCGGCGCCTGCCACGGGTCCCCCAGCCGGACCCGAGGCGCCGCGCCGCCCCCCACCGCGAGAAAAGCCGACAGAGCCTACAACTAAATACCAGGACAGCCGTCTCTCCCGCGGGACCCATGTGTCTTGTGGATTTGTTTCCATG
>CAYOMV010000114.1:0-2330 GCA_964405175.1 uncultured Gammaproteobacteria bacterium | reverse complement strand
GAGATGGGGTACCTGAACCTGCGGCCGGAGCAGACGAACGTCTTCTTCCGGCTGACTGTGCCGTGAAAGCTGTGGAGGTTCCGATGACCTAACAAGACGTCATCCTCGCCCGGGTCGGGCCGGGTGCAGAAGGGGGCTGCGAACGTCGCCGGCGGTTGGGCCGGGGGCCTGCAAAAGCCGAGCAGCCTGAACTGTCCATGACGACGGGAGACCGTCCAAGATGGGCTACCGAAGATGCCATGGTGAAGAGGGAGCGGGTGATGGCCCGCCCATTCTGAAGTCGATGTTGGAAGCCTCTGTACGGAAAGAAAACCCGCTTCGGCGGGGATGTTGCCTGAGCCCGGTTGGTCTTAGTTATCCGACTGGGTGCGTCCGTCATGGGCGCGCTGCCGCCATATCCCGAGTCGGCCGGCAGTCCGTGCAGCCAGGGGTAAAGTCGATCACCTACCGCATCGCGGGGACCTCCACGGAACACGGGAACCCTGCCTGGAGCGCCCGCTCAGCGGGCTGGCCGCCAAGTCCGGCGATCCTCCAGGTGGGGGGCGGAGCCTCCGTAGTAGTCGGAGCACGGGAGAGCCGTGCACATGGCGAAGGGAGGCAGTAGATGCGTGCAGCACGGAAGCCGCTGGGGAAAGCCACGTATGTGGCGTCCGACTCCGACAAGGAGTGGCTCCAGAGCGTGCAGAAGACGCTGCACACGCGAAGCTGGAACGATCTCGACTACGTGTTTCGCAAGCTGTGGGGGTTCGTCACGGACCACCGCAACCTGCGATGCGCGCTGGCCCGTGTCTCTCGCAACCGTGGGAGCCGGACGGCAGGCGTGGACGGGATCACGGTGGGGCAGATCCTCACCGAGGGAACGGGTGAGTCGTTCGTCGAGCAGCTCCGGGCCGATCTTCGGTCCGGTGCGTACCGGCCTGTGCCGGTACGGCGAGTGATGATCCCGAAGCCGGGGCAACCCGGCAAGCATAGGCCGTTGGGTATCCCGACGGTCCGCGACCGGGTCGTGCAGGCGGCCCTGAAGAACATCCTGGAACCGATCTTCGAGGCGGATTTCTCTCCGTGCTCGTACGGCTTCCGACCCGGGACCGGCACTCATGCGGCACTCGAGGAGCTGCGCAAGCTGCTCCTGCCGAAGAGGGTCAAGACCGCGTCGGGCGTCGAGCATCGGTTCCCGTACCAATGGGCCATCGAGGGCGACATCAAGGGCTGCTTCGACCACATCAGCCATCACGGTTTGATGAATCGGGTCCGCCGACGTGTCCTGGACACGAAGGTGAACCGGTTGGTCGTCGCGTTCTTGAAGGCCGGGATCCTGTCGGAGGGCGCGTTCCTCCGATCGGAGAGCGGCACGCCCCAGGGTGGGATCCTCTCGCCGCTGCTCGCCAACATCGCGCTCAGCGTGATTGACGAGCGGTACGAGCGCTCGGTCTGGCCTCGGCAGGCCCGAGGGCGCGGACTTGCGCGGAAAGAGATCCTGAAACGCGCGCACTGGAACCGCGGCAACGACAAACGCGCGGGGATGGTGTTCGTACCCGTTCGGTACGCCGATGACTTCATCATCCTGGTGGGCGCGTCGCACAAGCCTGGTCAATGCGACCGGGCCAAAGCGGCAGCACAAAAGGAGAAGGTCGCGCTGGCAAAGGTCCTGAAGGACGAGCTCGGGCTGGAGCTCTCGGAGGCGAAGACCAAGGTCACGAAGGTGACCGAGCCTCTTCGGTTCCTCGGGCACCATGCTCGGGTGCAGCGCCATCCGCACTACGGGTGGGGCAGCAAGTGCGTCGTCCCCAAGGATCGGAGCCAGAAGCTGCGTCATGCCATCAAGGCGCACTTCGACAAGAGCACCCGCAGCTTCACGCTGCAGGAGCGCCTGTCGACGCTCAACCCAATCCTCCGGGGTTGGGGCAACTTCTACCGGCACGCGTGGGGCGCGAAGCAAGTCTTCGTGTCCGTGGACCACTACTTGTGGTGGACCATCCTGCGCTGGCTCAAGAAGAAGCACGAGAAGCGCCCAATGCGGTGGCTCGCCGCGGAGTACGGCTGGCGCAAGCCAGGCGGCAAGACCCTTCGATGGCAGGACGGCGACGTCCGGCCCTTCGAGATGGTCACGCTCCGTGTCGAGCGTTTCCGGCAGGCATGGACGACCCCTCCCGACTTCGCGCAGCACATCTATGGAGAGCCCGGTGCATAACGAAAGGTGCACGCCGGGTTCGGCGAGGGGCGCGCGGAGACCTACCCGGGGCAACCCGGGCAAGGCGCCGCGCGCCTACTCTCCTGGAAGAGCGGTACCGGCGCAAGTCCACCATCATCACGACCAACCTCGACTACGA
>CAYOMV010000113.1:0-2372 GCA_964405175.1 uncultured Gammaproteobacteria bacterium | reverse complement strand
GAACCTAACATAAGGTCGCGCATGATGGGAGAAAATCAACCCGTTCGGGACGATTTTGGCAAAAACTGCAGAACAAATCATGAAACCATCCCGATCGGGTTGATTTTAACCACTAATCACATCTTCCAACTGGCGGTAAACATCACGTCCCATAGGGTCGGCAGACGCAGAAACTGCCATGAGAAAAAGAGCCTTGCCGCCGCTTTTATCGGCATATAACTCGCCCAAGGCCTTTTTCTCCTTACTGTCATCATTTGTGACATAGGCTTCGCCCTTATACTCGATCACCAAAATACGGCCGTCTTTCAGCTTGGCCACGAAATCCGGGTAGAACTTATCGGTTGAAGTCGGCAACCAAAGGGCCGCTTGTTCTTGCCGTTCAAGGTTTCGTACCCAATATTCAACGCTGGAATTCCGGTCTATTGCCTGCGCGCACTCAAATTCTTCACCGGTGTTCTTTAGTTCGCCCACCTCCGGATAGTAATGTTTGGAAAACTGGTAAGCGCCGCGATAAAACCAGTGCGCCGGATAAACGTTCGGATCGAATTTAAAACCAAATTCAAAGCTTGTTTCTACCGCCGCATCGTTCCCAAACAAGGTGGCTTGGTATCCCTCATCATAAGCTTGCTGCCGGTACTGTTTGATCTTGGTCTCAATGACTTTCAACAATATGTAACGGGCGCGCACCAAAACGCTTATGGACAAATTTCTGGTGGATTGCAAAGACGACAAAACTTTAACGAGAAAGCCAACAAGATCCTCCTGCCGAATATCAGGCTTCCGTAAACGTCTATCCAGCCAACGCACTAGCTGTGTTTCCGTCCAGCCGGTATCGGCCAAATCGAGATTAAGCTGATCGACCTTGCCTGCGTATTTGTACTGTAAATGGTCGCCCTTAATATCAAATTCGAAGCTTTCCCCATCATCGGAAATTTGAAACTCGGATTCGCTAAGCTGTGCGGAATAATCGCCTAAATTCCACCCGTCCAAACCAAGGAAAAGTTCACGCTCAGCCAGCTCCAACTCATCGTCGAACCAAAGACACAATTGAGGAACGCTGAAATCTTCTCCGCGCTCTGCCGGGGCTAAAGATTTCCGCATGCGCGCATTGTGAATATCAATATTCGTCTTTAAAGCGGCACGGTCATCTTTGTCTTTAACAGATTTCATCAGGACGGTAGCATCTTCTTCCCCGATATAGCCGGTCATGGTGAGCTTAAATTCACCGTCCTGCTGCTCCCATTTAAAGCGCTCTTTATGATCTTCAGAAAAACCAGAAAAATCCGGCTCCTCACGCAAAGAAAGGTATGTTGAGGGAGGTTGTGTGAAGTCAGGCCTGTTTTGTAGATCAAGCCCTTTTTGCGGCTCGATAAACTGATCGGCCTCGATTTTGTCAAAGCCCATATCCACAAGCCGGTCATGCAGCATTGCGGCGGCTTGCGGCCATGAGGATGAAGATACATGCGCATAGGCTTTGTTTAGCTCCTCCTGATCTCGGCGTTTGGCGTAAGGCATACGCATGACCCGGCCCAAAAGCTGTTCAATATCTTTCTTGGAGCGCACATTGGCCACAGAACAAAATACATAGGCAAAAGAACAGTCCCATCCCTCTTTAAGGGCTTGCACAGTAATTACATATTCAATCGGGCAATTCAGATCAAAAAGGTTAATCCCGTCCAGTTCTTTTTGATCGCCGGTCACAACGGCGATTTTTTCGCGCGGGATATGCTCCTGATTGACCAGATAATCGAGCATCACATCCTTATTGATTTCCTTATCAGCATTCTCGGCCTGAAACAGAACAATCGGGCGAATGTAATCACGATCTTTTTGTGCCAATTCTTCCAGCTGCGTCCGGGTGCGGATGCTATCACCAATCGCTTGCTCCCATGTTTTGTGTTCGGTCAAGCGAATAGGCAGCTTAATCATCTCCTCGGCTTTCAGTTCGGAGGCCGAAACATTATGCAGCAGATTGCTCGTCTTGGCCGGTGTGGCCGTATATTCGACAATGCAGGCCGCATTGATACGCAGGAGGATTTCAAAGCTTAAACTGGTCGAAGCGTTATGCGCCTCGTCAACAATGACAAGCGGCCTGTACAGGTTGAGCAAATTGCGGAAAGAAAACTTGATCTGCCCTTCGTGATCCCCGTCCTCAATCCGCTCCATATTCGGCGTATTATCCGGCACCTTGGTAAAATGCGGCTCCAGATTTTCATTATGGGCATAGACTTTACGGCCTTCTGTGTTCTCAACACGTAAAGTCTGCATCGTCGTCACGACGACGACCGCGCGGTCGCGTAAATCCTGCGGACGGATTTGCGTGAAATCGGCGATATCCACCACCATAAAACGCCCATTAAACGTATCATGCA
>CAYOMV010000112.1:0-2375 GCA_964405175.1 uncultured Gammaproteobacteria bacterium | reverse complement strand
ATATCAATACATATAAAATGGCAATATTTCAAGTTTAAACCTTTTAAAAGAAAAAACCCGAACTTTCGGGCAATTAATGGGAAAAAAATATTTGATAAAACATGGTTCCCAAGACAAAAGCCGTGGAAATCAAGCTGTAAGAATAGATAAACCTGTTTGGTTTGGCCCACATCTGATGCAAGTAACCAAGAAAACCCGTGTTTACCAAAATGCTAAAAATTATCCAACCCAAGAGGCCAAATAATTCATTGAGCATAAAATTATAAATGTACAAATTCGCCGCGGTTAAAAAAGTTCCCGCAAACCTGTGCGAAAAACCCCACTGTTCATCGTTGGCACTTTCCAAAGACCGCGCAGATGGCGGAATAGTCCGGGACCAAATCATCCCTTCCGGATATAGCGAAGTATTTTTCCGCATTCAACCTCCTCAAAAACAAATTAAACCGAAACTCCCGGCAAGTCAATAAATAACTCACCATGGTAGATTATCAATGCAAAAAAATAGGGCGCTAACTTAAGTTGACGTAAATTTAGAAGAGGATTAGTCTTTATCCAGAATATGTCTGAAATAAATGAAATATTAAAACTTGCCCAAGATTTGATACGCATAGAATCCACCAAAGACAAACCAAACAACATACTGCGTTGCATGGATTACGCTGCAGATTATCTGAAAGAAACCGGTTTGGTGATAAAAAGATATGAATCCAACGGTATACCAAATCTGGTAGCCACAAAAAATGGAATAAAGACGCCTAAAATTTTTTTAAATGGCCACATGGATGTAATCGAGGCCGAAAACCAACAGTTTGAGCCGGTAATTCACGGCGATAAACTGATCGGACGCGGCGCTTCAGACATGAAAGGATCAGTCGCTGTCATGTTATATATAATGAAAGAATTGTCGCGAACCAACCACGACCTTGGCCTCATGCTGGTTGGCGATGAAGAATCTGGAGGATTTAACGGAACAAAATATTTGATGGATCAAGGCTATTCTTGTAAAGCCGCTGTCGTGCCTGATGGCGGAACTGCTATTGAAAATATAATCAATAAAGCCAAAGGGGCAATGTGGGTTGAATTTAACGCTGTCGGCAAACCCGCGCACTCTTCACGCCCCTGGCAAGGTGAAAACGCAATCAACAAACTCATGCTCGCGATAGACCGGGTGCAAAATCTGTTTCTAGACCCAATAAGTCACAATGAAGACCATTGGGTTGCCACCTGCAGTATCGGAAATATTAAGGGCGGAGATTCGGCCAATGCCATACCGGGAATTGCAACAGCGGTTTGCGATATCCGGCACACGGAAAACGAAAATCCCGAAGATTTGTTAAAGCAAATACAAAATTCTCTGCCCGATGGGGTTACAGCAGAAAAAAAAGTGACGGTCGAAATACTGTACACCAAAGAAGAAGACCCCTATCTTAAAGAATATAAATCAGCCATTCGAGCTATTAGCCGCGAACCAAAGCTTAGTAACGACCATGGCGCGTCTGATGCCCGTTTCTTCAGCGCCAAACAAATTCCCGCGCTTGTTTCCGCGCCCGATGGTGGCGGCAACCACAGCCAAAACGAATGGGTCAGCATCAAAGCCCTGGAAGATTTCTACAAAATGCTCCGCATCTTCCTCAACAAAACCGCCCAATAACCGTAGAGACGCGCCAAGGCGCGTCTCTACTATTGTCAACGCATTTCAAACAAATCAATAATATTTTTGTCTCTAATTTTAGCCAATATTTGTTATTTGATTTTTATAATTTATTATTTTAGTCATCCGGGGCTTGACAAATACTTCAATTCATGTTAGGGTGCTATGTCGGGTTGAAGAACTCGCAAGTAACGCGGTACAGGCCGGATTCGCAGCGGCCAGAGTACGTAGGCATCTTCCATGCCAAACGAGTGCGTGTGTTGCGCTCTCGGGTAGATGATGGCCGGATAGTCCGGCAAGGTTGAGGGACGAACTCGTTGATGTAAGGGGAATAAAAACCAACTAAAAGGAGGTGCCCCCAAAACAACCAACGAGCCCCCAAAATCACTGCGATGCCTTTGCTCGAGACCATTATCTCGAGCCTCCACACAAACTATCGAGTCTCTCGATAAGTTGTGCGGGGTACAGGCTGTTGCAGCAGCCAGAGTACAATAGCGCGACACCCTCGTGCTCGGGCCTTACATCCCTGAAGTACATTGTTAACACCCGCGCTCTTCGCGGACAAAAAACAATGGCTTTACAGCGGATGGAACGGTCATGGCCGGCTAGAGCTCTCCGTGGAGCGATATCCGGCAAGCTGGGCGTCAACATACGCCAAGCACTGCAAAAAAGTAATCGACCACCGGACTTAGGTCCGGTGGCTTTGTTTTCGCCGGCCATGCCG
>CAYOMV010000111.1:0-2422 GCA_964405175.1 uncultured Gammaproteobacteria bacterium | reverse complement strand
GGTAATATAATCTATATCCCCTTCTTTGGTAGGGCCTACGGCAGGCTGAATAAGGACATTGGCATTGTGTTCGGCTTGAGCATTCTTTATCAGTACAAAGTGAGCGCGGTGAATTGGGTTGCGAGTTTGAAAGCCGATAACTCTTTCCCATCCGTTTTCTTGGATAATTTTTTTTATCTCATCGGGAGTTTGGCGATGTTCTACAAAATCATGGTGAACAATATCATTCAACTTGGTAACTGTTCCGCCTATATATTTGGAATGATTCTTTTTAAATAAAAATTTAACTCCCGCGTGATTTGGATCGGTTGTACCGTAAACCGATAGTGCTTCTTGGTTTTTATCGGGTATGTAGATAGATTCAACCCGCAGTAAAGCCAAAGGTTTTAAGTAGCGGTTTACCAAAACCACCTCTTCGCCCGATTCTATGGGGAAGTTTAGGGGGATATCGAGAGTAATGGGAATGGGCCAAATTGTACCGTCAGTTAGCGTTGTATTGGTTAAAACAGATTTATATTCAGCCTCGGTCATGAATCCGTCTAAAGGTGAAAATCCGCCGTTTAAAATAAGCTCCAAATCAGAGACTTGTTTTTTATTGAGGATAATTTGTTTTAGTTTAGCGATTTCGGAGTTTGTGGGCATAAAACGCTTCACTCGAATGCGTGTGTTAATTCTGGGGGCAGATTTTCTAACATATATGCATTAATTTTATTTAGATCATTTTCGTCCAGATAATCAACATATCCACCAACAACTCCGCGCCTAGTCTTATAAGATTCTATATCTCCTATTTTTCCCGCCTTCATCCGAAAAGATCCAATCGAACCGCTTTCTTCCATTTTGCGCATGTTGTTGAATGAAGCAAATTCTACAGCATCGTTTATAACTTCATTGGTTACATCTTTAATATTTAAAAAATTAAGAAGATCCGATAATACTCGCAAAGGATTACTATGAAGTTCTCTGTATTTAATAACGAAAACGTTTTGATGTGTGCGGATATAATCAAACCAAATATTGTAATACTGAATAATGGTCTTGTAACCACCAACATCTTGATTTACATACTCCTTAATGGTGCCGGAAAAACTTTTATCTCTTTTTAATTTATGAAAATAACTGGATACAAGAACATCTCTGGGGTCTCGTATCAAAAACACAACTTTCTTGCTGTTATATTTTTTTTTATTACTGTTTAAGTCTTGAGGTTTTTTATTAAATGGATCATCATCATGTGTAAATAAAATTTTTGGAATTTTTTTATTAACTCTGGAATACAAAACCAAATTGGTAATATCATCAATTTTGATACCGTAATTGTCTTCGAAGATCTTGCTCAATAACGCTCTAAGCCAAGTTCTGCCACACTTAGGAAAAGATACAACAAAAACATCATTCCGCAATATAAGATAGCGGTCCATCGAGCCTAGGTTATTTATAGATAGAATAAACAACTTTTTAGCAAAATTCATAAAACAGGACTCGGAAAGTAAAATATTAAAATTAGTTACAAGTATTATAAAGCAAATTTTAGCAAAAGTAACATAAGGATACCAATAAAACAAATAAACTTGCTGTATATATGGATGGACGGTATTATGTCAGAACTATGCAAGAAGCCCCTTGGGAAATTTTCTTTAAAGAAAAAATCATTAAAGTACTTGATGAATGTGAAGAAGTCATTGACATTGGAGGAGGTTTACGAATCGATATATCAAAAAGTAACCGCTTTGACCCAAGGAGGGCTTGGATTACATCCCTATTAAAGGTTGGGCAGTATAAAACCCTTGATCCAGTAGACGATTATAAACCTGATATTGTCGGAGATGTGCACAATCTCCCAATAGTCGATAATTCCGTGGAAGCAATTTTATGTTTGGCCGTTTTAGAGCATGTAAAAGATCCCTTCAAAGCTGTTTCGGAAATATATCGAGTGTTAAAACCAGGCGGTTATTGCCTTATCTACGTTCCCTTTTTGTATAATTACCACCCAATGAAAGGATATTATGATGACTACTGGAGATTTACAGAAGATGGAGCGAGAGAATTGTTTAAAGACTTTAAAAAAATAGAAATTACAAATTTAAGAGGCAGATTTGAAACATTGGCGAATCTGTTTCCATTTGGTCCATTTAGACAAATAGTTTGTAGAATATCAAAGGTTTTAGATCGAATACTAAATACTGACGGTAGTAAACATACAGCTGGTTTTTATTTATTTGTAACAAAATAATTATGAGTTTCTTTAAAAGAGAATTTTGCCCGATTTGTAATTCCGGCACGGCGAAGACAATTTATGAAAAACCCATGTATGAAGGTGAAATTTTTGATTTTATCAAAGATTATTATGAAAATCGGGTGCCAATTGAAATATTGCAAAATACTGATTTCACCATAAAACAATGCGCTTGCGGATTTGTTT
>CAYOMV010000110.1:0-2430 GCA_964405175.1 uncultured Gammaproteobacteria bacterium | reverse complement strand
TCGCATCATCGGGCAGCGTGAGCTTGTCAAAGACGCTCTGGACTTGTTCCAGCACTTCGTCCTCGCGCACCCATTGTTTTTTTGTGGGGTCCTCCGGCTTCCAGCATCGTAAGTATGTCCATTCGGCCGTCTTGCCGCTTTTATAAACGCGCTTTTTTGTATCGGCCGTCGCCACGCGGCCCGTGGCCGCGCACCGGATCAGGCCGCGGAAGATATATTCCTTGAAGTTTCTCTAAGGCAAAGGCTAAAAGGTTTGATTGATTCTGTTTCCGAATATTTTGGAGACAGTAAATCTGTCAAAACATTGGTGAATGATACTGTAAACACGAGAAACTATTTAACGCATTATGATAAAGAGGCCGAAAAGAAGGCGAAAAAAAACGGGGATTTGTTGGATTTGTTTTATAAACTCGAAGTGCTTTTCAAACTTATTCTGTTGCAAAGGGTAACTTTCTACCGGCGGCAAGTCTGGCAACTGATGGCCTAACATATTAGCCCATGAGCCTTCCAAACTTTCTTTATGGCTCTCAAGATCAGAAAGAACCGGAAAATCTATACCTTTAAAGGCGCATTTTTGTTCCAACACATCATGAATGACAGCGGCAGAGGGTTTAACACGGGCGTTTCTGAAAAGGTTTACTACGTCATAAAGATCTCGCGGCCTTGTCCTTTCGGCTAAAGCCCTGAACTTTTCACCAAAAACCTCCTCATAGGCATAACAAAGTGCTTGAATACCTTTTTCCGGTTCATCCGAATAGGGATGATAAACCCTCTGATGTGTAGGAGCCATAACAAGTTTTTCATCGGCTGTGAGGTCAAGTTCTATTTTGGGGTAACCGCCGGATCGTGGTGATACAGGCCCACGATATGAGATTTTACCCTGACATGAAATGGAGCCACGCGGATTTGTGTATATATCGAAATCCAGTTTTTCTTTCGGAACCTCTATACCGGTTTGCTCATAAATCCATTCATTGATTTCTTCAAAAGTTTTCTGCAGGAATTCTTCATTGATCTGACTTTCATCTGTAAGAGTGAAGTCCAGATCCTCGGAAAAGCGATAGGTTTCAAAGTAGCACTTTTTAAGGCATGTGCCGCCTTTGAAAATCCAATCTCTGTTCACAGAAGAATGATTGTATATTCCGGCCAAAAGCCAGCCGAGAACATAGTCTTTTTCAACTACATCGGGGCGTAGACCGGTCGCTGCTGCCATTGCAAGGATTTCGGACTTATCAATCATGCTTTACTTTTCTTTCAGACCAATTTTCAGGAATCCAAAGATTCCATTTTTTTACAAGACGAGGGCTTTTAATCGAAGAATCAAGCTTTGCATTGCCGGTGGTCAGATGACTCTGGCACGGCTCTATCAGTTCATTACGCCCTATTTTTTCAGCCAGAAAACCGAGGCGTTTGAATATGGCCCCATTTTCAAGTTTTTTGGCATATTCGATTAACGTGGCGGAATCAGTATCCGGGTCTTTAAAATACGCCTCCAAGCACTCAAAAACATGTGTGATGCCGCCACCGGTGTCTGGCGTATCAAGCATATCAATGATTGTCCGGTGTTTATCGGAGATCATTACTTTTTCATTATCACGCCATAGCGTTTTAAGCCCAAACATGGAATCTCTAGGGAGATGTTTCAGCGTAAATTCCGTATCATGAAAAACTTGCATTTTTTTTCGAACAGGTTGAGCCGTAAAGACAAAAATGCTGCGAAAAATTTGCTCTGTAAAATCCCAGTGTCCTGCTGCTGTCCATCCGCCAACGTAACACGGTTCAAACAAGTAAGGGATCATGACCCACGGATCTTCAATAACCTGTGCGGACGTATGAGCGTCTAAAGGAATAGGGGCATAAAGTCCGGGCGCGACTCTAGTTAACCAGCCTTGATGGGTCCATCTTGAGAGAGTTTTTGTAGCTTCTTGACGATTCAAATCTATTGCCTGGAAAGCATCATCAATAGTTACTAACTTTCCTGCTATTTGTAAAACGGCGGAAAGATTGGCGCGGCTTTGGTTTAAGTTTTGTTTGTCCATCTCAATAGTACACTAAACATCGAAAAAATCCTTTAAAACAGGAGTTACAGGATCAATAGTATACCATTATGGCTGAAAATAATATTAAAAAGTATACTTTAACTACAAAAAATCTTGTGTAAATGGATTTTTTGCAGCGGCATTGTACTTTAGGAGGCTCTTGTCAAAATAATCCCGATCGGGGTGATTGGATGCTTTTTCATGCGCTTTTTGCCAAAATCGTCCCGCACGGGTTTATTTTATGCGTGATAACCTTGCGCCGCTCTAATTTTTTCGTTACTAAAATTTGTAGAATAAGCGCGCGCATCTCCGGATCGGTCCGCAAACTGTCCACCAGGGCGCGCCATTCCTTCATGGGTCTATTCCGGAGACATGGGTTACAGATTATACC
>CAYOMV010000109.1:0-2584 GCA_964405175.1 uncultured Gammaproteobacteria bacterium | reverse complement strand
CGGACTAATTCTTCGGGCATCTTGCCTCCGGTTAGGTCGTATATTATTGAGCGTTCGTAGCCTCGGTGTTTGGCATTGCCGATATCGGGCACTTGGTAGCCCAAGGATTTCATTTTTTGTGAAACGCGAAAAGCGTAACCTTCGTAGTTGGTGCCGTTTTTAATTTCCAAAACGACTTGAGTTTGCGGTTCCAATTGCTTCTTTTCTTCTTCTTTGGTGATAAACGGATTGGTGGCGATGGTGCGGATTTCGGACCAGTCGGGTTTGCGCGGGAAAAGCATGTAGGCTCCGTTTACGTTTGCCGGAACAAGCTCGCCGTCGGGCGCGTCGGTTAATACGCGCATGGTGATTTTATCTTTGTCGATTTTTGACGCCATTGGCGCAAGGGCTATCATATCCCAAGCCGAGAGATCGCTTTGAATGTGGTCGGAGACCACGCCGTAGAGCTCGCTTAGTTTTTTGGGATTCGCCAAAGTACCCATGGATAATAATTTATCTCGAATGGCATGAACTACTATTTGCTGGCGGCGGGAACGGGCAAAGTCCGAGCCTTCGCCGTTGGTGCCATGGCGCGAGCGTACAAATTTTAAAGCTTCGTCTCCGTCCAAATGCGCCGGGCCTTTTTCGAAGCTTATGGTTTGGTATTTGTAATTGGCGGCCGGGTAGGAATTATCCACGAAGCTTCTTTCAATATTGATATCTACTCCGCCCAAAGCATCGATGAATTTTTCAAAACCGTCGAAATCAACACGAACCACGTGATCGATGCGTACTGCCAGCAATTTACTTAAAGCGTCGGCTGTTTTTTCAGCTCCTTCGCCGGGGTGGTTAATTTCTTGGATGGCGTGAACCGTGTTTATTTTACGAAACTGGCTGTTGCCAACAGGGTAGGCCAAGTCGCGGGGCAGGGAAAGCATGGCAAACTTGTTTTCTTTTGTGTCGATTGAGGCCAGGATGATGGTATCGGTTAGAGTTCCGCCGTCGTGGTTTTCTCCGCCAACTCCCAGAAATAAAATACTCACCCTGTCGTCGGGTGTGGCGGAAAACGCGTTGGCGCCATTAGGACCTTCTCCGATTGCGAATTCTTTTATATCAGCGATACCGGGTAGTTTTCCGAATTCAGAAAAGATGCTTGTGCCATGGCTCGCCGCTCTGTATGAAGCGGCTGCGCCCAAAGTTGCCAGTATTCCAACAAAGAAAGCAAAAACAACCGCGATTATCATGGTTTTTTTTCGTGCTCCGCGATCCGCGGATGGCTCTAAAAAATCGACGCTTACGTGGTTGCTCATGAATTTTGATAATTTATCAAAAAAACAGGCTCTTATCAATAGAATAATTTAACTCCAATAACATTGTGTTTATCGAGATGGGTTGTGGATTAAATAAAACTGTAAACGCGGTTTTTGTGCTATAATTACCCACAAAGATGAATATGCAGAAATGGTCCAGCTCTAAGCAAAAGAGGGAGCAATCGCTGTGGTCTTTTTTGCGCAAACAAATTTTAGGAAAAGAAGAAGAAGTTGATAGTGATTTAACCGCGCGGAATACAAAAAAGCGACTGGTATTGTTATCACTAGTAATTTCTTGCTTTATAATTTTGTTTTTTTTGGTTGAGCCTACATTTGCACAAACGAGTATTACTCAGACTATAGCCAATTGGGCTATTGGGATATTGGCCAAGGTTGTGGTTTGGCTCGCGGAAATGCTGGGTTATATTTTGATATTTTTAATTGAGCTTTTAATCAGTATTGTTCAGTATAATAATTTTGTGGACGCCGTTCCGGTTCAGATCGGCTGGCCGCTTATCCGAGACACGGTTAACATGTTTTTTATCGTGGTGGTTTTGGTTTCCGCTTTTGCCACGATTATCGGCTATCCCAAAGATTTTCATTATCGCCAGGTTTTACCCAAGCTTTTGATAATGGCCGTGCTCATCAATTTTTCTAAAACTTTGATCGGCTTAATGATCGACTTTTCGCAAGTCATTGTGCTTACTTTTGTAAACGGTTTCAAGCAAGCGGCGGGCGGTAACTTTGTTTCGGCTTTGGGAATAGGTAAAGTGATGCGACTATCCGATACTACAGGGGTAATTTCAAACGACGGGAATGAGATTGAAATTTCTCTGGCTAACTCGGGAGGAGCCAACCCTTGGAGTTTGATGGGTATTTTGGTTTCCGCAATTTTTGCAGTTTGGATTATTTCCATTTCCATTACTTTGATATTGATCATGCTGATTTTCTTTTTAGGACGCATTATCATGTTGTGGTTTTTATTGATTACCTCGCCGATAGCGTTTTTTGCTTGGTCTTTGCCCAGCCAGCTTAAAAGTGCCTTGGGCCCGTTTACAAACGAATGGTGGAGCAGGCTTTCGGCGGCATTGGTGGGCGGGCCAACTATGGCTTTCTTTTTATGGTTGTCGCTGGCCATGGCGCAAAGGCAAACCGACTTAGTCGGCTCTGCCGGTTTGTACGACCCGGCCAAGGTAAGCAGTGAGGTTACTCAGTTCCAGCAAAATACACAAGACGCGAAGATTAATCCGACGGAATTTGGAGAGCCGGAAGTGTTTGCCACGTTTATTATAATG
>CAYOMV010000108.1:0-2768 GCA_964405175.1 uncultured Gammaproteobacteria bacterium | reverse complement strand
CCTGCCCGAGCGCCTGCACCCGACGAGCTGGATCGGCGATGTTGCCGTGAACTTCCTCGAGAGCTATGAACGCGAGGAGCCGTTCTTCCTGAAGGTGTCGTGGGAGCGCCCGCACAGTCCGTATGACGCGCCCGAGCGTTTTTTCGAGATGTACCGCGACGCGGATATCCCCGAGCGCTACCTCGGCGACTGGTGCGACCGCTATGCGCCGCCGAGCGACGATTCCTACAACAAGTGGCACGGCGACCTCGGCGCGGAACAGGCCCGCAGCTCGCGCATCGGCTACTACGGCTGCGTGACGCAAATCGACGAGCAGGTTGGGCGGATTCTCGCGACGCTGGAAAAGCGCGGCATGCTCGACAACACCCTCATCCTCTTCCTTGCCGACCATGGCGACATGATGGGCGACCATCACATGTGGCGGAAGTCGTATGCCTACGAGGGCAGCGCGCGCATCCCCATGGCGATTCGCTGGCCCGAGCACATGATGTCCGATGTAGCGCGCGGACAAATCCGGCACGAATGCGTCGAGATTCGCGACGTGCTGCCGACCTTTCTCGAGGCGGCGCATGCGCCCGGCGGCGAGCAATGCGAGGGCGAGAGCCTGCTGAAACTCCTGCGCGAAGACGGCGCGAACTGGCGCGAGGTGATCGACCTCGAGCACGATATCTGCTACGACGAGACCAACCACTGGACCGCGCTGACCGACGGCACGATGAAGTACATCTTCCATGCCTTTGACGGCGAAGAGCAGTTGTTCGACATCGCGAACGACCCCGGCGAAGCGCGCGACCTCGCGAAAGTCGCCGCGCACGCCGATACCCTCGCCGAATGGCGCACGCGGATGGCCGAGCACCTCGCCCCGCGCGGCGAAGCATGGGTCAAGGACGGCAAGCCCATCCCCCGCCCCCAAAGCATGCGCCTCAGCCCGAATTATCCGAAGGGCGAGGTGTAGGGGGAGGTAGAAAAGCGGCAAGTACGAATGCCTCAAGAGAAGTTGGGCATGGGTAAGGCAGTAGGATTGTTGAGTAGACTGACAGATATGTGTACACTTCGATGAAAGGACAAGAGATGCTCTTTCATTAAGAGCGTTTGTGTAAGCTGTTCTTTCTCAGGCGGTTAGCAAGGGAGGTTGCTCCGTGGACCCTGTTGTTGCAAACGTTGTTGTTGTGGCACATTGGAATAAGGCAATCCTTACGCCAGAAGGGATTATGAAGCACGTCTTCAAGACTGAACCGGGCACCACGATAGGTATACTATTTCCTATGAATGGGGGGCCGCAACTCATTGAGCACGAGGGCTTTCACGTTTCCTTGTCAGGCTCTAGACTGCAACTACAATTAGTATCGGATAGGAGCTTAACAAAACTCGTGTCCGGCATGTCCTATGCGAGGAATGCAGTTGAGGGACTACCGCTTACGCCCTTAATCGCTGGTGGTTTCAACCTGCATTATGAGATCGATCCATCCCAAGAATTGTCTGACTTATTGTTTGAGAGGTCATTTTTTGATGAGCTAGATTTTTCCACCGTAAACCGAACTGTTGAAAGAAAACTGCGTTATGGGCAAGGTGAAATTAATGTGAAGCTTGAGGGATCAGACGAGGATACAGTAAGGGTTTCGATTAACTTTAATAAGTCAAGTTCGTCGCAATCGGACCTTGTCGAATGGCTTTCGCTGAGAGAAGAAGAAATTGTGCAGGCCACAGAGAAGATTTTGGGTTACTGTACAACTGCAGTGTTGGCAACCGGGGAGCAAACAGCATGACAACAGATACTTCAATCGGGTCTACAGATGCAGAATTCGTTTCCTCCAATACCTCTGATGTCCGGCCGGCTAAACCTATCTCGTCCATTGTGCCGCATGAATTCGCTGGTGATTCTTCAGAGTCCGTTGATGAAAAGGGGCGATTCTTTGTTGCTGCTCTTGGAGTACCAGTCACTTATACGACGCGACAGAGCAATCGAAGAATAGTCGAGGGTTCTACCTCTGCTTAATAGCTGCTAGGATGCATTTCACATATCAGCGAGTTGATGATGAACAAGCCTGCTTACGGCAAGGCGATATTCTGTGTCGGGCGCCCGAATTGCTCGGCGTGCTGGCCGAAATCCACCCTTGGTTTACAAAGGATAAGTATACTGGATTCATAGTTGTTAGCCAAACATGCGATCTCGTTGAACGCGGTTCGAACAAGGAAGTCAAAGCAGATTACATAGCTCTTTCCCCTCTCAAGGATATGGAGTCCTATCTGAAGGAAGCAATACCGACTTCTTATGGGGGTGTCGAACAATCTCTCATGAAAATGTCACGGAAGACAGAAGTACAGCATTTGCTTGAACGAATACTAAATCAAAACGAATCTTCAATTGGCCTCTTTTATGTTCACCCTTCATCGGAACTGGGGATTGCGGCTGGTTCTGTCGCCGTGTTGAGAATTCAATTTGCGTTGAAGCGTGAACATGCTGACCTGATTAAGCGCGCGCGCCGATGCCATCTTTATGAGCCTTTCGCGGCGAAGCTGGGGTGGTTAGTAGGGCACCTTTATTCACGTGTTGCTACGAAAGATTGGCAAGAGCACGACGAGACAGAGTTTACGAATATCGTCAAGGAATACACAAATGACGGCATATTTAGATGGATTAAGGATGGCGAACTGAATAAGGCGCTTTCCTCATTTCAAGAAGCCGGTGATGAAGAGCTAAGCGAGGAAAAGATACTTGAGTATCTGCCCGCAACTCGTGAATTCAAAGATGAACTGAAGCCCTTGAT
>CAYOMV010000107.1:0-2884 GCA_964405175.1 uncultured Gammaproteobacteria bacterium | reverse complement strand
AAGCCTCGCGCACCGCCGCCGTGACCCGCGTCGTCGATCGCGGGATATCCAGCCAGCGCCCCGCCAGAGAAAAGCCCGCCGGCGGGCCGTCATCCATCGGCAGGATCCTTCGGCTCTCCGCCTCCGCTTCTTCCACAAACGGATCCAGGGTAGCCGGTTCACCTGCTGGTGGCTGACCCGGAAGGGGGACATGGAAATAAAGCGCGATGCATGGGGCGGCCAAGGTCAACGCAAGGATGGGGGCTGGTCTGGTCTTCAAATACATGGAGGTTGGGGCATGCAAACGAAGAAGCCGGCGTGACCAGTTCCCTTCGCCGGCATCACCCGGATCAGGTTCGATGGGTCTGCGAAAGGGCCGTTTTCGCTTCTCAGTCCCGCGCCCGGGACTCCCCTGGTTTTCTCCATCCTCGGGTCCGGCCGCCGCCCTGGCAAGCGTGAAATGTGCCCGAAGATTCCCCGCATATACCTGTAAAACAGGGGGCGCGGTTGAATCCAACGCGGGATGGGCTATGTTCGAAACCGTGACCTATTTGGCTTTCCTTCTACTTTTTTTACTACCTCCCATCTGCTGGCTGTTGCTTTACCACCGCCGGCACATGCGGCTTGTCCCAGGATTTGGAATCAGCCTGGCCCTGATGTGCGGGATCGCTTTCGTCTACACGACGCCGTGGGATAACTATCTGGTCGCCTCTGAAGTATGGGGCTATTCCCCGGACCGCGTGCTGGCACGCATGGGACACGTTCCAGTGGAAGAGTACGCCTTCTTTATCCTCCAGCCCATTCTTACCGGTCTTTGGCTGCTGCTGCTCTTTCCGCAGTTTCGGGATGACCTTCGGCCCCCTGGACACTACACCCAGACCGATCGCCAATCCCGTTTCTGGGGATCCGCCCTGGCTATCTTCCTCACCTATTTCGGTGCCGCCGCTCTCACGGTTACGTGGGGCACCTACCTCGGCCTCATCCTGATCTGGGCCTGCCCCGTCATCGCTCTCCAGTGGACCTTCGGGGGTCACGACCTCTGGCGCCTGCGCAAGCTCTGGTTTCTGGCATGGGCCCCGCCCACGCTCTATCTGTGGATCGTCGACCGCATCGCCATTTCCCAGGGCATTTGGTTTTTCTCGGATTACAAGTTGTCGGGCATCCATTTCTTCGGGCTGCCCCTGGAGGAAGCGCTCTTCTTCCTCGTTACCAACCTCATGATCGTCCAAGGGCTCATCCTCTACCAGGTCACCCTTCACCGCCTTCCTTCGGACAAGCTGGTCGCGCTGTTCAGTGGGTCTTTTTCAAGGCGCTTGCGCAAACCGGTCGCGCCTGAAACCTGATTGCAACGAAGGCTACCGATGAAACCAACCGAGTTTCTTCGCCGGTGGATGCTCCCCCAGCTGCCCGTCTTCCTAGTCCTCCTCGCAGCGATCGCTCTGGCCCCCGTCTTTTCGAGGCTCCGTCTGGAGCCTGTATGGACCGCAATCCCCTTGCTGCTTAGCGCCGTTGTGTTTGGCCTGCCGCATGGCGCCCTCGACGACCGCGTGCTCTTCCGCCTGTTCCGAATTCCCACTGGAGCCTGGCTTCCACGGATGGCGGTTTACGCCGGATATGTCGCCGTGGCCCTGGCCTACCTCGTCGCATGGTTTGTCGAGCCCGCGTTCGCATTCCTTTTTTTCATCGGCATTACCTGGTTTCACTGGGGCCAGGGCGATGTTTTTTTCCTGCGTCATGTTTACCAGGCACCCTATCTTCTGCATAGCCGCTGTATGCGCATGCTTTCCGGCTTCATTCGAGGCGGATTGCCTATGTTCGTTACTTTTATTTTCCACCCCTCGACATACCTTGATGTAGCCGCGTGGTGCCTGCGGATTTTCCCAAGCGATCAGGCGCTGCCCGCCTTCCTCTTTCAACTAACCGCGTTCGCCCCGGGAACCTTCCTGTTATTTCTCCTTTTTGTCGGGGTTTATCTCCTCGCCGCCGCTTTCCGATCACCGCCGCAAAAACGCGGAATCGCCGCCTGCGACGCCGGCGAGATTCTCCTCCTCCTCCTGTTCTTCATGACCCTCCATCCCTTGGTGAGCATCGGCCTCTACTTCTGTATCTGGCACGGCCTTCGCCACCTGATCCGCCTGCGGTCATGGCTGCAGGTAGATCCGCCCCAACGGTTCTCCCTCTTCCCCGCCGGTCTGCTCCTGCGGTCCGTCCCCAATACCGCCATCTCCATCCTCGCCTTGCTGGTCGTCGCCTGGACCGCACGGAATATATTCTCCTCTTGGCAGGATCTTATTGGTGCCTACCTCGTCCTCATTTCGGTCCTCACCCTTCCCCATCTGGCGGTCGTTTCCTGGATGGATCTTCACAAGTCAACCCCGAAGGCGTAGTTTTTCATAAAGTATTAGCGCTATTTATCTTATTATAAGCAAAAATTTTACATACGGTGTTTTTTGACTTCGTTATGAAGCTACATTCATCGTTTTTTGTTTGCCAAATCGACCGGGACAAGTCCCCTGTAAACCGGTTCCTCAAAAAAAAACTCAAATAACGTAAAATAGCTATGCCCGAATTAAGCATGGGCCAGTATAGTCTGGTCTACAATATGTTCTCCTTCACAATCGCGTGTATGTTCGCGTCCTTCGCCTTCTTCCTGATGGCGCGGGACCGGGTAGCCCCGCGTTTCCGGATCTCTCTAATCATTTCCGCCCTCGTGGTCGGGATTGCCGGTTATCACTATCTTCGGATTGCCGGCAGCTGGGAGGGCGCTTACAGCCTGGTTGGCGGTGCCTACACGCCGTCCGGCGAGCCTTTCAACGACGCCTATCGTTATGTCGACTGGCTCCTGACTGTTCCCTTGTTGATGGTGTAATTGGTTCTGGTCATGGGCCTGTCCGGCGCGCTTACC
>CAYOMV010000106.1:0-2894 GCA_964405175.1 uncultured Gammaproteobacteria bacterium | reverse complement strand
AAACCATCCCCATCTGTCAATACCCCCATGGATGAATCACGTTTAAGCTGGTTGGGTTTGGCTTGGTACGAAAAATTCGGCCCGGTAAGCCTTGGTAAACTACAAAAGTTTTTTGGCCAAACTCAAGGCAAAAACGCTTGGCAAGATTCTACCGAAGGCCTGATTAAAGCCGGTATTTCACCCAAAGCCACGTCAGAATTTAATGAATGGAGGCAAAAAATTAATTTAAAAGAGTTGCAAGACAAGCTTATGCAAACAGGGGTAGATTTTATTTTACCCTGGGACGAAAACTACCCGACCATCCTAAAGCAAATGCACACTCCGCCAGCAGCTCTATTTTGGCGTGGCGCGCCTTTGGACAGAAGAGACTGGATAGCGGTTGTGGGTACCCGCAAAATGAGTGCATATGGAAAAAACGCGACAAATCAAATTGTGTCAGGCTTGGTTTTGCAAGGAGCCGGCATCGTCTCCGGATTGGCTTTGGGTATAGACGGCGCCGCCCATAAAGCCGCCTTAACCAACAACGGCAAAACAGCCGCCGTCTTGGGTTCAGGTATAGACGATGCCTCAATTTATCCCTCTTCGCACAAAACCCTGTCCGAACAAATACTGCTATCAGGTGGTGCCTTGATCAGCGAATTCCCACCGGGAACCAAAGGCTTGCCTCATCATTTTCCGCAAAGAAACCGTATCATTGCCGGCCTTTGCCGCGCCACAGTTGTAGTCGAAGCCGACCACAAATCAGGCTCCGTACTCACAGCCAAATGCGCTCTAGACGAAAATCGCGAAGTCTTTGCCGTGCCCGGCCCCATAACATCCGAAGGCAGCCGAGGTACTCATGCCCTTTTAAGAGAAGGCGCCTCTCTATGCGAATCCGCCGAAGATATTTTAAAAACTCCGGCAGTCCAAGCCAAACCCCTGCCGGCTTTTAGCAGAGAACTAACTATGGATGAACGTAAAATCTTGGATCTCTGCCGAACTCCCATACATGTCGACGACTTATCACGACATCTTCATACCTCTTCCGCCTCCGTGGCATCCACTTGTATGAGCCTGGAATTACTGGGCGCCCTAAACAACACCGGCAATCAAACCTACGAAATCACCCCAACCGGACGCGCCATACTCTCCGATAATTTACCCACTGACTAGCTCTCAATACTTTTTGCGTAGTATAAAAAGTCAATTCCTATTATTATATATATAGGTGAACTTTAATAACAGAAATTTTCGCTAAATTTAAAGCTTTTTCACCCTTAAGCTTGTTGCGCTCCCAAATCTCTGTTATCTTTTCTCTTATCAATAACAAAACCTGATCACGCAACATCAACGTAAAACGTCACAAACGGTTTCAATCGTTCGACGTTAGACGTTCGACGTTAGACGTTCGACTTTATGAAACTAGTCATCGTAGAATCCCCTACAAAAGCCAAAACCATCACCAGATTTTTAGGCAAAGATTATAAAGTCATGGCCTCAATGGGTCATGTTCGCGATCTCCCCAAATCCAAACTTGGAGTTGATGTTGAAAACAATTTTGAACCGCAATATTTGGTTCCCCGCGAACACAAACCCAAGGTCAAAGAACTAAAAGAAATCGCCAAAAAAGCGGACGAAATTTACTTCGCAACTGATGAAGACCGCGAAGGCGAAGCCATTAGCTGGCACTTGGCGCAATTATTAGATGAGGATCCGGAAAAATTAAAGCGCATTACTTTTCACGAAATTACAAAAGACGCGATCCAGCACGCGCTTAAAAACCCCCGACCCTTGGATTTAAAATTGGTCGACGCTCAACAAGCCCGCCGCGTTTTAGACAGGCTCGTGGGCTATGAGCTCTCCCCTTTTCTCTGGCGCCACATGAAACGCGGGCTTTCAGCCGGCCGTGTCCAATCTGTTGCCGTGCGTTTGATTGTAGAACGCGAAGAAATCATCCAAAATTTTAAACCCGAAGAGTATTGGAGTATCGAAGGCATTTTCTTAAATCAACAAAAAGCCGAATTGGAAACCAAACTCCAAAGCATTAAAGGCAAAGCTTTGGATAAAATGGCGATTAAGGATAAAAAACAAGCGGACGAAATAATTGCCGGGTGCAATAAGCAAACTTTTACAATCGAAAACATCGAGCAAAAGGAAAAATCAAAAAGCCCGCCCGCTCCGTTTACCACTTCATCATTACAACAAGACGCCAACAACAAACTGGGCTTCTCCGCCAAACAAACAATGACTCTGGCCCAAAAGCTTTACGAAGGTATTGATATCGGCGCCGAAGGCTCGGTCGGTTTAATCACTTACATGCGTACCGATAGTTTAAATCTGGCCCAAAAATTTATAGATGAAGCCGGCGATCATATTGCAAAAGCCTTTGGCAAAGAAATGGTTGTAGAAAAACCTCGCGTTTATAAATCAAAATCCAAAGGCGCTCAAGAAGCTCACGAAGCCATCCGCCCCACCGACCCGGCCCGAACCCCCGAAAGCTTGGCGGATTATTTGGATAAAAACATGCTCAAACTGTATACGCTGATTTGGCAACGATCTCTCGCGACTCAGATGGTAGACGCGAAATTAAATGCCACTCGTATAGACATAAAAGGCGGCGATTATAATTTCCGCGCCACCGGCCAACAAGTTGTTAAAGAAGGCTACCTCAAGCTTTACCCCGACCAAGAAAAAGACAAGCTCCTGCCCCAGGTGCAAGAAGGCGAAACAATGCAAGCCAAAGAAATCAAAGGTACTCAACACTTCACCGAACCTCCGGCCCGCTATTCCGACGCCACTTTGGTTAAAGCTTTGGAAGAAAACGGCATCGGCCGCCCCAGCACCTATGCTCCCACAATTTCCACGATCATCGAACGCGGCTATATTGAACGTGACGAGAAAAAACGCCTTAAGCC
>CAYOMV010000105.1:0-2955 GCA_964405175.1 uncultured Gammaproteobacteria bacterium | reverse complement strand
CCCTCCGCAGACTTACCTGGTAGTGGGATGCAGACGCATCAAAGTTTGCACGACCCACAGGACGAGTTGAATTTATTCTATGATGAAGATAATCAGTATGGGCTATCTCAGACGGCGCAGCACTTTCTAGCTGGTCAATTGCATCATGCACGGGCCATGACGGCGGTGCTTTCACCGCTGGTGAACTCTTACAAAAGGCTGGGAACCAGTTTCGAAGCCCCGGTTTATGTCACATGGGCACATATCAATCGTTCTGCCCTGATTCGGGTACCGGGGGGACAGGCAGCTTCGGGGCAGCATACACGCCTTGAACTTCGCTCACCTGACCCTAGTGGTAATCCCTATCTTGTATCTGCTGTGATGCTTCAGGCGGGGTTAGATGGCATCCAGCAGCAAATGGAACTGGCAGCACCGTTAGAAGAGACGATTCTACAGCAGGATCGGGTACGCCTGCGACAGGTGGAAGTCCTACCCAATTCCTTACGGCAAGCATTAGATGCATTGGAACAGGACGAGGTGATTCTCAGTGCATTGGGGCCATACATTAGCGACCGATACTTGGCACTCAAGCGGCAGGAATATGACGAATACAGCCGCCAGGTAACAGCCTGGGAACTGGAACGGTATTTTAATCGCTACTAACGTCATCCGACTGTGACAGGATCAGGTTGTGGATGCGCTGCTGCACTTCGAAGGCATCGTCGGGTGCAACAATCACCGAAAATGTGCTGTTTGACGGCCCCTGAGCCAGCCCTAACAGGGTAATGCTGTCGAGTTGATCAAGGATGCGGGACATTGCCCGTGCTGGTGTGAGCGCCCTGGATCCAATCACCGTCACGACACTCACTGGACGGATTACCCATGCGCTAAGCTCAGGAACCTGGTCAAAGCGAGACTGTAGTGCTTCTGTGCTGATACGGATCGCATCTGGGCCGGCGCTGGTCGGAATGACAAAACAGAGAAAGCTCTGATCTGACGATTGCGATGAAATCATCACTTCTGCGGGATTGCCAGCGGTTTGCAGCAACACGTCGTTGACCAGGGTCGCTACTTCTGACAACGAACCGCTCTTATCAGTGCTGAGGCTCAGGGCTTGAATCGTTGTAACCGCTTTAGGCGCATCGGGATGAGGATCGGACTTGCTGTGGATCAGGGTCCCTGGTTTTTGTGGGAAGAATACATTTTTGACCCGCAGGGGGATTTGGGCGTCACGCAGGGGGCCAATCATCCTCGCATGGAGGACCCGCGCCCCAAAATATGCCATCTCACCAACCTCTTCATAGGAAAGACTGGGAATAACCCGGGCAGATTCGACGTCGTGTGGGTCGGTCGTCATCATGCCGTCTACATCTGTCCAGATCCAGGTTTCATCTGCGTTTGCACAGACCCCAATAATGGAGGCTGTGTAGTCGCTGCCGCCGCGCCCCATCGTTGTCTGGCGTCCATCAGGTGTTGTGCCGATAAACCCTGTAATGACTGGGATAATATCCCGATCAAGCATTGGAAGGAGGTTTTTCTGAATGCGCTCACAGCTTGCTGCCAAATTTGGGGTTGCGTTGCCGAAGACGTTATCGGTGATGATCAGTTCATCTGTGTCGATAGCAACCGCTCGAATGTTGTTCTGACGGATCAAAGCAGCAACGATGCGGGCGGTCAGGCGCTCTCCGACGCCGATAATGGTATCGGTGATTTCGTTCGTAAGTTCTTCACGGGGTTGATCAGCAATGTGCTGAAGGGCGTCCAGCAGATCAAACAGGAGGCGGTCGATATCGGCCTGTATTGCCTGGCGTTCATTATTTCCAAGGGGCAGGTGGTCGATCAATGCCAGGTGACGGGTGCGCACATTGGCGGCAATACGGCGATATCCACGACGATTACTGACCTGAGCCAACCGGGTTGCGTCTACAAGCGCATCGGTAACCCCCTCCAAAGCCGAAACAACCAAAAGTAAGCGATCCCAATGGGTATTTTCGTGCAGAACGATACTCAGAACTTGTGTAAGGGCAGTCGTGGTGCCAACCGACAGACCGCCAAACTTCATGACGAGGGTTCCCATGTGACTCCAGCCAAGCTGAGCGAAGCGCGAACGAAGCATAATGGCATATTCAATGATAGGGGGTGTCGTGTGTGATTGCAAACCCAATCGGAATTGTCATCACAGGTGGACTTCGCTATGCTTAATAGGAACTTCAAAATATTTAACGAGCCTGATGGTGTCAATCGCATCGATAGTGCGGTGGCATCATCGATTGATGTGCTTGTGTATCCCATCAAGGACAATTGAAACTGAAGGACATTAAACGGTGAAGATCGCCGAAAAGCAACAAGTCGCCGGTGTGCGATTCAATAAGGTGGGAAAGCTGTATCACTTTGACTTCACCCATTTTCCTGAACTCCAAGTGGGTGATTTCGTAATTGTAGAGACGGCGCGTGGGCGGCGTATGGGCCAGGTTATGGCCTTTATGGACGTATCAAACGAGGATCGCACCTACAAACCGATCATGCGTATGGCAACCCCGCGTGACCTGGTGTTGAAACAACAGTGGACCGCGAGAGAACCCGAGGCTATGGAAAAATGTCAGGAAAAAGCCAGTATTATGGGGGGATATCAATACGTCAAGTTCATCTCCGCACAGTACAATTACGATGGTAGCATACTGACGTTTATGTTTAGTGCTGAAGATAAGGTCGATACGTCACGCCTGTTGAGTGCATTAAATAAGATATTCGATGCGAGTGTCGAGATGCGACAGATAGGCCCGCGCGATGTAGCGAAACTGCTTGGGGGGGCGGGGGCTTGTGGGAAGGAAGAGCGGTGCTGCAGCTCATTCTTGACAGATTTCAGCCCAATTTCTATAAAGATGGCGAAAGTGCAGGGGATTTCGCTAAATCCGTCTGAAATCACGGGTATGTGTGGACGTTTGCGGTGCTGCCTGGTGTACGAGTATGAGCAGT
>CAYOMV010000104.1:0-2999 GCA_964405175.1 uncultured Gammaproteobacteria bacterium | reverse complement strand
CATTCTCTTACTTGTGCCAATCCTTGAACTGATCAACCGCGGGTCGTTTCAAGTATTGTATGCCAAAATTGAATATATTTTTCTTCGAGAATACCTCCGTTATCATGAGTGAGCAAATATTTGATTTTAGCGTAACTGGAAAATATATCGATTAATATATTTTTTATTTTTATTATGGGCTTTGACAATCCATTTAAACCGGATAAACAAAATACTATTGAACTTTCCCATTCCGAACTCGAAGAAAAAGAAGATCTAAAACTTAAAAAAGAAAAACTTAGAATAGGGATCGATAATATAATACAAGCAATCCAAGAAACCCTTGAGGAAAATATAGATACACCATTTAGCGATTCATGCAGTCTCATTCCTCCGGACGCTAATATTTGCGATTTTAAAAAAAATGACGCGGACAAAAAATCATTAATTGAACTTCTAAAAACCTTAAAAGAAAAACTTCTATTGGCAAGCTCCATAGCCCTTATCGACTTCAACAAAGAAAGTGCCGATGATAGCCAAAAATTTTCACTGGACATGGTCGACATTAAACTGCCTTTCAGACGCCGTAATTTTTTCGGCAACGTTCTGCAAGATGATAATATCACGTATCTTAGCATTGAATTTGATTGTAAAGAAAATAGCTTTTATTACAGCGAAGAACCTAACTTAACAGAATTTGCCGCGCCGGGAGCGCCTACTTTAAAAACAGTTCAAAAAAAGGATATAGAAGATTACGATAAAAAAGCGTTCGAATATTACGGCACCGCAATAGAGGGTGATACTAAAAACCAAATTGATTTTCTGCGCAAAGACATTCTTTCATATGAAGCGGCGAAAACTCTTTATGATGCTTTGCTTGCTCGTTATATTTATATATTAAAACAAGAACAAACAGCTGAATCCGAAGCTGTTTTTGCCCTACGCATGCAAGAAGCTTTTCAATTGGTAGCCGGATACGAAACCTCTGAACTCGACACCCTGTTGGAAGCCGCTTATGGAAATAATAGAAATAAACAAAAAGCCCGGCGCTATATCGAAGAACACGAACTATTTGACTACCAAGATCTGTGCGCAAAAAAAAGAGAGCTTGAGGAAAAAATTGCCGATATCACTCTTCGAAGAAGTAAATTCCATAAATTAATTGAAAAATTTGCTCATCTGCAGTTATACGGTAAAAATAGCCTCGAAGTAAAAAATGATATCTTTTACAGAGAAAATAGCGATAAAGGTAAAATATTTCAATTGCCGGACAGTCCAAGTTACATGCTAATTGAAAAAGATCACACCAAAAACGCTGAAACAGTAAAAATATTTCTCGGCTCCGGGGAAGCTTATACCCAATCCGAAGATCAAAAATGGATACCGGCGCCGGAACCTAAATACGAAAGTTATATAAATGCAAAAAATAATATACAAGACGACCATAAAATCGCGAAACAAATCATTGATCAATTAAAACAAGAATTTCCAAGGTTAGAACTATCAAACAATTTACAAATACATGGAAGTTTTCACGAACAATTTCAATCCTTTTCAATCGACATAGACTCAAATTCAATTAACCAAGAATGCGCGGCCCGAGGTGATATCGAAATTGAAATATTATTACGCCAAATCGCCGAGGAAGTTAGTAATTTCTTAAACCAAAAACGGATGTAAACCACCTATATCAAACACTGTAATTATGCCCAAATTGAATATTCTCATCTTTGGAGACGTCGTCGGCAAAATCGCCCGCAAAGCTTTAGCCGCCAAACTCCCTGATTTAAAATCCAAATACAAGCCCCATCTCACTATCGCTAACGTCGAAAACCTTGCGCACGGTCGGGGTATTACAAAAAAAACCTTGCAAGAACTATCAGACGCCGGAGTTGATTTTTTTACGTCCGGGCACCATGTATTCGAAAACCAACAGGGCTTGCCTCTGTTAGACGATCCCGACTGGTCCGGTCGATTAATTCGCCCCCTTAATATCGACCCAAAACTCCCCGGTTCGGGTTGGGCTTGCCTAAAAATCAATAAAACCGAAGTTTACATCCTAAACCTGCAAGGCCAACTCTTCATGCCTCAAAATCCGTCTTCCGTTTTCCTTTCTTTCGACCGCTTTTGGGCCGATCATGCCTCAAAAAACCCAGACTCGATCACAATTATCGACCTCCACGCCGAAACAACCAGTGAAAAAACCGCTTTTGCCAACTATGTGGACGGCAAGGCCAAGGTTGTCTTTGGAACCCACACCCATGTACCCACAGCCGACCTAAGAATCCTGCCCCATACGACAGCATATATCACCGATGTAGGCATGACAGGCTCTCGGGATTCGGTAATTGGATTCGAAAAAAATAGCTCTATTAAGCGATTTTTACAGGAAACAACCTCTCCTTATAAAATCCTTGAAAAGGGGGACGTGGATATAAATGGTATTTTTGTAAGCTGGGATATTGACAAAAACCGAGTCGCTAAATTGATCCAAATTCGCGAAACTATTGCAATTTAAGCCAAAATATGCTATATTATCAGCATAATAATCTCTGAATCTTTATCATAAAGATCTCAGATTAATCGATAATCCATATGAATAAAGCAGAATTAATCAACGTGATCGCCGATCGCGTCGGCGTTACCAAAAAACAAGCCGAAGACATGGTTGAGGCTTTCGTTAATATTGTCACCACCGAGCTCGTAAATGACGGCGAACTCACCATTGCCGGCTTTGGCCAATTCACGGCCCGCACTCGCGCCGGCCGCACCGGTGTTAACCCGCAAAACCCAAGCGAGCACATCCAAATTCCGCCGGTACGTGTTGCAAAATTTAAACCGGGCAAAGGCTTGAAGGACGCTCTCAAGGCTCCTAAAAACCAAGCCCCCGCGATGGACACTCCGGCCCCGGCTCCCGAAGCCCCATCAGAACCGGAAACCCCAACCTACCCATCAATGTAAAACTAAATGACATACTCCCCGGGTTCCACTTCGTTGCACCCGGGGTTTCTATTTCTTCA
>CAYOMV010000103.1:0-3093 GCA_964405175.1 uncultured Gammaproteobacteria bacterium | reverse complement strand
TGGCGTATATACTTTTTTTGTCTTTTTTACCGGTTTTACTTCGTCCGACAGTTTAATTGTTATATGGCTGGTTCTTTTGCGGATCTGCCCTGCTCTGCCAAAAGCTCTCGGTCTCCAGCGCTTTAATGTCTTTCCACCGTCAACTGTTAAATGCGATATCCAAAGCTTATCTGGATCCATTTTATGGTTATGCTCAGCGTTGGCAATGGCGCTTTGCAATAACTTAAGCATCGGGCCTGCTGCGGCCTTGTTTAAAAACTTAAGTTGCGTTATCGCTTCGTTGGCATCCATGCGCCTGATTAACCCCGCAACCAAGCGGACTTTTCTGGGCGCCATGCGCAAGCGGTTTAATTTCGCGGTTACTTCCATAATATTATTTGGTTATTTTTGACCTTGAGCAATTGCTTTTTGCATCTTGCCTCCATGAGATTGGAATTTTCTGGTTGGTGAAAATTCTCCCAATTTATGACCAACCATGTTTTCCTGAACATAAACCGGAATATGAATTTTTCCGTTATGTACTCCGAATGTAAAACCTACCATTTCAGGAGTGATGGTTGATGCCCTGGACCAAGTTTTTATCACGGTTTTGTCGCCCGCGTTCAACTTGGCCACTTTGGCCAGCAATTTCGGATCCGTGTAAGGACCTTTTTTAAGACTTCTAGACATAAAATTTATTTCTTGCGTTTATTGCGTCTTCTTTGGAGGATTAAACTATCCGACTGTTTATTTCTTCTGCGTGTTTTAACCCCCAAAGCCGGTTTACCCCAAGGCGTTTTCGGATGCTTCATGCCGATAGGGCTGGATCCTTCACCTCCGCCATGCGGGTGGTCTACCGGGTTCATAACTTTACCGCGTACGGTTGGCTTAATTCCGCGATGGCGTGTTCTGCCTGCTTTACCCCATCTTATCAAGCGCCAATCTTGGTTTGAAACCGTACCAATGGTGGCCATGCAGCGTTTATCCAAATTGCGTATTTCTCCGGATGGCATTTTAACCGTGGCATATTTTCCTTCAACCGCCATTAATTGGATAGAAACTCCCGCGCCTCTGGCAATCTTGGCTCCATTGCCCGGAACAAGTTCCACCGAATGAATAAAAGTTCCCAACGGCAATCTTTCCAAAGGTAATCTGTTTCCGATCTGTATTTCCACGTCTCCCTTTTTGGTCGCAATGATGGTTTCGCCAACTTTTAATTTGTCGGGAGCCACAATATAACGTTTTTCTCCGTCAGCATATGCAACCATGGCAATGCGAGCACCTCTGTTCGGATCGTATTCAATTGTTTTAACAGTTGCCGGAATATCAAATTTCTCGCGTAAATAATCAATAACGCGAAGTTGTTTTTTGTGGCCTCCGCCCTTATGACGCACTGTGATAGTACCCAAACTGCGACCCGCTTTTTGTTTGCGGGGCTTGGTAAGAGATTTCTCCGGCTTCTTTGATGTAATATCGTCAAAAGTCTGCACGGATGATCTCCGGCGGCCGTTTGTAGTTGGTTTATACTTCTTAATCGGCATATTTATTATACTCCTTCATACAAATCTATGGTCTGTCCTTTTTTAACTTGGACCATAGCTTTTTTCCAATTATTGCGTCGGCCTTTTTTATAACCGCGGTAAACCGGTTTACCCTGACCTCTGGCTGTCCTTACATCTGTCACTTTCACTCCATAAAGCTTTTCTACCGCATTAGCTATCTCCACCTTTTCCGCGTTTACCGGCACGTTAAAAACATAAACGTTTTTCGATGCCAAATCCGCCGCTTTTTCGCTGACTTTGGGAGAAAGCAATACTTTATAAGAATCTCCGGCTTGACCCTTCTTGGCCTTCGTGGGCTGGGATTTTACAGCCTTTTTAGCCGGTGCCTTTGCCTGCGCTTCCGGAGTTAAAATCTCATCTTTAACCTCCGCCTCTTTTGGAGCCGCTTTCTTGACCGGTTTTTTTTGTTCATCCGCTTTGTTATCTTTAGCGGAAGATTTTCTGGAAAACAAACCCATAGATTATTTATATAATGATTCAAATGCGTCTACAGCCGATTGTTCGAATAAAATAGTTGGATAATTAACCATATCGGCAAGATGAAGAGCATTAACCGTTGTTAAGCTTACATTCGGAATATTGCGTGTCATTCTTAACAATTCCGGATTGGATTTTGCGGTCACGATCAGCACTCTCCTGCCTGTCGGCAATTGTTTCATCCACTTTGCCGCTTCGGCTGTTTTTATAACATCGGTCGGCAATACATCAACCAGCAATAAATGCTCATGGTTAACTCTGTCCGACAAAAGCATGAACAAAGCCTTCTGTTTTGCTTTGCGGTTTATCTTGACTGAAAAATTTCGGTTTGATCTTGGGCCATGTGTAATACCGCCGCCCTTCCAGATTGGAGATCTGATAGAACCGTGCCTGGCGCGCCCTGTACCTTTTTGCCTCCAAGGCTTTTTGCCTCCGCCGGATACTTCACCGCGCGTCTTTGTGTTGGCAACCGGATTCCTGCGGTTGGCTTCTTGCGCAATCACTATTTCATGGATCAAGTTGGCTTTTGGTTTAACGCCAAAATGCTTATCGGATAATTCCGCTTGTCCTACCACTTCGCCTTTTACATTGTATACTTTTACTTGCGGCATATTAGACGGTTTTAATCTTAAGAATCGAATTGCGCGCTCCGGGCACAGCGCCTTTTATGGCAAGCACTCCGCCGTCTCTAACTTCAACAACTTTCAAATTCTTTACCGTTACCTGCGCGTCTCCCATGTGTCCGGCCATTCTCTGACCTTTAAAAACTTTTTGCACGCCGCCCGCGCCAATTGAACCAGGCATTCTAAGTTGGTCCTTATGGCCGTGCGAGGCCGGCGAGCCATGAAAGCCGTGGCGCTTTACAACACCCGCGAATCCTCTGCCTTTTGATGTACCGGTAACATGTATGGTTTCTCCGGCTTCAAATTGCGCGGCTTCAACAACATCTCCGCGTTTTAAATCTCCCGCGTCCTCAACTCTGAATTCTTGCAGAAGTCTCAGCTTTGGAAGCTCTTTCATGTGCCCTTCCAGAGGTTTATTCAAACGCTTGGCATTTAAAAAACCCAATTGAACA
>CAYOMV010000102.1:0-3267 GCA_964405175.1 uncultured Gammaproteobacteria bacterium | reverse complement strand
AAATTTTTAATAAAAAAAATTTAAAAATGTAAAAACCATTGTTTCATTTTAACCCTATTATCATTGGTTATTTTCACCAAAAAAGTTATAGGTAACTAAAAAAAATTTTTTTAAAATAAAAAAATAAAAAAAATATTTTTTAAGAATAAAATTATTTTTGTAATAAAAAAATATTCTTGCATAAAAAAAATTATGTTATAATATCCTTGCGTCGAAGTCAGTTGACTGAATATCGACTTCCAACTTTGTTGGAAATAAATTATTAAAGAAAGGGAGGTGATACACATGCCAACCAAGAAAAAACCAGCCAAGAAAAAGGTAGCCAAGAAACCGGCTAAGAAAACTGCCAAGAAAAAGGTAGCCAAGAAACCGGCTAAGAAAACTGCCAAGAAAAAGGTAACCAAGAAACCGGCTAAGAAAAAGGCAGCTCCTAAGAAAAAGAAGGCCACCAAAAAGAAGAAGTAAATAACTTCAACTTTTAGGAGGAACTCCGCTCTCTTTGAGTGCGGAGTTTTTTAATTTTTTTCCTGATCGTTCGTTAAGCTCTACAAGCTATAAATTATATAAACAAAACCTAGAACATTCCCTGTTGTTTCATTCTCTCGTCATCTCCCATTACGCGTACCTGCCCATATACTCCATCATAACCGGGCTTAACATAAACTTCCCCTCTACGCATTTTCATGATCCCGTTAACCACTTCAGGCTTTGCAAACTCAATCAACTTACTCTCCGGCAAATCTAACAATATTCCAAATTCTGTCGCTTTCATAATCATCCTTTCATACTCCTCCCCAACCGCTTTAGCCTGCGGACGCTTGCCAAAAACATCGGCTATCAACTCTTTTAGCGGCATAATATGCCTAAACGGCACAGTGGATTTTGGACGAGGGGGATTGGGCTCTCTATCGGCCAAATCCGCCACCCTGGACAATACGCCGATTGTTAAAAGCTTCCCGCATTTAGGGCACCTATTGCCATGTTTCTTGGAGATCTCCGGCTCGCATGAAAACCCGCAATCCGCGTGCCCGTCCGCGTGATACTTACCTTCCTCCGGAAAAAACTCTAGAGTTTCTTTAAACTTGCCCATATCATGCTCTACCAAAATCCTTCTAAATTCATCATAAGAAGGCTTTTCCATGTCAAAAACATTTGCTTCTCTCCCCAGATTATTGCAAGAATGCGCGTCCGAATTGCTTATTAAAAATATTTTATCCAAAGCGCTGATTCTCCAATTCATGAGCGGGTCCGAAGATAATCCCGTTTCTATGGCATAAATATATTTTGAATATTCTCCAAAGCATTCTTCAATTGAATCGAATCCTGATTTAGATCCGAAAATAGCAAACCATGGCGTCCACGCGTGCGCGGGCACAAGCAAAATCCGCTCATCAATTTCCAGCAACATCTTTAAAAGATCTTCAGAATCAATACCTAAAATTGGCCTCCCGTCACTCTTTAAATTCCTCCCTTGTTTATTTAGCGCTTCTATCGTTTTATCGACAGACTCCAAATCCGGAAAATACAAACAATGATGCAAGCGCCTGGTCCTATCATGTCTTTTATAAATACAAGCAACTTCCGTAGACAAAATAAAAGCGGTTGGCGCGGAACCGTCTTTTAAATAATAAGCGCCATTTCGCGGTTCCAAAAATTCTCCAACTTCCTTGCGCCATTCCGGATGCAAAATATCAGCGGTTCCCACCAAATCAATACCCTTGCTCTCACAAGTTTTAGCAATATTCGTAATTGTTAAATCTTTTGAGCACGACCTGGAAAACCGTGAATGTAAATGCAAATCTGCGATTATTCTCATAAAAATCTCTAATCAATCTTATCCCAAGGTTGCAAATGAGACAAATTCTCATGTTTTTGTTATAATTTTAGATAATAAAATAATCAGTTTCAGTGGCCGTCCCTATCTCTTGTGCCGCCACACCAGAGAAAGAGACAGCCTCTAAAACCGATTAAGAATATTTCCGATATCAGTGCAAATGGACGCCTCTGTCCCTTGTGCCGCCACACTAGGCGCAGAAGCTTCCGGTTGCACTGATTTTTTATATTGGTTTAAGGGGAGGCTCCTGTCCCTTGTGCCGCCACACCAGACACAGAAACCTCCTCTTATACCAATGATTAAGGCTCAACTATAACCTCAGTTTCCTGAGTTTCCAAAACCGGCTCCTCAGTTACTTCAACGCTAATATCAGATTCTTGTGTATCTTGCGAATCAACATCCTCATTCACCTCATCCTCCGCAACGTCTTCTACCATCTCCTCTCCTAATACTTGTGGAACAGGATTATTATCCGCCACTTCAGTTTCTACGATTTCCTCTTCTTGCTGTTCCTCGTTTACATTTTCAGATTCATCCGACCCATCAACTACTATAACTTGCAAATTTTCCTCATCCTCGCTACTCAATAAATCATTAGCATCTTCTTGTACGGTTTCATCAGATATTGTTTGATCATCTTCAATAGCAACTTCTTCTTCTTCAAGAATTTCTTCTGTTGAGGTTGCGGCTAATACTTCAGCATTGGAAATTACACCAACCGCTATCCAATTAAACTTCATTGTTCTACCGCAATTTGTCGGATCCATGCACGCCCCCTCGTCAACTTCGATCCTAAACCCGTTCACGGATTTTTTTGCTACCCTAAACTTACCCAACCATGGGCTAAAATATTCTTCCGCGTCCGATTCGGGCGTTACAACCACAACCGGCGTATCCTGAAAAGGATGCGCAAACTGAATCTCTACATAATCTTGTCCGGCGGGTAAATCAACCACTCCGGCCGTGTTATTGGTAACAATCACATGCCCTATTAGCTTGGTCTCTCCGCCCACCGTTAAATCACCGGCCACAAGCGCCGCCGATTTCACAATCAAAACATCTAATTGCGCGGCTGAAAGATTGTTCAAATCATCACCCTCGGCAAATTGCGGATTAATCATACCTCCGGCAATTTGTTGAATTGCATAAGCATCACCATCGAAAGCTTGTTGCACAATCTGCGTTGTAGTGGACTCTCCCAAAAATCCTGCTATTTGCCCTAAAGACGTATCCTCACTGCCAAAATAATAACCTGTCTGAACCACCATCAAAACTGATCCGGTTTGATTCATCATTTCCGTTGTGCTTACCGAGGTTGTCGCCGCCTTAAAGCTTTCCATGGCATGGCCAATAATCATCCCCGGTTTGGTAGCTTTCATGGCGTGTCCTTCAAGCGATGCGGATGTTAACGGGTCGCCGACATTTATATCACC
>CAYOMV010000101.1:0-3273 GCA_964405175.1 uncultured Gammaproteobacteria bacterium | reverse complement strand
GGCGTGCCGGCCTGCACACAGGCCGAGCCGAGGTGCTCGGGGTCGACCCGGTTCCCCTCCCCGCGAGTGACCCCATCTACGCAGGTGTGGAAGGCCATGCAAGCAGCAGCCTCGAGCCAGCCCCGTGCTTCGGAAGAGCATGCGGAGTCTGTGCACAAGGTGATCTTTGAGGTCGCGCAGCTGTCGGCCTCACGCCGCGGCCGGCGGGACAACGACGGCGCGTCGGGCGATGGCGAGGGTCGCTGGGTCGACGGCGCCGCCACACACTTACTCGCTTTCCTTACGCTCGTTCTAAGTATGACGCGTGACGCCATGCTTGATCCGACATCTGCGATGGAAAAGGCGAAGACTTCTGTGTTCAAAGGCATGCAGTACTGGTCGAAGGATGGCGAGGGTGCGAGGGAGCGCGACGGCCATGAGGACTGCCAGACGGAGGACCTGCGGCGCGCCTATGTGAGGGGTCTTGGAGCTGATGCTGAGACTCAGTTCAACAGAGTCGATGGAGCAACGATGACGCGAGCACGGCGACTCCTGGCCGCTGGGCAAGGTACGCGAGCGATCGCAGCTCTTGGCGGGGACGAGTAGCTTACAGCGGGCACGGGCGAGGAGCTCACTGGAATCCTGCGAGGCTGTGGAGCTCCGTTCGTACCTGTGCCCGCTTCTTCGTCCGCTGCTTCGTCTGCGAGCGGTGGGCTTGATGCCGCTGCCGTCGAGGGGGCGCGGGTCGGACTTGGTGACAGCAAACCCACCGCTGGAGACAGCCCACGTAGCTCCGAGGACAAGTTAGAGGCAGTCGAGCTCGAGCATCTCCGTAGACTCAAGATCAACACGATGCGCATGCAAGACTGGATGGGATTCACGCAGGAAGGCCTCCGTACCGTCGTCGCGGAGTCCACGGAAGTTGCACTGGCGATTCTGGAGTGCTGCCGGCGTATGGCCGACGGCTCACTCTCGCCCGAGGCCGTTCAACTTCTCTTTGCGCCTTAGCTTCTTGCCGCTCGCAAGCCTGGTGGCAGTGGACATCGCCCCATGTTCATCTTATCGGCCATCGGACTGCACATCACGAGGTACCTGCTCGATCAGGTCCGGTACGCTCTAAAAGATACCCTAAGGGAAACAGATTTCGCGTTTCGCCCGGCTGGTTCACAAGTTTTACCCATGGCAATTCAGTTACTCTTGCAACAACCGGGAACAGAGCGCATGCTTCTCAAGGTCGACGTGCAGAGGGCCTTTGACGTCGTGCGACGCGAGTTCGTGCTGGGTGAACTGGCACGAGTCGCGCCTTCTCTCGTCCCGCTGGTCTCTTAGATGTTCGGCCTCTCGGCGCTGGTAAGGCCTGTCGGGCAGGCACCTGACCGGTGGACTGCGCCGTACTTCCTCGTCACCCATACTGGAGTGCTTCAGGGCACACCACTGGGCTCGTACCTGTTCTCTTTGGCCCTTCGACCAGCTATCTAGGCTGTCCGCGCGGTCCGTGGTGTGGAGTTTGCCGCGGCCTTTTCCGACGACGTGGTCGTGGTCGGGAAGCCCAGTGCAGTGGCCGAGGCCAGGCGGAGACTGGAACAGGAGCTACTCGAAAGGGGCATGCACCTCAACTCAGACAAGACGGTCGAGTACGCGCCGCCGGCCGCGCCCGGGTCAGCGCTGGCCGGATCGGCCTGCGTCCGAGTGTGCGGTGCTCTACTCGGCGAAGGGGAGGCCCTCCAGGCGGCGCTGGACGAGGAACTTCGGGCCCTGAAGAGGAAGCTCGGCGGAATCTGCAGACTCGACTCCCTCGCACAAGTCGAGTATCTCGCGAGGTCCGCCTTCGCTCGGTCGACTTGGCTGGCATTTACGGGATGCCTGGACTCCGCGGCGGCCGCAGAGTTCAAGAAAGGCGTACGCGAGGCCTCAGAAAGAACGGTCGAACTGCTTCTGGGTCGGAGCCCAGGCAGTCTGGCGGAAGAGATCGGCTCCGACTGGGCCAGAATCGTAACAAAGGCTATGGGAGAGCTCGCCGTGAGCTAGGGCGGCTTTGGGCTCGCCCGGCTAGGCGACCGCGACCTCGAGGCCTTCTTCATCCGGACGCTTGCATTGACCAGGCGCCAGCTCTACGAGTCAGAACCAGCTCTCAGGAGCGCATTCGACTCCCGAGTAGACCTTATCCGCCGGGCCGAACGTGCGCTGGACTCACTCCGCGCCATGGCTGCGGGGAGCACCGGACGGGCACTTCCCCCGCTTCTGGGGAGTAGGGAGATGGGGAAGGACCAGCCGAGCCGGGCCCCTCCAGTGGACTAGCTGGCTTATTCTGACAGGCCGGCGCACGGCGTATGTCCCAAAGCCTTCCACCCCGGGGGGAGCATGGCTGGAGGCAGCCCCGCGATATTCGCGGACCTGACGTCGCGGGAGCTCCAAGACTTAAGTCGCTCTGTAATAAGGTATGCCGGGGCGCTTCGACTCGAGGAGGAGCTCTTTCGCCTCAAATGGCCGCCGAGGAAAGACGTCCCGGGGCCTGCGCGCTGGAGGGATCCTTATCCTCCTCCTTACGACGACTAGATTTCCCTGGCAGGCGTGTCTACGGGACAACGACTCGCCGTCTTGAACTGGCTAAGCGCGCGGCAGGAGTGCTCGCAACCGGCCCCCGCGTCGGCCTTCTCCTTGCGACCGTCGGGACGGCATTCTGTCAGCAATACGCGGTACTTAGCGCTCACTTGCTATCGCGCTGCCGTTCCGACCACGTAGCAGCTGGAGATGAGGAGGATTGCCCAAGAGTATGAGCGCTTCACGGAAGATCCGGCACCGCCCATCGAGCCGGGACGCACCCCGGTCCGAGCGTGGGAGAACGCGTTCTACGCCGACACATCGGGCCTTGGTCCAGTTCTTCGTTCTCTCCGGCATACAAACGTGATGGGGGTCATCATCAGTGCAGTCAAGAAGGCCGGAGAGGAACCGATCTATGAGCCGCGGGGCCGGGCGACATGGCTCCGCGGGAAAGCCGCTGGGGCATCGAGAAAGAGCAGAGCCCGCGCCGACATGATCACAAACGATACCGCGTACGACGCGACAGTCATCAGCATCGGGACAAAGGCGCTCCTACGCAAGTATTGGGGCCCCATGCACGATGGAGTCGCTGCCGCGAGATATGGGGAGGAGAGGAAGAAGGCGGAGAACGCTGTGGGCTCCCTCGGGAACGCTACCTCGAAGCGGCCTAGAAGAGAGGAAGCGGCCGCAGCGACGCCAAGCAGCAGCAGCAGCAGCAGCAGCAGCAGCAGCAGCAGCAGCAGCAGCAGCAGC
>CAYOMV010000100.1:0-3474 GCA_964405175.1 uncultured Gammaproteobacteria bacterium | reverse complement strand
AAGCCACTGTTAAATACTCACGACTTGGTTCCGGGTCAAAATAACCGACATTACCGCAACGTACCATAGGCTCGAATTTATCACTCTGCTCGCTGTCTCTGTAGGCCGGCACCAAATCTTCATCCTTGGGCATAATTTCCAACGCGTGCCACGGGCTCCAAGAATTCATAACCAGATAAACCTTGCCGTCGATCATTCTCGTAGATGATAAAGAACCGTCAAACTCAACTGTTCTAACCTTCTTTGGCGCGGATTTGTCGGCAATATCCCAAATCTGCGCGATAGCAACCGAAGCCCCCCAAGAATGCGGAGCGATCTCGTACGCCAAATCTTCAATCAAGGGCATTGGATATACATAATCATTATACGTAGATCCCATCACCATCAACCTGTCTCCATCAATAAACATATCCGTGGCATGCACATCCTTATCCATATCAATCTGCCCCACAAGTTTCGCACTTTCTGCCGGCAATACCTGTGAAATCATTATCCTGTTTTTGGATAGATGATAAACATAAGTCCCGTCCATTTTTAAAATATCAGCTTCATCAACTCCCTCTACCTGTACATTGGTTGCAGAATAATCTCCGGCACTTTGCGGCTCTGCCCCCGCGCTTGGGGCGGCTTCATTCTTAAGCGCCATTGGCATGGCGGCCATATCTTCCATTAAGTAAATTCTCTCCTTTTGATCCGCTTTGGCGATCTGATCTTTTAAAACCGAACAAGATTCGAATCTCTGAACCCCTTGCCCGGCAACCAATGGTTTTTTCGGCATTGGTATATCTATATTTATTACCGGAGCCATCGGTGAAAAACCAAAACTCGTAACCATTAAAGCCCCCAGAGATTTTAAGAAAAGATTTGTAAACATAAATTACTTAAATATAGTAATTAATAGTAATCAACTAGCAACTATTGAGTAGCATCAATCATTGATATTTGCTACTTTCTAATTCCTAATTAATTTATAGATAGTGTAACTCGACATCTTATAAAACGCTAATATATAAACTTCGTGACAAGAGTTAAAAATAAAAAATCGCCTCTCGATATATCGAAGGGCGATTTTTGGTCGAAGCGAATTGCTCTCGACTCCATATTTATCTGTGCATCCCCATACCCATTCCGCGACCCATACCTTTACCCGGTCCATTCCCTCTTACTTCCAAACCGAGTTCTTCGCGGATTGATTTTGCATCATCCATGAGCTGATGCATTTCTTGGTATCTTGGGAAATTCTCTTCCGTAATGACTTGTAAAAATTCTGGGAGTTCGCCATCTATCGCAACCAGATTAAACCATGTTTCATAATCTCCATTCAATGCCGCTTCACGAATAGCTTCTCTTTCTTCCGGTGTATGAAACTGACGTCCATTATGCATTCCCCTTTCTCCCATCTGCGGCAATCCCAGTTCTTGTGCGATTGCTTTTGCTGCTTCAAAATCTTTGTTCATTACAGCTTTATGCAAATCTACATAGCGATCAAAATTTTGAGCTGTAATTTTTTCTAAAATCTTTGGAGCATGTTGCGTTTCATCTTTAAGTGCCTTTGCAAACGCATCATAATCTCTGTTTTCTATGGCTTTCTGTACTTCTTCATCATTGATTATTTTATGGGCTTTATGCATTTTCAGCATAACACCCGGTCTATTAAAAGATTGTTTTTCTTGTTCGGGACTCGGTGCAGCGTCGCTGGCAAGCACGGCGCTTCCGATTGCTATTGTACCAATGGCTCCTGTTGCAATGCCCGCCTTTTTCCAAAAATTGTAATTCATATTTGATTCGATAAAGGTTAAAGTTTGTAAGTTGAATGATTAACACAGCAAGTATACTGTTATTTAATCCTTTTCTTTAATCCTTAATCAATAATTTGTTATTTAGTATTCATCCCGCGGGGTTGGCCGAGTAATCGCTAGCTTTTTAACTCGTCCAAATGCCTATACGCAATTATCTAACCGGCTCTTTCACTCTTTGCTTTAAATACTGCTCAACAGTCTGAATACGCACTCCTCTCGGGCACGGGACAATAGACTTTGCTTCAAAAAAATTTACAGTTGAACTGGGCACTCCAATTACTCTCACGCATTTGGATTCTTTGGGATCCATCGGCAAGCCCGCGCTGCAGTTGGTTATATCTACTTGCCAACTATTCCCTCTCGGATCTTGCAAGATTATTGTTTTAGCTTCGGTTTCCATAATCCTGCCCATAATTCTACCCTCTTCCATCTTGATAAAATTATTTATTCTTGGTTTAAGTATCAAATTATAACCCGGCATCTTAGCCGCCGCGTATTCTATCTTATCCGACATCCCAGTGGCCGAAATAGCTCCGCCAAAAGCGATAAAAGCCAAAATCACCGTGCCTCCTATAACCGGAGTTCTATATCTATATCCACGCGGAGCGTGCACAAACACCGCGATTGCTCCAACTGCCAGCAATAAACTAAGCAAAATCCAAAAAAGCGGCAAAGCATCCAATACCTGTGATAAAAAGCTTCCGTTATTATATTCGCGAAGCAAACCATTCGGGTCTGAAATAAACCAAAGCGCTACACCCGAAGAAGCCGCGCCAATAGCCACAAAAAATACAAATAAAATCCAAAGAACCGTGTGTTGTGCTTGCACCCGCCATTTTGGAATTGGCTGGGGCATATCGCCCTTTTCAATCTTTTCTTTAAATTGATCTGCTATGCTTTTCATATTGTATTAATCACGGCCTCGTATTGTTCGGCAGCCTTTTGGAATTTTTGTTTGGCACGCCTGATCCAAGTGGCTACTGTGCCGGGCGGTGCTCGTAAAATATCGCTGATTTCATCATAGGTCTTCTCTTCCATATACGCTAAAATCAACACCGTCCTGTCGCGTTCCGGTAATTCTTGTAAAACTTTTTTTACGACCTCGGATGTTAAATTCATATCAGCCAACCTGGCTGTATCATCTCCCGCGGATAAAATGCGTTTAAAACTGTCGTCATCATCATCGATCGACAAATCGCCCATCTCTTTTTTCTTTTTTCTATAAGCCGATATGGTTCGGTTATGCACTATCCTATATATCCAACTGGAAAATTTTAAAGATGTATCAAACTTGGCAATATTTTTATACGCGTCCATGAAAGCCTCTTGCAAAATATCCTCTGCGTCTTCGATGGAAGATCCGCTTATGCGCCTTATGTACGACAAAAGACGCGATTCATAGCGCCGTATTAAAACAACCAAGGCATTGGGATCTTTCAGTACTAATTCGGCCAATACTTCGTCTGTTTTGTTTTGATAATCAGCCGGGGCCATAGCTGTATCATATACTACGCCAAAAAAACCACAAGACTTTCACCGCATTTTCCACTAACCAAAGCCAAATATCCCTGATTCATCTTTAGTATCTAGTATCTAGCAGACATTCAACCCGTGATAAAAGGATTCTCGTGATAAGCGTTATGAACGTTACAAACGCGTTTTCATAGTTCGGAGA
>CAYOMV010000099.1:0-3575 GCA_964405175.1 uncultured Gammaproteobacteria bacterium | reverse complement strand
GGACGCCCTGCTAATATTAATCCCAGCATCCACCATAACATCATAAGCCAACCCGCCGAGAGAGATGCTCACATGATCAGTATCAGATTAAGCAACGAACTGGGCGGCTTAAGTGCTTTGGATGGCGATCTGAACATCAACAATAATTGTTATTATCAAGCGAGCGGTTCCGCTGCCTTCGAAGATAGCCGCACTCAAGTTGACCAAGGTGGTTGGACGGATGACTGGACCGGCAATCTCGCCGAATGGCAATCACATATAAATGGAGACACAAGTTCCCACGAAACGGATCCGGGGCTAGACTCAAACTACAAACCAACAAATTCGCTTTGCGGTGGAATGGGGTACTGATAAAACACAAATCCACCCCCAGCCCCTCCTTTGACAAGGAGGGGTGTTTATTATTAATAAATATCCCTCTTGTCCTCGGGTTTTTATATGAGAAATGAAACGCTAAACAAGCGAATCATGGTTCAGGCAGGATTGACACTTCTCAAAATACTGCTCTAATTGGCGTACGTACCATTACAAAAGGAGCTCTACATGTTCCCGGGAATCGGTAAACCGCACAAGCTTTCTGTTATTAAAAGTAGCGGCGGCATCCTCAAAGGCCCCATGCAACACTTGCCTTGGCGCGACAAGGTCCTTCTGGAAAAAGCGTTTCTGGTTTTTTCTGACGGATCCAAAAATCATCGACTATTCCTCCCCGGTGCCATTTTTCGCCCCAATCGCCAACTGGCAAAGCGGACTAAAGACGCTTCTACTCACATCATCTACGAGGACCTCTATGCCGCCGAGCGCGGAGCCAAACACGCGGTAGTCAATTACGGCGCTCGTACCAAAGGCAAGTATACGGAAATCGAAGATCTCGAGACCACCGTCAAAACCTTGCGCGAATACGTTCTCTTTCTCTTGGCTCAAGGTCCGCACTTTGAGCATGTTCTGCGGGATCTTTCATTGGGAATGGACCAGCTTATCGCCGAGTATAGCTGGAAGATCGACGACTTCAAGAAAAAGGCGACCGTCGATATGATCCGAGGCCTTTTGGAGCGCGACTCACTGGGACGCAGAAATCCCTCCGCTTCGGCAATGGCCATGGGCGGAGCTATCTGGAATTTGCTCGAGCGCGAAGAGGCTGTTCAATGGCTCGACATGCACATGGATATGCGGGCTGTTCAAACAGAACGCCTCATTGCCGCGCACATCTCCCTCTACCAAAAACTCTGGGATTTGATTGGCAAAGATTCCGCCATCAAAGCCTTGGTGGAATCGCGATATGACGAAACACGCCCCACAAGATTCAAGATCAGCCAAATTCATGATCAGATGCAAAATGTGCGCCTGCGCCCGTTTGTTAAAAATGCCAAACACACGGTTCATGACATGGCCGAAGTGCTGGATCTTCTCAGTCGAACCACCCATTATCCTCATGAGGAGCAAAAAAGAATTGATGCTCTTAAGCGCCTCAAAGAAGGGGTGCGTTGGGTGTTTGTCTTGGATGCGCTTCAGCGAGGCATCATCTTTCCGCTTTCCTATCTTATCGATGATCTATTGCGCGCGGAACGCGCCAAGCGAAAGCGTACCGGTCAAAAAGATAAACCGCGCTACGTACCCATATCCTCCAAAATGGCACCGGAAAAGTTCGCCGACCTTTCCGAGCGCATTTACGAGTTCCGTGAAAAACTCAAAAAATGCGTCGACGAGATTGAAGGCGAAAAAATCCTAGAGCATCCGGTGAAGGACGCGGTTCTCGCTCTGCTTGGGCTCGCTCAAGTTCATCTAGCCGAAGACGATTGGCGCAAAGTTAAAACCGACTTGGATGCCATAGCCCAAATCCTCTAGTGCCCAAACCGCCCCAATCGGCGGTTTTTTTGCTAAAAAAACTCAATACATCGTGCAACATAAAGCGAAGTCCGGATTTTCTCACTGGGAAGAAAGGGGAGGGTGAGGGGTTGTGTTTTTTTCTCCCCCTCGCTAAGGTTTTTACCAATATGAACGAGGCAGAATCCGCAATAATCGAACAAGTGGAGCGTGTCTTACAAGATAACTACGTCGTTGCTCCTCCTGTTGGCATTGATGAAATCGCCGCCAATTACAGTTTTGAGCTCGTGGAAGCCGATTTTAAAGATTATGCCAATAAAATATCCGGCTTTATCGACGGCGACAGTATCTTTATTAACGAAAAAGATTCCGAAGAGCGCCAAGCCGTAAGCGTCGCCATTCTCCTTGGTCGTTATCTGCTAAACAAAGACAACATCACAACCGATGGCTCATTAAACGTCCTCCGCCGAGTCCCCATCGGCGAAATGGAAACGCCCGTTGAAAAAGAATCTCTCTTCTTTGCGGCGCATTTACTGATTCCCGAAAGCCTCATGGAAAAATATAAAGATGAAAACCTGCATACAATGGCCCGTATTTTTGGCGTACCCGACGATTTTATGGGCTATCGCTTGCAATTAGAGTACGGCGCCGAGGGAGCGCAAAAGAAATATGCCTGAAATAACAGTTGCTGAAATCAAAGCCAAGATTGAACCCAAAGAAGAATTGGATTTTTCAGAGCGCAAAGAACAGGTAAAGCTCGCCATCCGAGAACGCGCCGCCCATGTATCCGGCTATGAACGTTACTACAGCCTCCGCGACCGCTGGTCTCTTTACCTCGTCATCTTTATCTCTGTAATGATCGGCTTTCAGGTCCTACTCACTGCACTTATCGGATTTGGGGTCTTAAATTTCCAAGAATATCAATACTTCCTCTACGTTGTCATAGGCGAAAACTTCGCCCAAATTATCGCCATGGGTTTTATTGTGGTTAAATTTCTCTTTCCCGCCACGCCGGAGAGCGCGAACTATAAAGTGCAAAGTACAAAAAGTGGTTAAAAATTATGAATACAGCAAAGGATTTTTTAATCTATCAGACGGCATTAATTATGTGATTCATTTACAAAGTTTTAAGCTAAGTAAATTAGCCCGCTCTTTATAGTTTGCAGTTTACAGTTTATACTCATGTTATGAGCAATCAACCTCAAGTTCGGGTCAACTTACCAAAAAGTTACCTCAAAATGATCACAAACAGCGTTGGGTCGCGCATGTTTCAAAATCTTTACGCCAAAGTGGATGGCAAGGAGCAAGATATTTTAAAAAACGGTGATCTTTCTTGCGCAATTTTTGTCTCCATCATCTTGCATACGTTTGAACTTGTAAAAACTCCTCACGCCACAGTCCTCGGACTGCTAAAAGACATGGAGCGTAGCGGTTGGAAAAAGTCTCGCAAGCTAAATAAGGGCGACGTAATCGTCTGGGAACCTGAAGATCAAACCGGCGATGGAGTTAAACACTCGCATATCGGTTTTTACATAGGGAATGAAAAAGCTATCAGCAACAGTACAACAAAAAGAGTCATTGCCAAGCACCACTATACTTACGGAACGAAAGCCGGCAAACCCAAAAGACGTATAATAGGAATCTATCATAATCAAGTATTAAATTCTAACTTCTAAATTCTAACTACTAACTTCTAAATTCTAACTATGTAGGGGCGAACCTAGCTTGTAACCCGTAACCTAGTGTGAAGGGTT
>CAYOMV010000098.1:0-3664 GCA_964405175.1 uncultured Gammaproteobacteria bacterium | reverse complement strand
TTTCCGGAGGTTCTTTGGGTCTCGCTGCTCCGGCCACGGTTGGAGGAGGTACTTTGATGACGGTAAGCGGCATGGATCTTATTTGTGATCTTGGCCAAGGCTCTGCCGCTCTCGGTTTTGCTGATCCGGAAACCGGAGAAACTTTTGCTGTCATACAGAAAAAACTCGGCCCTATAACTTTTTTCGCAAATGTTGCAGATGTTAGCAGTTATGCGGAAAACCCTGGAGGCACAATCTCCGCAGTAACCGGCCTTGCCAAAACCACCGTAGAAGCAATGTCCTTTGATGTGCAAAATGGCGGTATGTACGTGGCCCCCAAACAACCCGATGATGTCAGGTATCCAAAAATCAATTCCGACGGTATTGTAGAAAACTATTTTCCTGCCGGCTACTCGTACGATGTCACGCCCGGGCAAATAGCCGAGGCCGAAGAAAAAATGGAAGCTGAGCAAGAAGCCGAAGAACAGGCGGTAGCCGCGGCCACAGCCCATATCGGCACCTACGAAGGCAAGATGACCGTCTCACTGCCCTCGGCTTACGGAACAACAAAAATTGATATACCGGTACGTCTTATTATCGGTCACGAAGTCGTCAAAATGACCTTCGACACATCCGGTAATCTGCCTTTCAACATGGTCGGCGCCGGCAGTGGAATCACTGTCGATTACACTTACAACGGCGAGCTCACGGGTGATCTGAACGACGATAAAGAAACTTTCACCATGAACGGCAACTTCAACTCAACCGGAAAAATAAACGTCCCGGCAATCACCGCGCAACATATGCCGGCCGACGCCTTGGCTCAACTCAACATCACAAACAACGGTACAGCCTCCGCCTACGGCACTATCTATGTCGAAGACGGGGAGGTTATCGGTGATGTGCAATTTACGGGTTCGCAAATGACAGCTTCTGCTTCCTACTCTGCAAAAAGACTCGATTACACGGGTGAGTAATTAACCGCACAATCAAAAAGACATGCCGCGGCTTGTCTTTTTTAGTTAACATCAATTACGCAAATTCAACATCAAAAATAGTGGTATAATATCCGCAAATGACAAACGCGAATAAAAAACTGATTTATCTTCTTGCCGGTTTAAACATCTTAAATTTTGCGGACAGATATATTTTGTCTGCGGTCGCTCCTTCCATACAAAGGGATTACGGCTTTACCGACGCCGAGCTTGGCATGATCGGCACGGCTTTTTTGTGGGGTTTTGTTTTAGCGAGCCCGTTTGTGGGGGCATTGATGCGCCGTTTTTCTCCGCAAGTTGTGCTTGCTTTCGCGGTTATCACCTGGAGCGCCGCCACCGCCGCCACCGGCGTTGTGCGCTTGCTTGTTTCCATGATCGCATTGCGCGCCGTAATCGGCATAGGGCAAGCCGTCTTTGCCACCGCGAGCCCTCCCATAATCGACACTCTTGCTGCAAAATCCTGGAAGGCTAGGGCGATGAGCTTGTATTACTCGGCCGTTCCAATCGGCGTGGCGCTTGGTTTTATTGCCGGAGGTTTTTTGGATATGGTTATCGGCTGGCAGGTTGGCTTTATCGTAGCCGGAGCATTTTCTTTGCCCGTGGCTTTTCTCTTACACCGCTATCCCATAAAGCAATCGGAGAGCAAGAAACCGGCAAAATCAAAAAATCAAATATTATCATTGCGTTTTTATCCAAAATTTTTAACAACTCTATCTGGCAATATTTTGCAAAGTTTCGCTCTGGCCGGATTTGCATTTTGGGCCCCGGTATATTTTTCACGCCAACTCAACTATCCCTCCGCCGAAGGAAGCGTAATATTCGGTGTTATTTTTATCGCTACGGGTATCATGGGCACTTTTTTGGGAAGCTTTTTTATTAACCGCTACATCCCCAATCACTCGCGCGCCAAACTGCTAAAGCTTATAACATGGCTGATGTTGCCCGCGGCCATGGGCGCGTTCTTAGCTATCACTGCAAATTCCGCGCTCTGGTTTTTTGTTGCTATGGCTTTTGTGCAGGTACTGCTTTTTGCCACCTACACACCGTTTGCCTTGGCATTTTTCCAAACCATTCCCAAAGAGCTCAAACAAACCGCGAGCGGAGTAAACATGTTTTTAGGACGCTTAATGGGGGATATGCTGGGCATTTGGGCGGTGGGTGTTCTTTCCGTATGGCTGGGGAGTTTGTCATACGCCATGTACGTCTTGCCTTTCATGCTCATCCTGGCTACCGTTATCTGGTGGTTCTCTGCAAAATCACAAGCCACATAAGAGTAAGGACAAGTCTCGACTTGTCCCCCCAGTTCATATGCAAATATCCGAAGCCCAAAACATCGTCAAAACCTGGTCGGAAAGAAACGGCTGGGAGGATATTCCCAACATCGATAAATTCGATCATCTTCACGAAGAGCTTATCGAAATGTCACAACACCTGCGCTACAAGTCCGAATCCGAACGCGTCGAGTTCGTCAAAAATCATCAAGATTATTTTACGGCCGAAATGGGAGATCTTCTCTTTGGGGTCTGTAGACTCGCCAATCAGCTTGGAATTAATCTCGAAGAAGGATTTTTCATCACAAAAGAAAAAGCCGAGGCAAAGTATGGCCCCGGTGCAAAAGAATCCAACATACCCTGGTCGGACAAGTAAACCGCCCTAAGAGTTGGCGCGCGCGCGGATTTTGGCGCCGATTTTGACGGCTTTGAGAATGTCTTCGGATGGATACAAATTGTGCAGAGTATGAATGCCAAGCTCCTTGGCCTTCCTCGCGAGAAGCTGATTCACTTTGTCCCAAGCATCCAAATCTCCAAGGTCCATTTCTCTTTTCAATTCATATAGGGTTCCGGAAGGGCGGTCCATTTTCTCAATCGGCTCTTCTGAAAACTCCCTGATGACCCTTGCTTCTCCTTTGTTATGTCCGCGCACGATATAAAAGTACATCTTTTCAGTCATCTGCCTCTCCTCTTGGTTTTTGAGGCTCATTTATACCATTGCCTTCCAATTCAGTCAATATCTTTTTGTGTTACTTATGCCGCTAAGTTAAAATAACCTTATTATGATTCTTGCGATTGATAAATTAGTATCAATACTGCCCGGCTTACCTCGTCCGCTGGTAGCCACTTCGGGTGGTTTTGACCCTCTGCATGTAGGCCATCTGCGTTGCCTGCTAGAAGCATCAAAGCTCGGTGGTACTTTAGTGGTAATAGTAAACGGCGACGGTTTTTTAGAACGCAAGAAACGATATAAATTCATGCCCGTGGAGGATCGCATGGAAATCATCGACGGCATCAAAGGCGTAGACATCGTAATCCCTTGGGACGACGGCACTCAATTCGTCTCCGGAGCCATAGACCTAATCAAACCCGATATTTTCGCCAAAGGCGGTGATCGCGCCGAACCAAAAGACATCCCCGAATGGGATACCTGCCAACGTGTCGGCTGCGAAGTCGTCTTCAACGTAGGCGGCGGCAAAATCCGCTCCAGCTCTGAACTGGTCGCCAATAGCCGCCGATTTAACATTTAGAAATTACTATCTACTATTTAATATTTAGTATCTATTTTAAAAATTCTTTCAATTGCGATTAATTTATATCTACTCGACTTTCAACGTTCTGTTTAGAATTTAGAGCTTAGGGATTTAGAAGTAATCGACCACCGGACTTAGGTCCGGTGGCTTTGTTTTCGCCGGCCAT
>CAYOMV010000097.1:0-3801 GCA_964405175.1 uncultured Gammaproteobacteria bacterium | reverse complement strand
AAGAAGCGATCATCAAAATACCCAGAACAATTCCTCCACCCAGTATAACTCGTCCTTAGCTTGTAAGAGCTGTATAAGATTGGAAACTTCGGCTCCGCTTCCTCCCAATACGGGGATAAACAAAGATAGCGCGAAAAGCCCGGAAATAATCATTATTAGGAAAAAAGGCCCCGCGATAATCAGGAAGCTTAATACGGAAACCCAAATAAAAGATAAATAATTATTTTTTACAGCTTCTTCATTAAATTTCTTGCCATCTTCGATTTCCCAAACCGCAAAGAAAAGTTTGATGAAAAAATAAGCAAAACCCAGCCAAAAACCGATACTTACGAACAGTTGTAAAATTCCCAGTAACGGAAACATTTGCACCAAAGCGGCATACACACCTAAAGCTAAGCTCAGATAAAGAAAATAAATTGAAACACGAATGGTATTTTTTAAACTTGGGTAATAAACAGTCCAAGATTCTTTAATCAAAGCCCATGTCCAGGGCAATCTTTCACCAACCGGCTTATTATCCGCCATATATTTTAGAGGTTCCAAAAACAACATGCCCACAAAAAATATACCGCTAAACGGCAAAAGAATCCATAAAGAAGCCCAGGGGGTTACGCCTACTTCGGGCGCGATTTTCCATAATTTAACAATGAGCCAGATTAATAACCCCAGCCAAACAAGAGCTAGAGCCAAAGCAACCATGCCCACGTTTTTAAATCCAGTGGCAGATAGGATTGCGGCAACTACGCCTGTGAATAAAGGCAAAAAAATAGTCACAAGCAACAATCCAAGTGTGCTCATAAACATTGTTTTCGCTTCTTGCGGTTTTAACATAATGATTACGTTTCCACGCTACACGCTTAAAGCGTTCACAACGAGTTTAAAAGCAAACAAACCTCGTGATAAACGTGATAAACGTGATAAACGCGTATTATTATAAAGTTGTTTAGATTATACCAAAATTAGGCAATTCTTGCGATAGCAAGTCTTTTACAGCTCCTGAAACCTCGTCAATACTCCGGTTACCGTCTACCTCGCCGATTTTACTTCCAGCCTGCTTAAACGGCCCCAAAACCTCATCAGACAAAAACCTTTGCACTAATTTTGTCTGAAAGTCTTTTTCTTCAAAGATAACTTCATCCTGCTTATCCGTCCTGGCCTCTAGCCTGGACATCGCGGCCGCGGCTTCCGTCCTAATCAAAAGCAAAAGATTCGGATAAAACTCAATCGTCTGCCTGTTTCCGGGCAGTTCCAGCAACCTTTCTGTCGACAAACTCGTGTCTTGCAAAGGCTGGTATGCCAAAGAGGATGCCAAGCTTCTGTCTTGGATTACGATTCTCTCCGGATGATTTTGCAAAAAGGGGATTATAAGCCTCCTGAATTGCACCAGCCTGTCTGCCGCAAATGCATGCGCCGTTTCCCAGCCGTCATAACGAGGCAACGCATCACCCTCGTGCTTGGCAATTATCTCATCGCGAATGGCTTTGCCAATCCAGCAAAAAGTCGGCTCAGCGGTCAACAAGCCTGTTGCATCACCAACTTCTTCTAAACTCGGCAATCTGTGTTCGCGCTCGCTAAACTCGATTACATTAAAAAAAGAGGCTCCACGTTCCTCTGCCCAAGCCTCGCACGCCCTGCTGACAGTCGACTTGCCCGATCCGTCTATCCCCTCGATCACAATATGCAGTCCGTCGTTTTGTTGTCTTTTAATCATATCCTCAATATTTTGGCATAACAGCAATACCTTGACAAAATGCGCATTTTTTGCCATATTTATTTTTAATACGCACATTCAAAAAACGAGGTAAGAAATGAAAGAATTGATTTTGAAGTACGGATCTATTCGCTCAATCCCCGAGGGCGAGCTTGCGGCTCATGGCCTCGAGAGAATCAAAAAAGATGGCGGTTTCATACTGCGCCGTATCAACGACCCGGAAGCCGGCAATACCAGCCTTCTTCACAGAACTTGCAAGCTCTACTGCATTTCCCAGGAGCAAGTCCCGGATTTTGTCAGTCAGTCATATCTTAAGCGCATGCAAATCGCTTTTGATGAAAAAAAGTCACCAACAGAATACGCCGATTATCAACATCCCTGGATAGATTATGTCCGCTCTTGGCCCGACAAGCCAAGCCAAAGTCTGGATGAAACAAAAGCAAAAGCTAAGCGGATTTTTGCGGAGCGAAAGCTTAACTGGTCTGTCTGGACAAATGGTATTGGTTGTTGGCACGTTGATGTTGATGAGCAAAAAATTCAAGATCCCAGATCTAGAGCAAAGGCTCATCTGCCCGAGTTTCGCAAAGCTCTTACGCAATTCATTACAAAAGAAATCGCGAGGCCCGATGCTTGCCTGCAAAATATCGCGGACAAAATCGGCATTAAACATCATAGCTTGAGCGCGGTGCTTGAGGCTGTTGAATCAAACCCTTTGCTTCTCAAGTCCGTCGTCAGAATCACTCACGAGCGCGGCGTTCGAAAAAACGCCAGGCTGGTAGCCGATGGCGAGGGATTCTTCCACTTAAGCCGCATCAGAAAATCTCTTGCCGATAAAAAGAAAATCACGGAAGGTGTTTTCTCTGTTGGACTGGCTTCAAAAAGCCCGTTCACCATTTTGGATATCGGCAATGACTCCGGTTGTTGTATTGGTATCTATATAAATGGTGAAAGCAGTGAGTTTGGCAAGGGGATGGGAGCGGAAACCATGCCCAACATCGCGGTCGAGCCCATGGTGCAAATCGTAGAGATTAAGCACGGTAAAGATCGTGTTGGCTCTGCAATGCTATTCCTTGCTACCGATAAAGATGGGCAAGTATTCGTTGCAATCAATAGCATCGAGCTAAGAGCGAAACTTGCACCTGTTGCCGACAAGCTAAGCGATGCTGTAATTGAGTGGGTGATGGTGTATGCTAAAAAAGTTGGCGCCAATTACTCTGCAATGGGCATCCACGATTACAACACAGGTTGCTTTCATCTGGATGCTTCTGAGATGGATTTGGAACCCTTTGAGGGCGTGGCATTTCGATGCCATGGCGATCGTATCCATACAGACATTGAAGACGCGGGTAGGTCAAATTTGGCACAGCTATCACCCAATCACTGGATGATTATCGGCAACCTCGCCAAACTGCCATTGCTAAGCAAAACTCAAAGCTTCGAAGAACAAGAAGCGGAGCTAAACTCTTCTTTCGAGGTGGTATTCACCAGACAGGAATTGCTTGAAATTGGCGTTAAGTTCTGTGAGCTTGATTATGTTGATTTTTCATTCGCGGAAGATTTTGTTATCGGACTCATAAACAACCTGGGCCTTGATGATACAAATAAGATACCGGGTTTTGTTTTACCGCATCTCTCATTGAGTGAAGATGGACCCGACGTGCTCACAATATCCAACCTGCGCGAATGCGATTTTTACTCAGATGAATATTTAGTTCGAGTCATAGCCATGATTCCCATTGCGTCCGATGTAATTCGTCCAAAGGCAATGAGATCTCTGAAATGCGAAACTCCCTATTTCCAAGAGCTCTCGTTGGCTTTGTTGCTTATGCATCACCAAGGGAAGAATGCTGATAAGTATATTGGTTTTCATGAGGTTATGGCCGGTGATAAAAAGGGAGAGGACAGAATAACTCTTCAATACTTGCAGTTCACGGGTGCTGAATGCATTTTGCATCGCAAACTTCCGCCGAATGCTACAGCCCAGAAATGGTTACTAAGTACCTCCAATCCCGAATAACGTCTGTTTAAACAGGCGTTTTTACTTCCCAGGAAACCCCGTACGGAGACGGCGTCCCTCAGGACGACGTAGC
>CAYOMV010000096.1:0-3821 GCA_964405175.1 uncultured Gammaproteobacteria bacterium | reverse complement strand
GACTACGGATTCTCGCCATCCCCGCCCTAACGGGCGGGGTTTTTCGTCTGGTTAATAAAAACGCGTTTCATAGATTATTTACTGTATTTTTTCAACCATTGAGTAATGCTTTTTATTGTCTTTTTCTTCTCTGCGACAGAGATGATAAATTTATATGTAGCAACTTGATTTATGTTAAGACTCACATTATTCATACTTAAAAAAACCAAACAAGCCAAAAATGCCGTTCTCTTGTTGCCGTCTACAAAAACATGATAATTAACAATCGCTTCCAACAAGACCGCCGCCTTAATAAAAATATTTCCATAGACTTCAACTCGCGCAATAACGGTTTTTGGCTTTTCAGCCAAAGAAAAAAGCAAGCCTACATCTCGTATTCCCTTTGCCCCGCCGGTCTCTTCGATAACTCTATCGTGTATGGCGACGATCTCTTCCACGCTTAAATACCTCACATTCAAGAATCCGCTAATTTCTTTAATAACGGTTTATACTCTTTTATAAACTTATTTGTCCACTGCACCACCTCGGGCTGAATATCCAAATTTGTTCCAGACTTTACCGAGCTTTTTGCAAAATTAACATCAACATAACCGCCCACACTTAACTTCTGTTCCTTTAAAACTTCCTTGGGTATTATGACAGCGGCCGAGGTGCCAACTTTTATTATCTTGCGTTTCATATGATTATAATCATATTATAATAAACTAATCCACGTTGTCAACCTTCGTTTTGTTTATTTTTTAAGCGTTCGAATATATTTTTATTTTGTAACGATTATCTCTATTAACCCTGAATAAGTAAGCAAAAAAAGCGCTATACCCACAATCCCCAGCCCAAACAACGCCTGATCAACCCAGCCGCCCGTATCCACGCACAAAAACCTGGGCAAAAATCTGTAATTTTTCTTGCTCGGATAAAGATACTCGCACCCTTGCGGGTTAAATCCATCAATCAATGGATGAGATATATAACCCAACGTAAAAACAAGCGGTGCCATAACATGAATCGGAAACAAAAAAGTGGACACAAAGATAACCGGAGGCACAATCAACAACGAATGAAACAAAGACCTATGCCTCAATCTGTCGATAAGTAAAAGCCTTAACAAACCCCTCGTAATCTGATGAATTGTCGCATGTCTATTATCCAAATCGGCGAGCAAAGCTGCAAATCCTCCTATAGCGGGCAAAACTATAAACCACAAATCTTTGGGTACAAATAAAAAAGCCGCCCAAGCCATGTTTGCTCCCAAAACAAAATGAGTTTTACCTGTCATGAGCTCAAGTATAAACTACAAACTAAAAACTACAAAGAGTAATCTAAGTTTTCTTAGCAACTCTTTGCAGTTTGTACTTTATAGTCGCATTTTGCCATTTGCTATTTTAGCGAGTTATTCGCAACTATCCTTAATATTATTGTTGAAATAGGAAAAATAATTTACGCCGTTTAAAAATTCTTCAATATTACTCCCGGTTATCGCCAATTCCAAATCATAACTCCCTTCTTCCCAAAAAACATAGACCGCGTCCGGATTATCATATTCACGCGCGATTAACCGTTTCCCGTCACGCTCTTGGTCACGCGAACTAACAGGATCTTGCTTCCAAGCTGCCGTCCTGTCGGCCACAAATTCATCCAAACTCATACCATAATCAGCCGCGTGCACAGCAATAGTAATGTTATCTCCATTAAACACAGCATCCTTCGCGTCTGTCTCGGGAGTTATTCGTAACCATTTTTTTGGATATGCGATTTGGTAGCCATAATCGCAATTTGTGTATGTCTGCATTTCCACCGTTTCGTCCCAAGTAATCACGGGCGGATTACTCGCAGGCACAAAAGACTTAACAATTTCCTGCATATCCATAATCGCTTTTTCAGAGATGTCACTCGGCTGAATGCCGTTAAAATAGCTCCAAGCATAAACGTTGTTAGCGTCTCTCCCTATCTCTTCATCCCAGCACAAATCCAATTCTTCGCAATCTTTGCGTTCCCACTCCCAAGAATCATGGGTATAAACATGAATTATCATCATCTTAAACCAACCGGGTTTGTCTGAATATTCCGAATCTTCTTTGGTCGGCAAATAAAACTGTGTTACCGCTATTGCGTTTTCTCCGTCTATGGGCAATGTCTCAGCCATGTAGCCCTCCCAACTCGGTGTCATGGTCAACTCATAACCATACTCACTGTCTTTATATATCAACGACCCTTCCGCGGTCTCGGATCTAACTTCCTGATCATCTGTTTTTGAAGTATTTGTAAGTCGTGGCGCAAAATCCATGTCCTCGGTTCCAAGTTCAGAGCTTTGTTTAAACCTGTAATCGCTCCCGACTTCTTTTTGCTCTCCAAGATACCTGCCAATGATAATAAACAGGAATAAAACGCCTATTAACCAGCCAACAACCAACAACACTGTCGCCAAACTCTTTTTATCGCTTTTTCTCAATACTACGAAAGCCGCGATCCCGGCAACAAATAAGCCCAGTGCCAAAAGAAGCAACAACACGGACCAACCGTCAAAAACAGGTTCAAACATCAATGGAGGGTATTCATCCGGAAAAACTTCACCTCCCAACCCGGGCTTATTCTCTTCCGGATAAAGACCTTCGGCAATTTCAGTAATAAATGCCACGCCTTTTTCACTTGCTCCTTTACTAAGCAACTTTGGCCCCACCTGTTTACCGTCTATGCTTAAAACCGCCTGTGCTTTATCAGCATCCAAACTTAACAACAAATCAGAACTCGGCGAAACGTCGATATTATTATATTCATAAACTTCAAATTCTCCGTCCGCTGTTGGATACGAGGTCATCACAATCGCCTCACCTTCATCGATGCCTGAAGCTTTAACCTCATACTCACCGTCTTTAGGCATCATAAAATACGAAATCACCTCATTATCCGCGTAAGCACGAATTTCCGGATAAACCTCAGCATCTTCCGCGATAAATTTACCATCCGCGTCATAACCAACCCTGGCGCCCGTATCCTTATTTACCACCATAACATTAAACGGACACTGAACCACAACCCTAACTTTATCGCGTGCGTCAAACGCCATCATCCGTTCGATCATGTATTTTTCTTGAGCCTCTTTCACATCCAAATATGCCCTTTCATTTATACTTGCCTTAAGCTTATCTTTTACCTCCTGCGATAAACCCGCTTTAAAAGCCTCCTCTTCCGGAGTTAATTTAAACTCCGGCCTCTTAACTCTTTCATAGACCCCGCCACACAAAGGATAAAACGGCGGATCACACTGAAACCCTCTGGCCTGACCGTCCACCATGTCTTCCCACTCTGTAATTCCATATATTCCGTGACTGTTTTTTAGCCAAATATCAAAAATTTCCGCGCCATCACTCCAAAGAGTTCCTTTATCATAAACCGCCACCGCCAAATGCCCGGCCAATGGATTAAGCCCCGGAATAGCCAACACTTCAATCGGTCCGTAATCAAAATATTTTTCGATAATGGACCTTTCCGTCGCATCCTTGCTCAACCGCAAGCCATCCAACATATTAATGACTCTTGTTTGATGTGAACCGCAAACCCAAGGTTCGTATTTTTCTTTTAATCTCTCCGCATAAGCCAGCCGGGCTTCATCTGATGAGATAGTTTCAATGGCAATGGCTTTTAACACGCGGTTATTAGTGGGGCAGCTCGCGCACCAAACGCCCTTTCTGGCATAAGGATTTAAAGGCAATTTATTGTACTGTTTAATAAGATAATCATAAGCCTCTTGTTTGGTTAGATCACGCGCGCAATCTTCCGGGCAATTTGCGTGCGTTTCCCCGGTCTGACATTGCCAATTACCG
>CAYOMV010000095.1:0-3848 GCA_964405175.1 uncultured Gammaproteobacteria bacterium | reverse complement strand
CATTCAATTGCTCCTCAATTGTCGCCATCGTCGTGGTCTTCCCATACTGCCGGGGGCGGTTAATGGTGAAGTATTCGCCTGCCTCAATCATCTTCATCACCCCTTCCAGCTTGGCGCGGTTGTCCATCATGTAGTGCAAATGAGGCAGGCAGGTGCCGGTGATGTTGAATTCCTTTTGCATGAGGATAAAGGTAGGAATTTCTCCCCTCACACCCACACCGCAAAGACCCGCTTCCCCCGGTGCTCGATCCACTCTTGCCGGTGAGTTTTCTCCTTTTCCGCCTCAAAAATCAGCAGATAGCCTTCGTCCACCTCCTGCCGGTCGAGGTAGTCGGCGAGCTGGTCGAGGCCCTTTTGGTGGTAAGTAGGGCCGTACCAGCGCTTGAGTTCGATGATGTATTTGTGCTGGAGATAGGTGGCGACCACGTCGAGGCGGCGCTCTTCGGAGATTTGCACCTCCTTGAACATGTGGCCCCTGCCATTGATGATGGGGTTGAGGAAAGCCAGGAATACCAGCCGGCCGTTGCGCTCCAGGAAAGCCGCATCTTTGGGGCTGTGCTCGGTTCGCATAAACTGCTGGAAGCGCAGCAGGACGGCCTCCATGTCCAGGCCCTGATTGGCAGTCTGGAAATGCTCGCCATAATTGGGCAGGCGGCTCATGTTGACTTCCGTCTTGACGCTCATGTATTCATACAGGAGTTGCTCATAGACGCGGTTGTGCACTTTCAGGCTACCGTTGTCTTTGAAAATGCCATATAAACGACCCAAGCTGATGACCGGTTCGTGCGGATTGAAGGAGATTTTTTCCCCTTCGATGATGAGCCGAAAGACCAGTTGATACAGCCCGGGATTATTCTCCAGGTTTTTGACCAGGCTCTCGAAGAGGGTGTTGTTTTCCTTCAGCAGCAGTTGCACGGCCTCCTTCAAGTCCTCGGGCGTCCAGCGGGGCTCGGTTTTCTGGGGGACGAGCTTCTCTGCGATGGTTTTGCAGAGCTTGGAGACGAGAAAGGGATAACCCGAGGTGTAGTAGTAGAGCTTTTCAGCAAACCAATCGACGTCTATTTCTATGCCCTCAGCTTGGCTGTAGTCCACCAGCATGGGCGCGATTTCGTGGGGGCGGAAGCTCATCTCGACTTCGAAGTCGGCGGCGATGTTCCAGGGGCTGTTGTACTGCTCAGTACCCTCCCCGCGCACCTTGAGTTTGAGGCTTTTGATGTCGTGGACCCCAGCCAGGACCACACTGTGGAAGGTAGGGACAGCTTCCTCCAACTGTAGGAGATACATGCTGCGTAGCATGCCCAGGAAGTTGAGAAAAACGACATGGTTGCTGCTTTTGTCCACCTCATCAATGAAGAGCACAAGCTTGGCAGGGGTCCGGGCCACGAGTTCGCGGATCAGAGTAGAGAGCTGTCGCAGCGTGTGTACCGGTTGGGGATATGCTTTCAGCCAGTCACCTTGTTCATGCGTAGCCATCCCCTGGTTGATTTCACTCAGAAAAGCCTGGACAAACGCCTCTTCGCTAGCAAAAGCTTCTTCGCCCCAGCCTTCAAAGCTGGTCCTGATCACCGTGTAGGCCGGATGGGCGAGCAGTTGCTTATTCAACGCCGCCATCGTCGTGGTCTTCCCATACTGCCGGGGGCGGTTGATGGTGAAATATTTGCCCCGCTCAATGAGGTTCATCACCCCGGCCAGCTTGGCGCGGTTGTCCATCATGTAGTGCAAATGAGGCAGGCAGGTGCCGGTGATGTTGAATTCCTTTTGCATGAGGATAAAGGTAGGAATTTCTCCCCTCACACCCACACCGCAAAGACCCGCTTCCCCCGGTGCTCGATCCACTCTTGCCGGTGAGTTTTCTCCTTTTCCGCCTCAAAAATCAGCAGATAGCCTTCGTCCACCTCCTGCCGGTCGAGGTAGTCGGCGAGCTGGTCGAGGCCCTTTTGGTGGTAAGTAGGGCCGTACCAGCGCTTGAGTTCGATGATGTATTTGTGCTGGAGATAGGTGGCGACCACGTCGAGGCGGCGCTCTTCGGAGATTTGCACCTCCTTGAACATGTGGCCCCTGCCATTGATGATGGGGTTGAGGAAAGCCAGGAAAATTAAGCGCCATTGGCGTTCGAGGAAGGCCTGATCCTTTTTGCTGTATTGCTCCCGGAGAAATTGCTGGAAACGCAGCAGGGCCTTTTCGAGGTCGAGCGAGCCATCGGGTTTTTCGTAGGAGAAACCCATGTATGACTGCCTGCGGGATAGGTGCTCCCGCAAGGTGTTGGCAATCATATAGTTGTAAATCCGCTGTTCGTAAATGCGGTTGTGTACCTTCACTTGACCATTTTCCCGAAAGATCCCGTAGAGGCGACCCAGGCTGATGATCCGATCATCCGGGTTGAAAGGAATGGTTTCGCCTTCCACAATGATTTGGTAGGTAAAATCGTAGAGATCGGCATTATTCTCCAAATTCTTGATCAGGCTCTTGAAGAGGGTGTTGTTTTCCTTCAGCAGCAATTGCACGGCCTCCTCTAGGTCCTCGGGCGTCCAGCGGGGCTCGGTTTTCTGGGGGACGAGCTTTTCTGCGATGGTTTTGCAGAGCTTGGAGACGAGAAAGGGATAACCCGAGGTGTAGTAGTAGAGCTTTTCAGCAAACCAATCGACGTCTATTTCTATGCCCTCAGCTTGGCTGTAGTCCACCAGCATGGGCGCGATTTCGTGGGGGCGGAAGCTCATCTCGACTTCGAAGTCGGCGGCGATGTTCCAGGGGCTGTTGTACTGGGCCACCTGGTCGCCGCGCAGCTTGAGCTTGAGGCTCTTGATGTCGTGAACCCCGGCCAGGATCACGCTGTGGAAGGTACGGTTCTCTGGCGACATACGGTCGAGGTACTTGTTGCGCAGCATGCCTAGAAATCGCAGGAAAGGCTCGAAGTTGCTGCTGGCATCGACCTCGTCGATGAGCAGGACGATCTTTTGCTCTACTTGATGGGCCAGCCGCGTGATCACCCTCGAAAGCGAATCCATATCTGACACTTCGCTTTTTTGCTTCTCTAAAAAGGCATGTAATGCTGGCTCCTTAAATTCCAGGGTATTTGCCATTTGCCGGATAAACATGGTCGCAAAAGCCCCATCAGACGCATGCCATTTTTCATCCACTCCTTGCAAATCCAGGCGGATGGGCAAATAATCGGGATCCGCCTCCAGCAAGGCCCTCATTTCAAAGAGCGTCGTGGTCTTCCCATACTGCCTTGGGCGGTTGATGGTGAAGTATTCCCCTGCCTCAATCATCTTCATCACCTCGGCCAGCTTGGCGCGGTTGTCCATCATGTAATGTAGATGGGGCAGGCAGGTGCCGGTGATGTTGAATTTCTTTTGCATAAGGGTAAAGATAGGGAAAATTCCCCCTCCCCCCCTTACCCCCTCACCGCAAACACGCGTTTGCCCCCATGCTCGATCCATGCCTGGCAGTGGTTTTTTTCCGGTGGTGGCGCCATCAATCTGGCTCTACGGACCCTCATCAGATCACAGGCCTCGTGCATATGATTCGAAATTCGTGATCAATCATTCGTGATGAAAAGTCCGTAGGGGTTGCCCCGCAGGTGCAACCCCTGAATAAGCCCATATGAACGAAAGGTAAATGCTGTGCCTGGTAAACCCGTACCGCATTCCGGTGACCGTTTATGCAAGTGGTGTATTTTTTCGAAATTGAGTCAGAAAGATTCAGGCATGAATGAATGATACAGGTCTGTCAGTCTAGCGGGGGCAAAGGAAAGGCCTCTAAGAGGATTTTCCTCCAAGGCCTGGCCAAGATCACTAAGTAACAGTGAACAATTAACATGGATCAATGATCAATGAACAGTATAAACC
>CAYOMV010000094.1:0-3935 GCA_964405175.1 uncultured Gammaproteobacteria bacterium | reverse complement strand
GTATCGCTCTCGCGATATTTATTTTATTATTTAGTATCTATTATCTATTATCTACTATCTATTATTTACTATCTATTATCTAATATCTAGTATCTAATATCTAGTATCTGGTATCTAGTATTTAGTATCTAGTATCTAGCAGAAGCGACTGTTTTGACTGCTAGATATTAGATACTAGCGGCTAGATACTGGAGCGTATTGACAGTTCGTTTTGATTGCTTTAGTATCGCACATAATCACGCCCTAGGCGACAAGATCGTGTTGGGCGCGAAATGTACCTTTAAACAGCGAAGGTGAAGCGATGATTGAGCTGTCAGTGGATGACATGGTGCGGAATTATCTTTTCAGAGTGCTTAGCAATGAGTTTCAATATTCTGTACCAAACCGCAAAGTCCGTTTTAATTGCAAAGACCCAAAGATTTACGATTTGATTGTGTCTTGGCTGAATGCCGCATCAAAAGGAGTTACCATGTTCAGCTCCTCTCAGTTTCGGATAGTGGTTGTTATCGGCGCTTGTCCCAGAACATTTTTTCTGAGATTACTGCATCCCAATCAAATCGAAGCCACAATGAAATAGATGCAAGGGTTGACATTTTGCTTAATTTAGGCTATTGTGGCCGGAATGTACTTTCAGAAAGGAGATTAGAGATGAGCTCATTGGAACAGGTTGAGTTTGATCTTTGGGGGCCGGTGGATGACGGGGTGCCGTTGCAATTGGTGCTTTCGGATGCCATTTGCCTGGCTCGTAAGCTTGGCGCTGAGGTTAGGCTGAGTTATCACGGCAGGATCATCAAAGTCCGGGCAGATTCCAACTTGGATCTTCTGGCTCGTGACTACGAGCGTTGCCGTTGGGGGTTTATCGACCAAGTCGGCCCTTATCCTGAGGAGATCTCCAAAGAACAGCTCAAAGCTGAAAAAATGGTTTTGGGAAAGCCTTGGGAAGTTTAGCTCGTTTATTTGTAAGCTGTGCGTATTGCGTGCGGCTTTTTTATTTCAACTTTATCCTTGATGACCTCGAATTCATTTTAAGTATCCACTTTCAATCGGGATAGACCGTAAGTTTCAAATTCATCCGCCCAGGCATCCTCGAGGCTTTTTAACTTTGAAATATATTCCATTTCATCCATCTTTTCGATTTCATTTTTTGTATGATTTCTCAAAAAATCGCGCTCTCCCATTCGTTCACTTAATTCATCCCAAAAACAGTGGTCTTCAAATCTATCAATAAGTTCGCGTACTTTTGGCTCGTCATCCAAATCAAAAGTAGCAAAATGCCTTCCCATCTTTTTATCGTAAACAACATATTTTTCATAACCCAACTCCTTGGCAAAAGTAAAAATGTAATTGCGGATTTCTTTGATGCCGTCATCCTCCTTCATATCTTCCTCGCAAATAGCGTTCGCGACCCAGTCGGCGATATATACCGCACGCAAAAGATCCCAATATTGTTTTTTACTAAAATGAATTTTCATATGTATAAAAGCGTGTTTAATAAGTTATTCATCAATAGATCAATTAATCTAGAGCTTGGGGCCTCCTTATGCGGCCATTCATAGTAAATCTTCTAATTCAATTTTTAGTGTAGCTATTTTAAAATCATCTTTAGGATAAGTCCTTATTTTGCGAATAAGTCTTTTACTGCTGATTGTTCTAATTTGCGACAAGATGACTGCGCCGGCAGAGATGAGGATGGGTGGCATCATTGTTTTATTGATTACAGTTCTTTGTTTATTAATTCCCAGGTTACCTTTTCTTTTGTAATGTTCTCAATTTCTTTTAGTAGATAATAGAGAACCTCTTTGGGTAATTTTGGGTAGTATGGAATTGTAATGCTTTTGTGATTTTTATATTCCGCTAAGACGTGGCTGCCGTCGCCACCTGATTTATCTATCACAAATCCTAAGCGGCTAAGCGCTTTTAAAAATTTATTGTATCTTATATGCCCCGGCAACGAGCTAAGCGGCGGCATATTCTCGCTTTTCTCCTTGGCGAGTTATGCCGGCCTCGTTTTTATACGCGCTGGGAATTTTAAAAGATGTGAGTATGGCATCTTTGATTTTACTATCTAAATTTTCCGCATCTTTTGCGGAAGCGATAATACTGCCATATTGAAAATTTTGACTTGTTGCAATATAAAAATCACCTTGTTGTTCGGTTTTAAATTCTATTGGTCCATTGGATCTGAAATATCTTTGCAATTCAACTAAGCCCATCGGAACGAATTCCGGTGAGTGATTTAATTGTTTGATTAGCCAATCTTTGGTGATTTTTATGATATTCATATTGATATTAGTATGATACCAATTAAACACAAAATATTAAAGATGTCTAGTTCAGTACTTATTCGTAATTCGCTTAGATTCTAATTATAAGTTTGCTCAGATTCTCAGATTCCAGATTCGTAGATTCTTAAACAGCAAAATACTCCCCCTTCTCGCTCTTAAGCTCAAAAGCCTGTACTTCCGTATAATCCGAATCGCGGATCCAATCGTTTTCCTCTAAAAGTTTTTCAAAAGCTTGGCGCGATGTTTCGCCGTTTGTGATGCCGAGGAGTTGAAGGTTTCTTTATTTCTGGCCTTTTATCCCCCGAAGCCTTGGCGTAGGTGGATCTTGTGCGAGGAAGATGTAGGAGGGCATATTATTTGTAAAATTTTGACCAAATAGCTTTTTCCAAATAATCAATAATAAAAACTATGATTATAAAAATTGCTAAATCAAGATACGCAATGAATGATGCCTGGCCGAAGATGTTTATTAGAATCATTGGTATAACCATTCTGATTGCAATGATTGCCAAGATCTCTAATGATATAGAAAGGATTTTAAAATAACGCCACTTGCCTTGCAGCCTTAATATCTCGTGCCGTTTTAAGTAAAAAATTGCGGCGATTATTAGTGCGATTATCCAATATACAGTAGTACCTGTTATCATATTTTATAGATCTTTAGTTTCTAAAAGTTTTTTGTAAGATTGTTTAATCAACATTATTGCATAATCCATATCATCTTCCGGTTTGAGATTGAATTCAGCTATGTTTTGGTTATAAAACTTCATTGCATTCTTACGATCGCTGACTATTTTTTGTGGATCTTTCAATTTTTTAGCCAAGCAACGTGGTAAATCGATATTTATATAGTTTCGTCTTAACCTTATACCGGCAAAATTGTAATTATTAATTTGAAATCCAATATAATCTTTAGCCGCTTTCCTGCTAGCTCTGGGATCAATCTGCAGTATTTTTTCGCTCAATTCATCAAAAAGGTCAACAATCTCTTGCGGTTTATTTTCTGTATGATTTTCAATTGTTGCCACCTCTATCTCTTTGTTAACTCGCTTGATAGCTTCGTTTTTAGTAATTGTCTTAACTGTTTCTACATTATCTTGGGCATTAATTCTTTGATACGAAAATAAATCGCCATCATAGTTTCTTACTTCCCAAAGTTCTATAGGCAAATCTTTAAAATTGATAGCATTTTGTTGGTAAGTAGTAAAAGAATTTGCTAAAAATAAAACCCTAGATTGTGTCCAGTCCACGTTTTTACGGGCTATGGGCTTGGTATTGTTTTCATTATATTCAAGGATAAAATCAGCTTTATTATTAAGCATCAATGCTAAATACGCATAACCCTGATCTATGACACTGAAACTCTTATCTCGCTTGTATTCGATGATTACAAAGCATTTATTTTCCGGGTCATATGCTAAAGTATCAATGCGTAAGTTGTTTAACTGAAATTCTGATTTAATGGGTCGAAGATTAAAGATTGCCTCCAAGTTATCTTCTGTAAATTTTTGCAAATCTTTTTCTAGCTTGATTGTTTTCTCTTTTATCGGCTGAGCCTTGCCGTTGTGGTTTTTGTAAAGTGGCATATATATTATGGCTCTAGACTAGCAAACTAATGATTTAAGTACCATTTAATAATATGCCATAACT
>CAYOMV010000093.1:2497-3942 GCA_964405175.1 uncultured Gammaproteobacteria bacterium | reverse complement strand
AGCTAGCGGAGCGGGAGCGCAAGGAAAAAGAAAATACCCAGCGTCGCTTCGTGCGCTTTCTGGCTGAGCAGGGCAATGACGTGGAGGCCATTACCCGAGCCATCGGCCTGGAGGCAGCGATGGTGCAGCGCCTGCTGGCGGACTGAGGGTGAGGACTTGGCTGTCGAGCCTATCCCCTTTGGCTTGAACCAACCGGCTCTCCCCCGTACAAAAAAGACAGCCTGATCGCTTATCTTGTACCCATGGAATCGCCCATTCTCATTCCTAATCCTCTCTATGACGTGGTATTTCGCTACCTGATGGACAACCCGCGGGTAGCCAAGCTTGTACTGACGGCCATTTGGGGGGAAAGGGTTTCTGAGCTGGAGTTTCAGGCCACCGAACAAAGCCTGAAGCTGGCCGAGAAGCAGCATCGCTGGCCAAACATGCTTTTACCGACAAGCAATACTTCCTGGCATGAAAGACTATCGGAGCTTTGAATACCTAGATTTTATCCAAAGCCACATCCAGCAGAATACCTCAGCAGATTATTTTGTTGCTACTGAAAAAACGTTCGAGATCATTAACAACCCCCGCATTCCTTACCGAAATTTCTTTTATGGGGTGGGAATCGTCACTGGAGGCAGCGCTCGGTTTACGGTGGGAACTGCTGAATATGCCATTGGCCCTGATACCTTAATCGTCATTGGCCCGGGTATTTTGCGGCAATGGCAGGAAGGGTATGAAACCCTGGAGCAGACGGTTTTTTTCTTCAACGAAAAGCTGTTTCAGGAAGACTTCACCCGTCAGATTCCCTTGCAGTTTGAGTACTTTGAGCACGGTGCGGTTCATTGTTTTGGAGTAGATGCCTCCACCAGAAATAGGTTTTTCGAGTTCATTCGATTGATCGAATCTTCCCAGCCGTCATGGGTGCCAGGCTTAGCATTTTCTTTACTAAAATTTATCGAATCATTTTGTCCACGCCCCCAAACCAACTTCCTATCCGCCCAAACCAACAGGCCTGCCAATCTGGCTCAAGCCTTCAAGCACCTGCTGAATAGGCACTACCTGGAGTTTAAGGCGGTCTCCTTTTACGCGGATCAAATGAACATTTCCCCCAAATATTTGAGTGAAGTCGTCAAGTCTCAAACTGGCAAAAGTCCCAAAGTGTGGATCATGGAGTTTGTGTTGAACGAAGCCAAATCGTTGTTGACTCAGACTGATATGAGCATCAAAGAAATCGGCTTCATCTTAGGCTTCAATAGCACCTCGCATTTCATCAAGCAATTCAAGCAAGCTGAAAGCCTTACCCCTGCTCAGTACCGAGCCACTCATCAGTGATATCTTGGATGCTTACCGAAGAAAGTAGTATCGCAGAGCATGCATGATGCTGATCTTTACAGGGCAAGTGTTAACGACAACCTAAAAGAATCGTCATGCAACATGTTAAGTCTATGCTCCTGATT
>CAYOMV010000093.1:0-2397 GCA_964405175.1 uncultured Gammaproteobacteria bacterium | reverse complement strand
TGGGAATGAAGAACCGATGCCTGAGCCTTCGATTGAGTTTCCTAGTTCGATCGTGGCCAACGCGCCGGCCCAAGGCCCCGAAGGAATCGAGTACAACCAGGGTGATACCTCCTTCCTCTTGAGTTCTGTCAATGCGCTCCCTATCGTAGCGGTCGCACTCGACGGCACAGTTACCCCCTTCGCCAACGGAGAACCCTTTCCCCTCTCTACCGCAGGGCTACACATCGATTACGATAGAAATCGCCTACTAGCCGCAGCCTTTAATGGGTTAGAGGCATTTGACACCTTAGCAAGCACGGTAGGGCAGTCCAATTTGAGGATTTACAACCTGGAAACCGGAACCCTGGAGCAGGATATTCTGCTCTCTGACCTAGCCCCTGGGGCTTTCGCGTACTTTGCCAATGACATTGCCGTGGATGACGATGGAAACGTCTACATATCTGACTGGTTTGCCAATGTGATCTATCAGGTGGATGCAAATGGCAATGCTTCACTTTTCTGGCAAAACCCAAGTTTTGACGCGCGCCCTAATGGCATGGATTTTCATCCAGATGGATATTTGTTGGTCTCGCTGATCAATGACGACTATTCGGCCAGTGGTCTGCTAAAAGTCCCGGTCGATGCGCCCGCCGATGTGGTTGAGGTCAATGTCGCGGGAGATGAGTTTGCAGGCTTCGATGGTATGGTCATCAATGAGGCAGGCAATGTAGTAGGAGTGACCAACGATGGCGGGAATCCCGGCGGGAATGTCTTGATGGAATTGACAAGTGCTGATGATTGGAGCACGGCGACGATCGTGAATACCACTGCCATCACGACCAGTACGACGGTAGCGATCACGCCCGAAGGCCACTACTTTGTCATCAACCAAGATTTTCAAAACAACGCTGCGGAAGAGTGGACCATTCAGAAAATTGAATTTTAACGCAATGACCCCTTATCCCAGCCTCCTTGGCTATATGACCGGATAAGAAAACGAAAGCAAAGGGTAGGTTTTATGCCCAATACTTCTCCCCTTCCCCCAGTTCAATACGTGAGCAGGGGGGGCTTTGTGATTCTCCCGCGTTTGCCTTGCGGAGTGCAGAGGGTTGCGCTGTGGGTACCACTCCTCGTTTCTCGTTTAACCAACACGAACCTTGCTAGGCCGGATTTCCGGATTGTGGGGATGGAAAGCGGCGTAATCCGGCCCCGATCACTAAACATGTAGTTGAGCCTCAACCTTTTACTTTGCGCCTCTGCGCCTCTGCGTGAAAAAAGGGGAAGCCATTCTTTGCGCCTTACTCAACCAACACGAACCCGTTCGCAGGTGAGAAAAAACAGGTCGGTCGAAGGCCAATTTCTCCCTCTAAGATCGCCCAAGTAATTGAGGTTCATTGGACCCAAATGAGCGCACTGAGCTGATATGTCTTGGCCTTCCCCTGCAAGTAGTAAATCCCTGTGGGCAGGTCGCCTACCCACCAGCGCAGCGTCGATTGGGCACCCAGTGCTTGCCTGACTTTTTGACCTTACGCGTTGATCAGGGACAACTCCCAGTGGGGGGTTATCCAGGCAGGCTCACCGTCAGCCATTCATCGGTGGGATTGGGCGATACGTGCCAGCTTGGCTCAGAGAGATTGGCTCGGCTGGTGCTGTCATCATCCTCGACCATGGCCAAGGCAAAATCTGCCACCAGAGGAAGGTGGTCAGAGACGTCGGTATCGGTCGTCTGCAACTGCTGCTGCCGTCCAACCAAGTTGAGATCCCCGGCTAGTACGATGGGCGTTCCCGCTGGAATGGCCCAATCGCCGCTCCCCTGCTTGACATCCCGGATGAAGGCAGCTACTGCGTCGGCCTGTTTAAGTTGTGGGAGGAATCTGGTTTCGGCTTGGGTTCTCCCTACTGTATGTTTACATCTCCATCATGGGTGATGAGGGCAGGGCTCTGGTCGCCCTGCGTACTTGCTTTCGGTGCAGAATCAGGAGAAAAGGCTGTAGCGGGTTGTTCGGTGGGTGCTTTTTGGCCGAACATATCCCGCAGGCTATCCCCTGAAAACTCGGCGATTCCAGCTAGCAGAGCAATGGCGGCGGTGATATAGGCGGCGTACTTTTTCCAGTTTCGCATAGAGGGCAAGTCCAAAGAAGTATAAATATTTTCCAGTCCATCTGAAGCCCATTCGTCGGGCAAGTCCTGTAGGATGTGTAGGAGGGCTTCTCTGATTTTGGCAGTCTGCAAGTGTTCTTCTTCATTCGAAAGCGTGCCGTTTCTCTTTTGCTTCTCCAATGCCTTCCAGCGACCTGATTGGAAGGTGGCATGATTGCGAAGGGGTTTATCCTTGGAGGTATCGGCCAGGAGAACATAAGCCCTTTGAGGACTCTTGATAAGTCGTCCTGGGCAAGCCAATCGAGGAGGATTGGTTTT
>CAYOMV010000092.1:0-4252 GCA_964405175.1 uncultured Gammaproteobacteria bacterium | reverse complement strand
CACCAGATACTAAACCCGGGAGTAAGCGTAATGCGCGCTTGCGGATTTCCATTTTGATTCACGATCTGCAAAACCAATGTTGAAGTTGTAAAATCTCTAGGCTGCTCGGCAGTTGTGTATGTAAACTTAACCTGACCCTTTGTATCAGTCTTTGCCGATGACTGCTTCACCCCTCCCTCTTTATCATCATCAACCCGGCTCCTCTCGTCTTGCAAACGATAAGAAACTTCTTGCCCGGCCAACGGCTCGCCATCTTGAGTAATAGTGACCACAAAATCCAAAGAAGTTTTTCCATCAGCCACCATCTCCACTTCTTTGGGCGAAATACTTACAGAAACATCAGATTCACATTGCGCTTCGCAAGACCCTCCGCAATCAACTCCCTCTTCATCTCCGTTTTGTACTCCGTCATAACAATTAGGCTCATCTTGAATCGTATCGCTTAACTCAATACCTTCACAGCATTGCCTGATAACCTGCGACGGACTGCGCAAAGCATTTTCTTCAGCACGCGACACTCTTCCGCATTCATTTTTACAATCCAACATCACTTTTTCGATATCATTAGGCCTGCTTATATAGCCATTTTGACAATCCGAGCTCCAGCCGGCAGCAATCGATGCCGTTTCACAAGCTTCCGTACAAGCTCGATTGCAAGCCCCGGCTTTATGCCAACCCATGTTTGGATCCAAATAATAATCCCGGCGTTCTTTTAAAGCTTTATCACGCTCTTCAACGCATTTTACCGCTTCAGCTTTCGCGGAATCATCAAATTTTCTGATATCCACCCACTCTCCGCAAGGAGCCCAAGGCTCTTTATCATTCCAATGGCTGTATAAAATCTTGGGGTCAAAATCCTCTTCAGTAGCGACCGGCTGGGCTTGAGAATCTTGAGATATGGATAAAAACAACATTATCGATAATCCTCCAAAAAACAAGCTAAATAAAAAACCCGCAATTAATGGGGAATGTTTTTTGATTTGGGACTCTTTCTTTTTAGGCATAAAAAAATAACAAAATGATTTATTGCTATTTTACCATAAAAACAAAACGCAACCCATCAAGTCATAATTTTACAAATAGCAAATGGCAAATAGCAAGAGTTATTTAAATTTCATTGGTTACTTAGATTCTTTCAGTTGATTTATAAAACCTACTAGCATCTTGGAAATCTCTTCTGATCTAACTAACAAACTCTCGAATTCTTCTTGAGTAATATATTTTAACATAACTGCAAGATGTAACATGGATCTCACCTCTCCGCACGAACCCTTAGCTGTTTTTAAATGATTAATGAAATGGTTATTAGTTCCTCTTTCGTAACCTTCCGCGATATTATTCATTACCGATACCGCGGCACGCTGAATTTGATCACGAAATGAATAATCCCGACAATCTTTAAACGCTACATAAACATCGTAAGCTAAAACCTTCGACTCCTTCCAAATCTTCATATCCTCAAACCTCAAAAACCTCATCACCATATTATTCTAACTATTATCTGTTATCACTCTTGCTATTTGCCATTTGCTATTTGCTATTGTTGAAGTTTAAACTAACTGAATTAATACAATAACGCTTACCGCCTTTGTCCGATGGCCCATCATCAAAAACATGCCCCAAATGCGCTCCGCAATTTTTACAGATAACCTCTGTTCGCGACATTCCCAGCTTATTATCTTCTTTCAATTCTATATGTTCCAAATTCACCGGCTCCGTAAAACTTGGCCAACCTGTCCCCGAATCAAATTTAGTGTCCGACGAAAAGAGTTCCACTCCGCAAACAGCGCATTTATACATTCCTTTTTCGTGAGAATCCCAATACGTGCCTGTAAACGGCGCTTCAGTTCCACCTCCGCGAGCTACCTCTCGCAACTCTTTTGATAATTCCTCGTCTTTTTTCATATAAACGCAGTATAAACTACAAACTAAAAACTACAAAGAGTATTCTAAGTTACTTAGTCACTCTTTGAAGTTTACACTTTGCACTTTTTAGTTTGAATCCTTAAGCAATTCAGCAAACCTCTCCCTCATCTTCTTAAGCTTCGGGTTTATGTTCGCCTGGCAATAAGCTTTATCCGGACTCTTGGCATAATAATCCTTATGATAATCCTCCGCCTCATAAAAGTCCGCAAGCGGTTCAACCGCTGTCACAATTTTACTATCATAAATTTTCTCTTCCTCAAGCTTCGCGATAAATCTCTCTACCGCCCGCCTCTGCTCTTCATCTGAATATAATATAATAGACCGATACTGCTCGCCAACATCATGCCCTTGTCTGTTTAATGTAGTCGGATCATGCGTAGCAAAAAAGACAGTCAGCAAATCATCCAAAGATATAATATCCGAGTCATACTCAACTCTCACAACCTCCGCATGCCCCGTCTCCCCGGTGCAAACTTGCTCGTAACTTGGATTCGCAACAGATCCGCCCGCATATCCTGGCGTCACAGCGACAACTCCTCGCAACTGTTTAAACACAGCCTCACTGCACCAAAAACAACCCGAACCAAAAACTATAACTGTATTCATATAAACCAACTATAAACTACCAACCCTAAACTGCAAAGAGTGAAATCGTAACAAAGACTATAAAAAATATTGTTGTCGTTAAATACACAAATCCATTCGCCCACCTGATATCATCAAAAGATAACTCACAGCGAGATCCTCCGACTTTTGGTATACAAACCCTGCTCCCATCCTGCGCATAACAATCTCCGCCCAGAGCAACGTCTCGCGCGCCCGCGAATGTAACAATCGGTATACCGCCGTTTGGCGACGGCCCCTTTTGTGCGTCTCGCCTCCAAGCTTTAATCGCTTTTAGCGGATTCTGCAAAGTTATTAACGCCACCGCAACGATGAACAATCCTGTAATTCTCGCCGGAATCCAATTAACCACGTCATCAGCCCGCGCCGAAAACCAACCAAAATCAATATAGTTCTCGTTTTTATAACCCACCATGGAGTCTAAGGTATTCACCGCTTTATAAGTCAAAGCCAACGGGCCGCCTGCAATCATGGCAAACAAAAGCGGCGCGATAACTCCGTCGGACAAATTTTCTGTAATCGTCTCAATCACTCCCCGCATAACTCCTTGCTCATCTTCTCTTGAGCAATCCCTGCTAACAATAGTCTGCAATCTCTTTCTCGCGCTTTCCAAATCGCCCTTCTTTAACAAATTTCGAATTACTCTCCCCTCATCAGTCAGCGACCTTATGGCAAGCGCATAAAAAATCATAATGATATTAAGCGCCACACCCAAATAAACATTAATCCACGTCGCCAATAACATAAGCACAGTCGACACCAAAGCCGTCCCGCCAACCACTAAAAACCACAAAACTACCCCCGCAACTCTCAACTTTCCGTGCTCCGTGCTCCGTGCTCCGCGCTCCGTACTCCGTGCTCCGCGCTCCGCGCTCCGTATTTTTATCCTTAATGCTTGATCTAAATAGTTAATCAAAAACCCCATCCATCTTACAGGATGCGGCAGCCATTTAGGATCTCCCAATGCCAAATCCAAGAGAATCGCGAGCAAAATAACAACTATCATTTCCATAGATTGACATTATCCTGAAATTAGGCAACAATGCAACTCGCCAAAACCAAAGGAGTAAGATGCACCACATTAAAAACACTCCTGAATACACTGCTCTTTATTTTGATAGACCGGTTTCCACATTGAGTTGGGCGCCATTTGGCGGCGGCCGCCGTGATGGAATCCGCTATGTAATAAATCGCACTTTGGCAAAAAACAGCTTGCTTGCCATGCCTCAATTGCTTGAAGAAACTGAACAATTGATATTGAATCGCGGTATGCAAAAAGAGAAATCTGTAGCGATGCTTACTACGGCCTCCCAAAACTATTTGGGTCAGGCGCGATTCAAGGGTAATAAAGGCCTGCGCATCTCTGCTTTCGCGACGATTGGATTGGGCAACGCTGTAGCACCCGGCGATCACGCCGCCTACGATGAAGAATCCGGCCAAGAAATGGTTCCGGCCGGAACAATCAACCTCATCGTCACTATCGAGCGCAACCTCACGGAAAACGCCGCCTTGGAAATGTTACATACCATCGCGGTTGCCAAAGCATCCGTTATGGTTGAACTTGGGCTGGTAAACCGCAACGGCAAAATCAAGCTTGCCACAGGCACAGACTGTGAAGTTTTGTGTTGGGATTCAAGCCACGAAACCACTTTGCAATTCGCGGGCTTGCACACGCGCCTGGCCGAACATGTAAGCCTAGCCC
>CAYOMV010000091.1:0-4327 GCA_964405175.1 uncultured Gammaproteobacteria bacterium | reverse complement strand
AAGAAGTCGGCGTCCGCAAAGCTCTTGGCGCCACCAACGATCAGGTGCTTAACCAGTTTTTAACCGAAGCGGTTATGCTTACTTTGGGAGGAGGTGTTGGCGGTGTTCTTCTGGGGACGGGCGCGGCTTGGCTCGCTATTCAAATCATCACCCAATATCAAGACGGCTGGCAATTTACCATTTCAACCAGCGGTATAATCTTCGGTGTCGTGGTATCAACCGCCGTGGGCCTCATCTTTGGCTACGCGCCCGCCAAAACCGCCGCCAAACTCGACCCAATAGTGGCTTTAAGGAAGAATGAATAACGACTCTTGAACCCTGATTCTCTCGATTATTCGATTCCAAACCGATTTTCTAAAGGATTAATTTTTCTTCAAATTCAAATAATCAAGTAAATCAATAAATCATGCGAATCAAGGTTCAGACAACATATGAAATTAAACGATCTCCTCCAAATAAGCTGGCAAAACTTAATCCGCAACAGAAGGCGGGCCGCTTTAACCATGCTTGGGATCGTTATCGGCGTAATGTCCGTAATCCTCATGCTTTCCGTGGGGCAGGCCGCAGAAAACTACATACTTAGCCAGGTAGCTTCATTCGGTTCTGATTTGCTTATCATAAGAAGCGGGCCCGGAGACGGCAGCGGGGGCGCAGGCCCTCCCAATATGATGCAAAAGCAAACCGTGGACATGGATGATTATTATCGTTTGCGCCGGGAAAAGTGGATTGATGCCATAAGCGCCACTTATTATTCGGATTTGCTGGTTGAATACCAAAACGTTAGCATTACAAACCGTATCGGCGGAGTAACTCAAGATGAGTTATTGATTTACAATACGGAAATAAAGGAGGGAACTTTTATCTCCGAATCAGATGTTGATAGCGGCGCTCGAGTTGCCGTACTGGGCACGGATGTTGCAAGGGAAATATTCGGGCAAGAAAACCCGCTCGGTAAAAGAATCAAGATCAAAAAGAACAGCTATCGTGTCATTGGAATTTTGGATAAAGCCGGAACCAGGTTTTTCACGAACCTGGATCAAGTTGTTTACGTTCCCATAACCAGCCTTCTTCGTGATCTTAATGAAGATTATGTGCTTTTCTTGAATGTAAAAACCGGAGACGTGCCAACTGAAGAAGCAAAAGAAAGAATCAGAATAATCTTGCGTGATACTCACAATTTGGATAATCCGGAGGGTGATTTGGCTGAAGATGATTTTGTTATTTCCGGCCAAGAAGACACGGCCGAGCGAGCCGGAGTCATCGGTGATATTTTGCAAATTCTTTTAGCCTCGGTTGCCGCCATATCACTAATCGTCGGCGGAGTCGGCATCATGAACATCATGTTCGTCACCGTTACCGAGCGCACTCGAGAAATCGGCCTGCGTAAAGCCGTTGGCGCCAAAAAAGCCGACATACTGTCGCAATTCTTAATCGAAGCCATCGTGCTGTGCGTGGTCGGCGGAATAATCGGTGTAATCATGGGTATCGGCATTTCATGGCTGGGTATCCAAGCTCTGCGCGCATTTGAATCCGACAACTGGATCTTCGTTATCCCTTGGAGCGGAGTAGTCTTGGGCCTCGGTGTCTCAACAGCCATCGGCCTCATCTTTGGTTATATCCCCGCCCGCCGTGCCGCCAATTATGATGCTATCAAAGCTTTGCAGTACGAATAATTTTGGCTCAACCCCAACCCCTTGTCAGGGGCTGTATAAACAAGTCACTAATCCCACTACACGAAAGCTACGTGGGACGGGTAAGGGATTTAGGGTTGGGTTTATAACTCCCTCGTTATAAACGTTACAAACGTGCAACGTGATAAACGTAAAAAAGTCCGGGATAAGTCCGAGGTTCAATATTGTTGATAACTCTGAAGAATGTAAGAAAAAACAGCGCTTTGTTAAGCGTTTTTTTATTTCTTGACGCTCGTGCACGCGATGAGTTATATTATTAGCACTCAAATACCCCGAGTGCTAAAAGCTAGAAGCTAGTAGCTAGAAGCTAGAAGCTGTCCACTATGTTAGACGACCACCTAAAAGAAATGCTTGCCATGGTTATCGAGCAAGCAGTGCACACGGGTGAACCTGTCGGTTCGCAGTATTTGGTTCAAACTTATGATCTAAAAATAAGCCCGGCCACGGCTCGCAACTATTTATCCGCGCTCGAACAAGATGAATACATAATGCACCCGCACACGTCATCGGGCCGTATACCCACCGAAAAAGGCTATGCTTATTACGTGGAAAACATAATGAAACAGCGCCTACTGACTAAAAAAGAACGCAACGAGCTCGAAGAAGCGGCCAAAGCCACTCATGTAGATGAACGTAATATTAAACAACTGGCAAAGTCGGCCGCCGATTTGGCACAAAACGCTGTCGTAATCGGCATCGGCGACATGGATAGCTTTTATACCGGGCTTTCACAATTATTCACTCAACCCGAATTCAAAGACTGGAATCGCATCGTCTCCATGTCCGATATTCTTGACCGCATGGACGAAGTGCTAATAACCCTCCGCCAAAAATATTATGAAAAACCCACGCCTTTAATCGGCTCCAACTGCCCATTTGGCCCCATGTGCGGCGCGGTTGTTACATCTCTCAATCAAGGCCATATAATCGGAGTCCTGGGCCCAATGCGCATGGACTACGGCCACTCAATCGCACTTTTAACTCATATCCAAAATCTGCTGGATGACGAAAATCCGTAGATCCTTTCATCACAAGTATTTGTTTGAGCGCTCGTGATGAACGGATTCTCATGATAAACGTAATTAACGTTATTTAAAATGTAAGGATAACCCTTGTGGTTATCCGTGCCAAGTAACTAAAGAATACTTGGTACGGATAGGCACGAGACCTATCCTTACAAAATGGAAAAATTTGTATGAATAAAAATCCCAAAGATGAAGAAAAAATTGAAGATCAAGAAGTTGAACAAGTTGATGAATGCTTGGAAGAGTCTCCGGATTCGGTTGTTCAAGCTGATTGCGGTAAATGCGCCGATTACATGGCCGGCTGGAAGCGTGCCGTGGCGGATTACGAAAATCTCAAACGGCAAACAGCAGAAGATAGGGTCCACTTTGCCAAATACGCGCATGAATCCATGCTGCAAGACCTGCTTCCCGCGATAGACCAATTCGAAATGGCCCTAAATCACATACCCGACATTTCCGACATCCCCGAACCGCAAAAAAAGCAGATCGAAAACTGGATCACGGGCATCAAAGCCGTAAACTCCCTCTGGCAACAAATGTTCGATGAAATAGGGCTCGCCAAAATATCAACCGAAGGCGATTTCGATCCAAACCTTCACAGTGCCGTAAGCCAAGAATCCGATCCCGATAAACCCGAAGGCGCCATCCTGAAAGTAGTCCAATCCGGCTACAAGCTAAAAGACCAAGTCCTGCGCCCCGCCAAAGTCATAGTCAACTCAAAGTAAGGGCAAGTCTCGACTCGTCCCGATTAGTAAGGACAAGTCTCGACTTGTCCCCGAGACGGGTCGATCCCTGACCCATACGATAAAACTAATTCTTAAGCCATATAAGCTTATGACAAACATAATGAAATGGTCCCCATTCTTCGAACCATTCGAACAGTTCGACGACTTCTTCAAAGATGTGCCCGCTCTAGCTGTCTCCAAGCAAGGCCTCATACCTCCGGTAGACATGTACGAAACCAAAGACGCCGTTATCATCGAAACTCCGCTCGCGGGCGCCGATCCCAAAAAGGTGAGCGTGGAAGTGGAAAACGGCATACTCACCATCAAAGGCTCGTGCGACCGTAAAACCGAAGTGGAAGATAAAAACTATTACCGTAAAGAAATCCGAAGCGGCCAAATCTTCCGCCAGATCTCGCTCCCATCCCGCGTGGATGATGATAAAGCCGAAGCCGAATTTAAAGACGGTATGCTAAAAGTCAGCGTCCCCAAGCTCGCCGAAGCCAAATCCAAGTCCATTAAAATCAACGTCAAAAAAGAGGACTAACCGCGTCTAGTCCATCAGGCTCAACCCCTACACCCCCTTATCCCCACTTCGCTTAAGCTGCGAGGGGCGCTGCAGGGGGCTTAAAACCGGTTAACAAGTCCCTGATAAAGGGATTGGGGTTAATCTGATGGACTACCGCGGATAGTTCTCCAACACAATCAACTTTATTATTTATTATCTGTTATTTATTAATTATTATTTATTATTTGTTATCTGTTAATTAAAGAAGTATGAGCAAAATTCTAGGTATCGACTTAGGTACAACCAATTCCTGCATGGCCATCGTCGAAGGCGGCCAGCCAAAAGTTTTGGAAAACGCCGAGGGCGTGCGCACAACGCCGT
>CAYOMV010000090.1:0-4362 GCA_964405175.1 uncultured Gammaproteobacteria bacterium | reverse complement strand
GAAGCTTGTATTATGATAATTGAAACCACGTCCGTAAGGGCGTGGTAGTTCATTATTCATGGATGGATGGGGTATCCGGAAGAGGCTTGGTTCCCATGGTTAAAAAGTGAATTACAGTCTAGAGGCATTGAGGTTCATGTTCCGCAGATGCCAAACGCGGATAAGCCGAATATCGATACTTGGGTCCCATACCTTGCAGAGCAAGTGGGTGAGGCAAATGAGGAGACTTCTTTTGTTGGACATAGTATCGGCGTGCAAGCGATTTTGAGATATTTGGAGACAATCGATGGCCGGGTTGGAGGAGTAGTCGGTGTTGCGGGGTTTTACAAGTTGGCATCGGAATTTATTGCAGATCCGGAAGCGGCAGTAATAGCCGAGCCATGGTTGAAGCGGCCAATGGATGATGAAAAAATCCGCAGAAATGCGAGCCGTATTATCACTTTCTTCAGTGACAACGATCCGTATGTTCCGATTGAGAATGAAGAGCTGTTTAAAAAGCGTTTGCAGGCCGAGACTCATGTGCTGATTGGAAAAGGGCATATGGGGAGGTATGATATGGCGGAAGCTCCGCAAATATTGGAAGGGTTGTTAAAGATTATCAATCTTTAAAAAACGGCAGATGCGGGTTGCGGTTTTTAGTTTTAAAAAACTCCTTTTCAGGGAGTTAATTAGCTTGTCTGATTACAGATTTGATTTTGGATTCGAGTAAAGCTTCGGCAAGCTCCAAGTGATTGCGGAATTGCGGAGCCAGGCCGTTTGAATCGGGGAACATGCCTATCGGGTCGTAGAGGGCGGCTTGCATGCCAATTGCCAGCGCGCCTTGTATGTCGGCCGTGGGATTGTCGCCGATGTGCAGTATGGCTTCGGCTGGTACGGCGCAACGGTCGATGGCACGCGTAAATATTTCCGGGTCGGGCTTGGCTACGCCTTCCACTTCGCTATCCAAGACATGTTCAAAATATTGCCATAGGCCAAAAAGCTTTAAGTCGCGCTCCAATGTTCCATGGGCATTGCTTATCACTATCATGCGTATGCAGTTTTGACGCAATAATTCCAAGGCCGCTATAGCATCGTGGTAAATCTGGTTGAAAAAGTTAAATCGCAGATGGTGATTGCGACAGGCATTTTCGAACCGGCGGATTTTTTCGGTTGCGCAGAAACGCTTGTAAAAATCACCGGGCAAAAAATGCAGGAGATCGCAAAGAATTTCCGAATAAAATTGTGTTTGCCCGCGTTTTTCAGGCGGGCTGTTTAAAAGGTGCGCGCGGCGCATCGCGGAATCCGCGCTCAATATTGCGGCGGGGTTTATAGGAGGGTTATCAAAGCATTCGGAGATAAATTCGCAAACCTGTTTCGCATCAAGGCCAAGAACCGTGTAGCCTAAGTCAAACGAGACTACTTCGATCTTTGCGAAGTTTATGAGCGACCAGTCGGTGTTCATTTTCTGCCCTTTTTATTTAGAATGTGCGGTATTTGAATATCAAGTATTTGTTTAGATGTCAATGGCCTTGAATTATTTTAAAATATATGGTAGAAAAGAAAGGCACCCTAAAAACAAGCAGTACATCTCGGAGGTAGTTATAAATGATCCGAATTGAGAATTATTTGCAGTTGGGTTATCGAGGAATTGTCTTTCTGGAGTGTAAGGATTGGGAGGAGAAGAGCGGTTATCAAGACGAACATACGGTTCAGACGCTGGCTTGCTATGATAAGGACGGCGAGCCATACAAATTGGTTGTTCATTGGGTGGAGAAATTCCGTCCACGCTCCGGAGGCGGGGCCAGCCACCGTGTTGAATCCAAAGAGAAGATTACCCAGGAGCAATATGAAGAGTTAGTGAATACCCATGGTGTTCAGGATGATTCTTTGTACTATCAAAGAAGGGCGAGATCAGAAAAAAACAGGCGCGATGCTGAGAAAAAGATGCAAGAAATCGTGCCAAAGTGCCCTGTGTGCGGTTCTATGATGATTTTACGCTTCAGGAAAAAGGACAATGCGCCATTTTGGGGATGTCCGAGTTTTTATAAGGGTGGTTGCAATGGCACTCGTCCAATCAATCAGAGAGTGTTTCAGGAATATAACCAACTAACCAGATTGGTAAACGCGGTGTAGCTTTTAGCTCTATATCCCGGGTGTAAAAACCCGGTTTTTTTATTTTACCCAAGTTGGGATTATGTGGAGATTGGTTAATGCTTCGCCGGGGTCGAGTATAAAGATAATGACGATTATAGCGGAATAGATAATTCCTATCAGTAAATCTTTCAGTATATCAAATTTGGCGTCTTTGTTGATTAGTTTTTTGCCGCTGTAATGCATCATGATCATGCCGGCAATGTTCGTGACCCAGTAATTGAATATAAAGGCTGTCAGGAAGAGATTTTTAGATACGGGGAATAGATAAGATGTTAGCTTTAGCGCGGGCCAGGTCATGGCATAGGCAAGGGGAAAATTAACAAAAATGTCATTCCACCAAGACAGTGGAGAGAGTACGAAACCAATAATAAAAGAAGCCGCATGTTTAATAATGTAGCCCGGGTGGTGTTCTTTGGCGTAGCCTCGTAGGGTTTCGCGAATTTTTAAAATCCTTTCGGACATATAATGTATATACCATTTATTTACTAAAAATAAAAGATCCGCATAGCGGATCCATAGTGTCAGCTTGCGCAAACTCTGGCTTTGCCTTCGCGCTTGGCTTTGTAGAGGAGCTCGTCGGCTCTTTGGTAGCACAAATCCGCGCTTTCTTTGCTGTCTCTGCTTTTTAGGCGTTCGCGGGTGATCAGGTATGTGCCGGCCGAGAAAGAACCGGTGTAGCTTTTTTTAACTTCCGGTGCCACGAATTTGGTTCGGCTGAACGTTTCCAAATGCTCTTGCACCAGCTTTACGGCGTCTTCAAGGGCGCAGTAGCTGATGATCACGAATTCTTCTCCGCCGTAACGGCCCGCAAAGGTTTCGGGCGATGAACCGATTATTTCGGCCAGCGCTTTGAGCACTTTGTCGCCAAATGGATGGCCAAAGGTATCGTTTGTCATCTTGAAATTGTCGATGTCGATGATGGTGAGCGCGGCTTGCCGAATTTGCCCGGTCATTATCCCATCCACCGTGTCTTTAAGGCGGTCGATGGTAGTTCGTTGATTGGGCAGTTTGGTGAGGCCGTCGATTGTGGCGCGTCTTCTATCGTGATCTATTTCCATTCGGGAATCGTAACATTTGCCAAACCATTTCGCAGCTTGAACCAAGAATTCTTGGTCGGCCTCGGAGAAGATTCGGGATTGTGAAGTATCGTCGATGGCGATCACGCCGAGCGAACCGTTGCTGCGGAAGCTGAAGAAAGCGTCCCAGCCAATATCGGCCGTTGGTGTCCAGATCCATCCTCCGGCTTGCAACTTGGAAAGCTGTTCGGGAGTGATTTGTACTTGCCGTGAGCTGACTATGGGCAGATGGTAGCCATAGCCTTGTGCCAGATAAAGATCATGCATGTCTTTTCCGCTTCTAAGATAGGCGATGCGGTCGATAGCGATTGGACCTGCAATTTGTTCCAAAAGCCATTCAAGGCAAAGATTGAAAGGTTGATGCAAAATCACTTCGAGCACATGGGCCGAAAAATCAAGGCGGCGCCTTGCGGTGTCTGTGTCGAACGGGCGGATTGTCATTCTTCCTCCTTTAGAGAGGGTTGGTTTCAAGGAACAGAACGCAAATTTACCATAAAAAGTTGATAAAGTCAATACTGACGGATTGACTATTTGGAATAAAATTGTTAATAATTGTTAAACGCACCTTTTACAAGGTTGGTCTCTATGCAGAACACCAAACAACAAAAAAAGAAGATCGTGGTATTGGGCGGAGGAACGGGAACGTTTACGGTTTTAACAGGGCTCAAATACCATGATGTTGAATTGAATGCCATTGTTTCGATCGCGGACGACGGTGGATCTACGGGGAGGCTTAGGGATGAGCTTGGAGTGTTGCCTCCCGGCGATATTCGCCAGTCTTTGACCGCACTGGCCGAAGGCGATGAAGTCATGAGACGGTTGATGAACTTTCGTTTTTCCGACGGAGGTCTGATGGGGCATAATTTTGGCAATTTGTTGTTGTCCGCTTTACAGAAATTATACGGCTCGCCTGAAAGCGCCATTAAAATGGCTCACAAGATTTTGCGAGTTCGTGGCAGGGTAATACCTGTTTCCGCGCAGGCGTCCACTTTGTATGCCGAGCTCGAGGATATGTCGGTTGTGGAAGGCGAGCATGCTATTGATTTGCCGGTAAGCAAACGTTCGCCAATACGCAGATGCTTTTTGGATCCGCAGGTGATGTCTAACCCGGACGCCGAAGACGCTATCAGAGACGCGGACGCGATAGTGCTGG
>CAYOMV010000089.1:0-4425 GCA_964405175.1 uncultured Gammaproteobacteria bacterium | reverse complement strand
TATATTCTAAACCAAGAATCAAGCAAGGAGTGCAAAGATAGGTGGGCACGTACACCACATTGACATAATCTAAAAATTAACCTAACTTGTTCCAGCACCTTTAAAAAGGAGACAACGGTGGCAGTACAAAAAACCGCTTGTGATTGCAACTCTCCTCTGGCTCCAAAACCCTTTTTCACGGCATCACGAGACGCAAAGGCTCTCGAAGCCTTACAAGAAGTCATACGCAACGTTCCCGAAGAAATGAGCCGCGAGGAATGCCTGGCTCTTATCGAAGCGGAGAAACAATCTGCCGTAACAAGATTGCGCGATGAAACCACTCGGGGAATCTTGCGAACCTTTCCCAATCTGTTGTGCCATGTGGATGGGCCAAACCTTGCCAATGCGGAAGAAATCATGTGGCAAAGATTCAGATGCATCCGCCGTAATTCCGTTTTGGTGGGCGAACTCAAAAGATATCGGGGAATCTTGAAAGCTTTGGAAGAGGCAAAGCAATCCGTGCCTCATACTCACAATAAACTCGACTACCAAAAAGCTGTTGCCGAAGCACAGGACAGAGCGTTATTCAACCTCTATGCCGAAAAATACCCTCTCGACCAACTGGGCTTTGAAGATACTCGGTTAATTATGCAAACCGCGATCAGCAATGTTCGCGAATCATTAAACGATATTCTCCAAGAGTATTTTCCCGTAAACCGGCGGCGACAACTCGAATATGCCGCGAGCGTTCAGGCGGCTACCACCATTCCGCAACTAATCAGCCTAATGAATTCCGGTATTGGCGAGGGTGTGATATCGCGTCGCATTCCTTTTGAAGCGCGCGTCACAGCAACACTCGCCCAATTGGAATTCGAAAGTTTAATCGGAACCCACAACCCGGATCAGCTCGACCGTACGCGCAAAGACTTGATACATAGATTGGAAAGCCAAGTCTTCAATGGCGCGCGGAGCGCGCGAGTGATCGTTATCGCTAAACTGGATCCGAACAATCATTACAGAGTCAAGCTTTTGCCAAACGGCGGGCATGATGTGGCCTGGTATTATGAAAACGACCCCGAAGCCGGCCGCCAAACCGACGAAACAACATTCATCTTGCCTCTCGATGTCCGAATCATCGAAAAGAACGGTCATCAAATCCTGATCTACTTCGATTCCCGTCGCAAGAAGCGCATTTGGGCCAAACAATTGCGTAAAAACGAACGCAAACCCGATAAAATTACCGACCTTTCCGGATTAATCATGGTTTTGCTGAATAAAAACAGAATCGACGAAGAATATTTGGCAAACAGATTACGCGCAACAATAGTAAACTGCCCCGGCCTTGTTTCCGCCCAACAATCAAACGCTTTCCGCGCCGGTGCTATCGACCCCGGCAACCCCTATTCTTCTCCTGATAGGCGCGGTGAAAAGTACGAATTTTTAGCCGATGGAATCTGGCATGAACTGCAAATACTCGCTCTTCCTGATTTCATCAATTCGCTCGTTGCTCACGCTCAAGACGGCCACCCGTTCTACAAACTTGTCACCTATCTCGATACGCTCTTTCCTTGGATCTGGCCCAAAGAAATCTATGGGCTGGACTGGTTCGATCAAAAAATAAGAGACATGCTTTGGCGGCATCAATGCCGCATACTGCAATCAGCCTAAATACCCGCTCCTGCGGGTTTTTTCATTGACAAAAAGGTCGACAGGTTTTAAAATCCGCGTTAACTATTACTTAACTATTTAAACAACGTGATGAACGTTATAAACGTGAAACGTCAAACGTAACTGTATGCAACACCCCAGCGAAACAATTCAAAGATCCTTGGTTCTCTTAAAACCGGATGCCCTAAACCGCGGTTTAATCGGCGAAATCCTTCATCGCTTCGAGCGTGTTGGCCTAAAAATCTCCGGCTTAAAAATGGTTTGGTCAACGGAAGAAACCGCCAAAAAGCATTACACCGAAGACTTAGCCATTCGCCGCGGTGAACATGTGCGCCAATTAATGGTAGACATGCTAACTTCCGGCCCCGTAATAGCCATCGTATTGGAAGGCGTAGAAGCCGTTGAGGTGGTCCGCAAAATGGTTGGCGAAACAGAGCCAAAATCAGCGGCTCCGGGAACGATCAGGGGCGACTTTGCTCACTTATCATTCAAACACGCTGACGCCAGAGGATCAGGCGTCTTTAATCTAATCCACGCTTCCGGCAACCCTGAAGAGGCCGAAACCGAAATCGACGTCTGGTTCCAAGAAAACGAAGTTCACTCTTTCGAGCCCGAATACATCAAAAGAACCATAATTTAGCAAAAAAACCGGCCCCAAGCCGGTTTTAACCTCATCTCAACTATTAGCTTCTAGCCAAGTACTCAGTACCTACTAGCTAACTCGTGATAAACGGATTCTCGTGATGAACGCAATCACTATATTAGCCGCTAGAGGCTAGAAGCTAGAGGCTAGAGGCTAGAGGCTAGAAGCTAAAAGTTAGACGTTTAGAATCCTCTTGCATTTTCTGCAATTCTCTGCTAAACTCGCAATGTTATTCACTAATTAAGTTCACGTTAGACGTTCAGCGTTAGACGTAAAACACTAAAAAATTTATGTCTTTACCAAGTCATAGGAGGACCAGTAGCGACAAGCGCCGCCGCGCATCACATTTTGCGTTAAAAAAACAGACCCTCGCCCAAGATGAAAAATCCGGCCAAGCACACAGGCCTCACCGCGCCGCCCCCGGACAAACCGAATACCGCGGACACGAAATTCACATCAAAGGCAAAGAAAAGAAACTGGAACGCTTGCTTAAAAAATCCCAAAAACCCGAAGCTAAATCAACCGAAACCGAAGCTAAAAAATAATCGTTAATTGCTCTTTTCGTACCTTATGTCCAATCGCCACTTAGCCAGGACAATCGTCCTCCAATCCCTCTACGAATGGGATTTTCACAATCGAACCAACGACGAAGCCGTATTAATAACCGAGCGCAATCTTAACGAATTCGCTCCCGAGTTTGACGAGCGATCTTTTACGTTAGCATTAATTAAAGGCATCATGGATAATTCTGAAGCTATCTCGGAAGCTATCGCCAAATTCGCCCCCGATTGGCCCATCGAACGCATCACCACTGTCGACCGCAACGTTCTGCGCATCGGAATCTACGAGTTAATGTACGACGATCAAATCCCCTCTAAAGTTGCCATTAACGAAGCTATCGAATTGGCCAAAACCTTTGGCGGAGAATCGTCCGGTAAATTCGTAAACGGAGTTTTAGGCGCCGTCTACCGCGACCAAGTCGCTCAAGGAAAAGTAAAAGAAGCCGACAAACCAAAAGAGGAAAATAAAAAAGAAGAAGCTGAAGCAGAAAGCCCAGAATCCGAGCAACCAAATCCCGAAGACAACAAAGAAACCTAAAAAAAATAATTGCTATTTGCTATTTTCTAATTTCTAATTTATATAATTGAACGCTTTTGACGAAGCGCACGGATACATCCGTCATCTTCGTTAGAATCGTTCGCGAATATTTTTGCGAATTTATGCTGACACATAAAGACATGGATTTTAAACCGCTCGAAGAACGGCTATCTTATGAATTCAAAGATAAAACCCTTATTCTGCAAGCAATTACTCACCGCTCTTACTTAAACGAACACTCGGATTTCCAATACGATCACAACGAACGCCTCGAATTTTTAGGCGACGCAGTATTGGAATTGGTTGTTACAGAACATTTGTACCGCAATTTCCCCAATCCGGAAGGCGAGCTCACAAACTGGCGCGCGGCTTTGGTAAACGCTAAAACCTTGGCGGGCATCGCTCAACAACTGCAATTCGAAGAATATCTGCTCATGAGTAAAGGTGAGGCTAAGGATAAAAACACCAAAGCCAGAATGTACATTCTAGCCAACGCCATCGAAGCCATCATCGGAGCGATCTACGAAGACGGCGGCTGGGAATCTGCCAAGATTTTCATCGACAGCTACATACTTTCCATGCTTCCTGAAATTCTTGAAAAGAAACTATACATCGACCCCAAAAGTCGTTTCCAAGAAACCGCGCAAGAGCTGATGGGTGTTACACCAACATATAAAGTCTTAAAAGAAATAGGGCCCGATCACAACAAGGAATTCACAGTTGGCGTATTCTTAGACAAAGAACTGATTGCTGTTGGCAGCGGAACCAGCAAACAAGAAGCGCAAATAGCCGCCGCCGAAGCCGGATTGGAATCAAAACACTGGAACATAAAATAACAATTCAGCCACTAGCTTCTAACTTCCAGAAGTCCATCGTTCAACGTTATGCCGTTAGACGTTCGTTAATCGGTAATCGTTAATTAGTAATTGGTAATCGGTAATCGACTCGCCCCTCGAAGTCCGTAGGACGTAGTAGGGTAATCGGTAGTAATCGACCACCGGACTTAGGTCCGGTGGCTTTGTTTTCGCCGGCCATGC
>CAYOMV010000088.1:3616-4599 GCA_964405175.1 uncultured Gammaproteobacteria bacterium | reverse complement strand
TACGTTGTGCCAAAACTTACAGAGGTTATTATCGAAGCCGGCGCCGAATTGCCGCTTTCCACAAAAATTCTGATTTGGACATCCAGCTTTTTGGTTAATTACTGGTGGATCATGCTTTTAGGGTTGATTGGCTTTGGCATCTTCTTTTATGTGTGGGTGAGAACAGACGAAGGCAGGCTTGCGTTCGACTCGATGAAGCTAAAAATCCCAATTATCGGCGGTTTGTTACGAGAGATCTATATTGTTCGGTACTGCCAATCCATGCATACGCTTATAAAAGGCGGACAAACAATCGTACAAGGCTTGGAAGTCGCGGCTTCTGTTATCGGCAATGCCGTATGGAAGCGGATTATTTTAGACACTTTGCAAGCGGTAAACGACGGAGAATCTATTACATCGGTAATGCGCGATAGCAAATACGTGCCACAGATGGCCGTCCAAATGATTTCAGTTGGTGAAGACACTGGCCAGCTCGCCGAAGTTTTTAAACGTGTCAGCGACTTTTATTCGCGCAGTGTAGACAACGCGTCAGCAACCATCCTCACCTTAATCGAACCTATTGTAATGGTGGTTTTGGGTGTGGGTGTGGGCCTCATGGTCTCGGCCATTATGCTCCCTCTCTACCGCATCTCCGGAGGCATCTAACCGTACGAATTACGAATTTGCGCGAATTACGAATGGTCGCCGAAAACAGATTCGTAATTCGTAATGTAATGTGCTATAATTATACACAACTAATAAATCTTTTTCATTAACCTTGTACGTTGCACGTTGTACTTAGTACGATTTGCCCGCGTACTCAAAAATTCATTCCATGCTTATGAAAAACCAAAAAGGTTTCACATTAATCGAGCTCTTGGTGGTTATCGCCATCATCGGCATATTGGCCACCTTGGCCGTAGTCGCCTTTGGCAGCGCTCAAGAAAAGGCCCGCGATTCCAAACGCGTTGCTGATATCCGCGCTGTGGTCGCCGCTTTTGCCG
>CAYOMV010000088.1:0-3606 GCA_964405175.1 uncultured Gammaproteobacteria bacterium | reverse complement strand
ACACCGAAGGCAATGTCATATGTCCAACCAATTGTAATACAGCTTTTACAGCTGGAACCGACGTAAACATCAGCACTGTCAGAATCTGCAGTACTTGTACTGCCGGTACGGATGTTACAGATAACTTTATTAACCTTAGCCAAATCGAAGATCCGGAAACCGGAGCTACTACGCCTGATTGTACTGGTGCAAATACAGATTGTGATTACACGCTTGATGTTCCAGCTACGGCACCAACTATCGATGATTTTACAATTTATTTTTTCACCGAGGGTGATGTTCAGGGTCTGCCGGCCGGTGGTCATTCCGCTGTTCAAACCGGAATCATCAATTAAACAAGCAAGAAATTCAAAATCCCCGAAATCCTCGGGGATTTTTAATACTCTGGCACAGGGCGTTTAACGCAGGACTTAGGGCGTCGGTTATGCTATAATATCCCCATATGTTAACGCGTCAAAGATTGCTAAAAGGCATCACAATCCCGGAGCTATTAATCGGAGTGCTCATTATCGGCATAATTATCTCAATTTTCGTCTACGCGCTGGGCGTGCAACGTACAATGTCACGCGATTCCAAGAGAGTGTCTGACATCAGTGTTCTGCGCGCCGCAATCGGTCAGTATTATTTGCAAAAAGCCACTTATCCCACTACTGATGGAATCTATATTGGCCAGCCGGGCCAGGCAGAGCGTTTGGGGGGTAACGGGTTTACCACAGCTGATGACCCAACCACTCCTGTATTTTTAGACCGTATACCAACCGGCCCAAACAACAACGAATATTATGCCTACCGCGGCAATCAATCCGGCTATAGCCTTATGTTCATTGCCGAAAGAGAAACAGCTTACGGCCCGGCCGGCACTTATTACGCCCACTCAATCGGAGTGGATCAATTAGATGAGATTAAATAATGGTACTAATTACGAATCTGCGCGAATTACGAATTTGTAAATTCCCCCAGATTCGTAATTCGTAAAGTATGCAGTTTTTTGAGACTTTTATTATATTGCTATCAGCCGCCATAATCGGTTCATTTTTTGGCTCGTTTATCAATGTTGTGGCAATTCGTGTTCACGAAGAATCTTCCATAATGGGGCGCTCTAAGTGCATGCACTGCAAAGCCAAATTGCACCCTCGTCATTTGGTACCCGTTTTGTCGTGGCTCATCCAAAGAGGCAAGTGCGCCATGTGCGGCAAACCCATACACATACAATATCCTCTTGTGGAGCTCTCCGCGGCAATTTTGGCTGTTATCGCTGTGTCGCGCTATTTCCCCGGTGCGGAATGGAGCTGGATGGCTTTTGAATTCTTTTTTACTCTTACACTTCTGGTTTTTGTTGTCATGGATATGCGGTGGATGGAACTGCCGCTCGAACTTATGGTTGCCTCGGGAATAGTTTTTTCCATCTGGCACATGGTTTTGCAAAATTTAGACGGTACCACTATTCTTACGGTTCTTTGGTCTCATTTTATGGGGTTGGCGGCAATAACCCTCTTCTTCTTATTCCAATACGTCATATCCGCCAAACGTTGGATCGGTGCCGGAGATATTTGGCTGGGCGGTATGCTGGGAATGGTTTTAGGTTGGCCTTTGGTGGGTATCGGCCTTTATTTTGCGTATCTGTTTGGTGGTTTCGCAGCACTTATTCTTCTGCTGGCTAAAAAAATCAAACCAAAATCCCGTATACCCTTTGCTCCGGCGCTAATTACCGGAGCATATGCCGCGATTTGGTGGGGAGAGAGTATATTAAACTGGATATCTCATGCGATGTCGTAAGCAAAAAGCTTTTACGGTTATTGAACTGCTGATTGGAATATCAATTGTGGTTTTATTGGCTACGATTACGGTTTTTGAGTTGCGCACCTCTAAAAGAAGTGATGAACTAAAAACCGCGACAAGGCAGTTTGCCGCCGATTTAAGACTAGCGCAATCTTGGGCGCTGGCCGCCAAAAGCGTTGAAGCCTGCGAAACCGCTTCCTCTGATTTAGCAGTATGCGAATTCGGTACCGCGGTTTGCGGCGGCAACCCATGCGAAGACAAAATCCCCTCGGCATTTGGCGTTTACGCCGCAGCGGGTACGTCTACCTACACCATCTTCGTCGATATCAACCCTATGACAGGCACGGATTTGCGTTATACTGATTCAGGCGAAGTTTACCAAAAACACAATCTTCTGCTCTTAGGATCCGAGGACGTGATACTTGAACAGATATATTCATCCTCCACGTCTGTCACATCGGCGAGCGTTTCTTTCATGAGGCAAAACGGCAAAGTCCGAATCCACAATTCAACCACTCCTCCCGAGCCGGCAATAATCAGGTTTATCTTAAAACACATAGTTACAAGTCAAACCGCGGAAATCCAGGTTAACAGCGTAACGGGCAGAATCTCCATACTATGAAAATACACTGCTTAAAAGGACAAACTATAATGGAAATGTTGGTGGTGTTTTTTATAATTTCAGTGGGGCTTTATGGTGCGGTAACGCTGATTTTTTCAAACGTAAAACTTCAAGAGCAAGACGAAGATCATATTATTGCCATGAATTTGGCTCGCGAGGTGCTGGAAATGGCGCAAAATGTCCGTGATTCAAATTATCTCGCGAACACGGAATTCGACTCCGGGCTTGGGACCGATACGGGCACCGACTGCACCGCTGTCCCGGTTTGGGACGGATCGGCTTCACCAAGCTTTGATTTTTCCGCCGATAGCCTCGCGGACGGCAAAATCAATCGCAATCCCGACGGCCTTCTCACCAACCAATCCGGCACCAGCACGCGCTACTCCAGGCTGATAACATTCGCGCCCATCTGTGCCGACCCGGCCGACAGATCTCTAACACAAGTGCCCACAGCATGCTCTTGCACCGACCCAACCTACTCGGAGCAAATCGGTATTCGCGCCAAAGCCGATATCAGCTGGAATCGCAAAGGCGCAACCGATAGCATAAGTATTTATACGGATTTATATGACTGGAGATAAAGCTTATTATTACTCACCGCGCCTATCACAAAGATCCTGCAAAGATTCAGTCTGCGGGCATCACGCGTCGAAGAGCTGTGAGGCGGTGCGAGCATCAAAAAAATTACCCGGTTATTCTTTAACCGAGCTATTGGTTGTTATGCTTTTATTTAGTTTTGCTCTCTTGATTTTAGGACAAACTTATATTCAATTTATTCGGCTATCCAACAAAACCGCCAACGCGGCTGTTGTTCAACAGGATTCGCGCTTTGTATTGGAATATTTGGCCAGAGCCATAAGAAATAATCAAGTTGATTATTCTGTTTCTATCACTTCTCCAACCTCCTCCGTGCGTCTTCTAAAAGAAAATGGAGATTATATAGAGATCTACAAATCACAGCCCGGCGACCCGCTCTGCGCGGATGAAGCTAGTGTTTCTTGTCTTTTAGTAAGCACGGACAGCGGATCAACTTATGCGCCTTTAACCGCTAAAAGTGTTAATGTTGACGAATTTCAGGTTTATGTCCAGCCAACAGCATCTCCTTTTGAACTATCGGGTTTTCCCGCTGATTACCCCAATGATAACCAGCCTTTTGTTGGCGTAAATTTTACTTTTACCTACCAAGCCAACAACCCGCGTGAAGC
>CAYOMV010000087.1:0-4782 GCA_964405175.1 uncultured Gammaproteobacteria bacterium | reverse complement strand
ATAGTTAGTAGTTAGAAGTTAGAATTTAGAAGTTAGTGTTAGAAGTTAATATTTGCCTTAAATTACAAGTTTTGTTATAATTCACCCATATATTTGTGGATAACTTACTAAAAAAATACATGATTTTCACTTATGCCAAATAAATCCTCATCCCCAAACAAGGAGTTTTTAAGCGTAAAAGGGACAATTGAGGAGAATTTACCCGGTGCCACATTCAAGGTCCGTTTAGAAAACGGGCAGACAATTTTGTGTCATTTAGCAGGAAAATTGCGCATGCACCGCATCAGGCTCACCCCCGGAGACGAAGTTAAGGTGGAGATATCCCCCTACGATTTGACAAAAGGCCGTATAACCTTTAGATTATAGCCCACTTAGAGAACCCGATGAGAGAGGGCATCGGATGGGCTTAAGCTTGCCCGTTTCCCTAAAATTCGCCTATTCTTACTCACCAATTCCATGAAAGTCAGAACATCAGTCAAACCCATGTGCAGGGATTGTAAAATCATCCGCCGCAAAGGCAGGGTGGTTGTTATTTGTAAGAAAAACCCTAAGCATAAACAACGCCAGGGCTAATTATATATTTTATGGCACGTATAGCAGGAGTAGTACTTCCCCAGAACAAGCGCATCGACATTGCGCTTACCTATATTTACGGCATCGGTAAAACCCGAGCTGATAAAATTATCGCCCAAACCGGCGTAGACGGCAGTATCAGGACCAAAGACCTAACAGCCGATCAAGAAAAGGTATTGCGCGACGCGGTGGAAAAGACCTTTAGAGTTGAAGGTGAGTTAAGACGTGAAGTTTTAAGCAATATCAAGAGGTTAAAAGAGATCGGGTCGTTTCGAGGCACTAGGCACAGCAAGAAGTTGCCCGCCCGTGGTCAACGCTCAAAAACCAACTCCCGCACAGTGCGCGGCAATGTGCGCCGTACCATGGGATCCGGTAAACGTAAGCTTGAAAAGACGTAATTAATGTATGACTGAAGTAAACGAAACAACAGCAACGGCAACACCGGAAGCAAAACCGGCCGCCAAAGCCAAGAAAGGCGCTAAGGGCCGTAAAAAGTCACGTAGCGTCAAACAGCATGTGGCGCATGCCAAGGCTTATATTCATGCTACTTTTAACAACACCATTGTTACCGTCACTGATCAAAATGGCAATACTTTGGCTTGGGCTTCGGCCGGCAATTGCGGTTTTAAAGGCCCGAAAAAAGCCACTCCGTATGCCGCTTCGGTAGTAGTCCGCAATCTGGCCGAAAAACTTCAGGATTATGGAGTTAAAGATGTAAGCGTATTTGCAACCGGAGTTGGCCAAGGCCGTGAAGGAGCTATTCGAGCTTTCAATTCCAATAATATTAATGTTTTATCGATTAAGGACACAACGCCGATTCCGCACAACGGCTGCCGCCAACCGCGCGCAAGGCGAATGTAATGAATAATTATGGCACGAAATCTTAGTTCAAGCTGCAAGCTATGCAGACGCGAGGGGGTAAAGCTCATGCTAAAAGGCGCACGATGCGAATCTTCGAAGTGCGCTTTTACACGCAGACCTTATGCTCCGGGCGTTCATGGCCCGGGCCGACCGCCCCGCCAAACAGACTTCGGCAAGCAGTTGCGCGAAAAGCAAAAAGCCAAGCGTTTATATGGTATTTCTGAAACTCAATTCTTGAATTACTATAAAAAAGCCATGAAGATGAAAGGGGATTCCGGTATTAACTTGGTTCAATTATTGGAAACTCGTTTGGATAATTCCATTTATCGTTCAGGTTTTGCCGGCAGCCGCGCTGCCGCGCGCCAAATCGTTTCTCACGGCCATGTTGAAGTAAACGGTAAATCCGTAAATATTCCTTCTTATCAAGTCAAATCCGGAGATGTAATTACAGTCCGCGAAAACAAGAAAAACAAAGGAACCTGGAAAGAACTTGGAGAAAATATTAAAAACCACGAAGCACCATCTTGGTTAAGCGTTGAACCGGCCACGCTGGCATCTAAAGTTACCAGCCTGCCAAGCGCGGAAGATCTAAAAGATGCTTTTGATCCAAAACTAATAATCGAATTTTATTCGCGCTAATCGTTCATTCTTTTTTCATATGGAGTCACTCCTTCTTCCAACAAACATCCAATTTACTCCCGGTGAACGCCCAAACGAGGGCGTGCTTACCGTTGAGCCATGTACCCCTGGTTATGGCACCACTTTGGGCAATGCTTTGCGCAGAGTGCTTTTATCATCATTACCGGGCGCGGCCGTAACATCCGTAAAAATACGCGGCGTTGATCACGAATTTTCCACCATGGACAACGTCAAAGAGGATGTCCTGGAAATTATACTTAACCTCAAGCTGGTACGCGTAAAACTGCATTCTGACGAGCCGGTTAAGATCCGCTTGGAAGCTAAAGGCGCAACCGCTGTAACGGCAGGAGATTTCGAAAAAAACGCAGATGTAGAGATTATCAACACGGATCAAGTAATTTGCAATCTCACAGACAAATCCGCTTCTTTCGAACTGGAAGCCACCATCGCTCCGGGCCGAGGTTACAGATCCACCGAAGAGCGCTTAAATGAAAAGATGGACTTGGGAGAAATCAGCATCGACGCTTTGTTTTCACCGGTTGTGAACGTTTCCTACAAAGTAGCTCCAACCCGCGTCGGCGATAAAACCGATTACGATAAGCTTATTCTAGAGATCGAAACCGACGGCACGGTAGACCCGGTAGACGCCTGCAATCAAGCCGTAAACGTATTACTCGACCATCTGAATTTACTTAAAGACTTAAACTACTCCGACGCCGCTCCGATCGCGGATGAGCCGGCCGAACTCGAAGAAACCGCCGAAGAAGAAGTTGAAGAGGTTGAGGAGGGCGAAACTGAATAATCACCGCATTAAGGATAAAAGTTAAGGATCGGCTCCTTAGCCATGACTCCTGAATCAATTAATCAATAATATGAGACATAGAAGCAAGAAAAAAATTCTCGACCGCAAAAACGGGCCCCGCAAAGCGTTGCTCCGTAATTTGGCGACCTCGATTTTGTTGTACGAACACGCAAACACTACTCTCGCCAAAGCCAAGGTTGTCAAACCCATCGTCGAGAAATTGATTACAACCGGAAAGAGCAAAGATCTGGCATCACACAGGAAACTCGCTTCTTATCTTTTAAGTGAAAACGCGGTTAATAAAGTTTTGGAAGAAATCGGTCCTCGTTATCAAGATCGTAAAGGCGGATATACACGAATAATTAAACTCGGAACCCGCAAAGGGGACGGCGCTGAAATAGCCCAAATCCAATTAGTAAAATAATATGCCTTGGAAGAAACGCAAAGGAATGCCCCACGTAGAGCGAAAAACCGTGGAAATAGACGTCGCCGGCAAGCCGGTTGGTCGCGTAGCCACTCAAATCGCCAGCGTGCTCATGGGTAAAAACAAAGCCAGCTACGAACCTCATACGGATATGGGCGATCGTGTTAAGGTTTTAAATGCCGCCAAAGTGGAATTCACCGGAAAAAAGTGGGATCAAAAAGTTTACTACACCACTTCCAACCGACCGGGCGGATTAAAAACCAAACCCGTTAAAAACGAAACTCCTGAAACCATTATCCGCCACGCGGTGCGCTACATGTTGCCTAAAAACAAATTACAGGCATTGCGCATGAAACGCCTAACTTTTCAAAAGTAGAACTACCGGAATAATTGCTAATCGCTAATTGCTACTTTCTAATTAAATTATAATTATGCCCGAAGAAAAGAAGAAACCCGCCAAGAAAGCGGCCAAAAAAGACGAAGACAAGGAAGTGAAGGAAAAGAAAACCGCCACTAAAGCCAAGAAAGAGGAAAAACCGGCTAAAAAACCCGCTGCTAAAAAAGCTCCGGCAAAAAAGACAGTCGAAGAAACCCCGACTTTGGTAGTGGAAGCTGAACAGGCCGCCGCCGCCAAAAACGCCAAAGGCGGATCTTTTATCCCGGCTGTGGGCCGCCGCAAGACTTCGATTGCTCGCGTAAGGCTTATTAAAAATGGCAAAGGCTTGATCACCGTAAACGGCAAGGCTTATGATGAGTTTTTCACCACATACGATTTGCGCGCCCAAGTTGAAGGCCCGCTTAAAGCTATCGGGCAATCAGACGCGGTAGATATCAGCGCCAAAGTTGAAGGTGGAGGTATCCGCGGCCAAGCCGAAGCTGTACGCCATGGCATTGCTCGCGCGCTCATCCAACTAAACCCTACTTTTAGAAAAACTCTAAAAAAACTCGGTTATCTTTCCCGCGACCCTCGCAAAAAAGAACGCAAAAAGCCTGGTCTCAAAGCCGCTCGGCGCGCACCGCAGTGGAGCAAGCGCTAGTTTGCGACACCCGGAGCAACGTCGAAGGATGGAGCAGGTGCTAAGGTCACGTATCACATAACACATATCATAAAAAACGAGCGAGAGCTCGTTTTTTGGTACTTGACGCGCATATAGATTCATAGTAAATTACTAGGAAATTATGAGACCCAAAATTACAGCCAAACAAGTGCGCCGTGAAGGCATTAATCTATCAGGTACGGAAAAAATGGACCGCATCTTAGCTAAAAAGCCTTACGGCCCAGGAGAACATGGTCAAAAGCGCCGCAGACGCAAAACCGATTATGGTATCCAGCTTAGTGAAAAACAGCGTGCTAAGCTCATTTTTGGCGTCAGCGAGAGGCAATTTAGGAATTACTTTGAAACAAGCCAAGAAAGCCAAGGGCGACACCGCTCTCCGGCTGGTAAAATTATTAGAGTCACGCCTGGATAATGCTGTTTACAAA
>CAYOMV010000086.1:0-4834 GCA_964405175.1 uncultured Gammaproteobacteria bacterium | reverse complement strand
GGTCGATACTGTCTTTATTTAAAACCGGCGGGCAAATTTTATTACTGCCCGCCATGGGCTATGTCGCCGATACATTCTCGATTTTTACCGCAATATTCATTCTTGCTGTTCTGGTTTTATTTACGTCGACTTTACTTGTGGTTAAAAATCCCTCTGTTATAAAAACATGATATAATCATTTCATGAAAACAAATTATAAAGAATTTCCCAAACCTATTGCTTTTAAAAAGCTAATCGGTCCGAGTTTTATCATCTTGGCTCTTGGCCTAGGCTCCGGCGAAGTAATACTCTGGCCATTCATGGCGGCCAATTACGGCTTAGGAATCGCCTGGGGTGCCGTACTCGGTATCACGTTTCAATATTTCATCAACATGGAAATCGAAAGATACGCCCTCATAAAAGGGGAAAGTGTATTCGTTGGTCTCAATAGAATTTTTAAATGGACAGCATACTGGTTTATACTTTCAACTTTTATTGGCTTTGGATTGCCCGGAATAATCGCCGCCAGCGCCAAAGTTTTTGCTACCGTTGTAGGAATCGAAGAATTCAAATGGATCGCCATCGCTTTCCTGATAATAATAGGAGTCATATTAAGCGCCGGTAAAACCGTGTACGGTCTCATGGAAAAATTAACTCGATCTATCATTTTAATTGGAGTGCCTTTTGTTTTTATACTCGCGATCTACATCAGCTCCAAAGCCGATTGGGCCGCTCTGGCCTCGGGGGTCGTTGGCAGGGGAGTGGATTACCAATTCTTCCCTGAAGGGCTCGTTTTAGCCACTTTTTTGGCCGCTTTTGCTTACTCGGGTGCCGGCGGCAATCTTAACTTAACGCAATCAATCTATGTTAAAGAAAAAGGCTACGGAATGGGTAAGTATTCACAAAAATTAGCCGGCTTATTTACTGCCAAGCGCGATGAAAAAATTAAACTGAGCGGCAATGAGTTCAAGCTAAATAAAGAAAACATAGCAAGATACAAAGAATGGTGGCGCCGCATCAGTATCGAACACCTGATTGTATTTTGGTTTATTGGTTCCATTTCCATGCTTTTACTGATGCTTTTAGCTTACACCACAGCCTATGGCGTTGCCGGCTCGGCCGAAGGTATCAATTTTGTAATTAATGAGGGCACCGCCATCGCCGCGGCTACATTCCCATTATTGGGCACTCTGTTTTTGGTAGTAGTCGCCATTATGCTTTTTCAAACCCAACTGGGAGTGATGGATTCCACCTCAAGAATCATGGCGGAAAATTTTGCCGAAAAAAAATTAGGCAAAAACGAAAACGCCAAAATCAATCTTTCCAAAATTTATTACACCTTTCTTTGGGCGCAAATCGTATTTGGATGCGTCCTCTTTTTGCTGAACATACACGAACCGAAAACTCTATTGGTTTTAGGCGCTGTTATCAATGCTTTTGCCATGTTCATCCATATCGCGCTTGTAGCTATCTTGAATCACAAAACCCTCCCGCAAATGTTCCGCCCCTCTCTGCCTCGAAAAATCGTTTTATTGCTAATTTTCCTATTTTTTGGCTACTTCAGCATACTTGTTTTAGGCGATAAACTGGGCATTCTCTGAAACAATTGAAAGGCATATCAAACATCATCCGTATAAAACAAGTATGCGATCTTTAGCATCGCCGATTAGTTTAATGTTATTAGTATGAAAAAATTCCTAATTATCGCCTTGGCGCTATTTTTACCAACCACGGCTCTAGCCGCTTTGCGAGACGACCTAAGCGGCCGTATTTTGTTGCAAGTCCAAGAAAACGGCGAGGCTTACTATATTTATCCGGAAAATAAAGAAAAATATTATCTCGGCCGCCCGGCAGACGCCTTTCAGATAATGCGCCAACTCGGATTGGGCATCCGGCACGATGAACTGGAAAACTACTTAAGCTCAAGGTTCCCCGCGCGCTTAAGCGGTATGATAATGCTCGATGTGGAAGCAAACGGAGAAGCTTATTATGTTGATCCATTGGATAGAAACGGTTACTACCTGGGCCGGCCTGCAGACGCATTCCGACTTATGCGTGAAAAAGGCTTGGGTATCACCAACCAAAACCTGGAGCAAATACCTTTAGCCGGCTTAAACCCTATTCCAAATAATCCACAAAACGGCACAAAAGAACCGCAAAATGGAAATCAAGACGAAACTCCATCGGATTTGGCACTCAAAGCGTTTAGTTTGGTAAACGCGCACCGAGCTTCGATCGGAGTTCCCACCCTGACTTGGAATGAGCAAATAGCCTCAGAAGCAAGAATGCACAGTCAAAACATGGCCGACGGTCTCATAGTTCCCAGCCATGCCGGTTTCGAACAAAGAGTTGATAATATCTCTGCGAAATTAGGTTCATATGCCGAAGCCGCAGAAAACTTAGCCTGGAATAATTTTCAAGACCCTGCCCAAGAAGCCTTGGATTCGTGGCTGGAAAGCCCGGAACACAAACAAGCATTGGAAGACCCGGATTATGATATTACCGGTATAGGCGTAGACGTCTCCGATGAAAACATCTATTACTTCACACAAATATTTTTCGACGTTAACTAAAAAACTCCCAAAGCGGGGAGTATCAAGAGAGTTTGATATCCTCAAACTCTTTTTCTTTTTTAGTCTAATCAAGATTAAGGTAAATGATTATAATGAAACTAGAGGATATTATCCAAAAAGTCAATCAGTAGACGTTGTACGTTGTACGCTTGCCCTGAAGCATTGAAGGGATGTACGATGTACATATTATTTATGCTATCCAACTCCCAAGAAAAACTCATACGTTCATTGAGTACCAAAAAAGGCCGCGTAAAATCGGGTCTCTGCCTTGTTGAAGGTGAAAAAATTATAAAAACCGCGAGCGATGCGATCGAGTACACTTTTAGTAAAAAAGACAGTAAAAATTTCAACAAATTGGTCACGACCGAAACCCCGCAAACAGTCGCAGCTGTCGCCAAAACGCCAATTTGGAGCTTAAGCGACATCAAATCCCGCCAAGTAGTCGTGGCTTTAGACGGCGTCCAAGATCCTGGCAACGTTGGCGCTATCCTGCGCCTTTGCCTTGGGTTTGAAGCCGGCCTGATACTAATCGACTCCGCCGATGTCACCAGCCCCAAAGTCATCCGCTCATCGGTTGGCGCCATGTTTCAAGTCCCTTGGATACACATATCATCACAAGATTCATCCAAATTATTTAAAGACCTCGAATTGCCGGTCTACCGCCTTGAAAAGAAAAAAGGCGCGAGCGATATCAAGAAAGCCAAACTTAAAAAACCACTGATTCTCCTCGCCGGCTCCGAAGGCAGGGGAATTCAATCAAGAGTCAAAGGAACGTCTATTTATATTAGCCATAACGACGCTCTGGAATCACTCAACGTGGGCCACAGCTTGGCCATTGCCTTAAACCAATTGTATAATTGAACATATGCAAAATGAAAAGCCAAAACTTAAAGCCTGGCAAATATTTTTCATGATTGTCGGCATAATCGCCACAATAGTAACTTTGCTTTTAGTAATATTTATTACCGTGATACTTATAATCAAGCCGTGGAATGTTAACGTTTTACAAACCGGTGAGATTTTAATGAACCCGCCAACAGAGTCGACAGGATACGACCATCCACTTTTGTCACCCCAACAAGAAGCACTACTGAAATCAGCCGGGATTGATATTGAAAAACTGCCTACCGAAATCACGCAGGACCAACAAAAATGTGCCGTAGAAGCATTGGGAGAGGAACGAGCGAATCAGCTCTTAAAAGGCGCGGCGCCCAATATCAATGATGTAATAAACGCGAAACATTGTTTTGAATAACATGATGCACCATTCCGAATTAATCCCGGCAAATCCGGAGCAGTTTAAAAAAGATCAAGACAGGCCCCTTTTGCCGAAAATTTTTCAATTACCGGATCTCTCAAAACTCAAACCCGATGAGCAAAACCGCCGAGCTGAATTCGTCTTTCCGTATAATCATCGAGGCAATCAAATATTTTGCAAGATCGCCATCACCCGCAATCACGACATGGATAATCTTCCCAAATACTCATCCATGAAATATGCCATGCCGATTGAGATTAGAATCGAAGGCCACGCGGAAGACCCAAACGGCAAAAACCCCTTCGACAGCTTGTTTGCCTTTTCGACCTATCTGGAAACCGGAGATTTCCCGCACAAAGAAAAATATGCCGACCTGAAATCCAAACCGTTTTGGAACATTTCATACAGGATGGTAGAACCAGACGAGCGAGGCAAAGGATACGGAGAATTGGCTCTTAAATTAATTGATGAAGTTATTGCAAAAATTGAAAAAGAGACTGATCTACAAGGAGAGTATATCAGCATAGACACCGCTTTATCATCGCTTGCAATGCTTATAGTAGATCAAGATTGGCTCAAACAACACGGGCTGGAACAGCTTAAAAATGGCGGAAAACGTAATTTAAAGTTCATGCCTCACCCGGCAGACGCGAATCGAGTCATCGAACTTTTACAAGGTTCAACACAAGAATTACGCGATATAATGAATAGCGGGATTAAAGATGTTAAGTTCATCCGCCGGCTTGATTGACACACAACACCATGCTATAAATATAACTCGCTTAATATTAGTATCTAGTATTTAGTATCTAGTATCTAGTATCTACTATCTAGTATTTAGTATCTAATATTTAGTAGTTATTTTTGGTTTAAAAAATAAACTCGTTATAAACATTATTAAAGTTACAAACGTATTGCTATGAAAAAATTTTTGTTACTGCAAATCCGCCCCGAAGACGCTGCTTCCAACAATGAATACGAGGCTTTTATGAAATTCAGCGGCCTCACGCCGGCAGACATACAC
>CAYOMV010000085.1:0-4835 GCA_964405175.1 uncultured Gammaproteobacteria bacterium | reverse complement strand
ATTTGCATGTTCTTCTATGGTTAGAAGAGTGCAATATGTATCTGAGCGCGTGCATGTGGAAAGGAGTGTTGTGCAGTGGTTTGACTAGAGCGCGCATTTGCGTGAAAATATAATTGACAGCAGGTGAGGATTCGGGACAACTTTCGGACTAAGAGGCCGGCGTTTCGGCCGCCGTGGCGGCCGGAATCAGGCCTTTGCGGCGTATCAATGCAGTTTGCGCGCCGGGCGGATTTCTGCCCACTTCGCAAACTTACCATTGGCTTGCGCTAGAGCATCGCTCGATTATATCTTAGCCGAATTCCTCATCTGTTGTTTGCAGAAAATCTTCAATTTTGTTGAAGATTTTTTGTTTTAGGGTAATTGACTTTTTAGTGTTGTTTTGATAGTTTTGAGTTAGTCGGCTGATGCCGGCTTAATAAAAAACCAACAAAAGAGAGCACCTTACAACCGATAAACCGGAAGAGTGGAGGACGCCATGCCGAGAATCCCGGTCAGGAAGGGTACTCGCGTGGCGGCAATGCGCCACGCGATCAGCGGAGCCAATGAGCAGGCAATAAGCGCATTGGAGCAAAACGCGCAGAGGCCGGCTGAAATGCCGGGCCAGCACGATTCTCCTTTGTCGCCCATGGGTCGCTTGCAGGCTTATTTCGCGGGCAAATACTTGAGGGAAATTTTTCCGCAGGAAGATTTCCGCAGGAGGGGCTTGGTAGCGCATTCGACTCTTGAGCGCGCCAGGCAAACCGCTAAACTGGTTATGCATTACGGAGGCTTGCAGCCGGTTCGAATCTTGCAAAGCGATTTTTTGGCTGAAAGGCAGAATGCCAGAACGCAGATCGACGATTACCACGAGCAAATTCAGCCACAGGCCAAGTTGAACTTAGGGGATATGTCGGATATGCGCGAGCTGATTCGGCAAGATCCGCTGATAGCCAGGTCGCTCGAGGGCAATCCTGATTTGCGCGAAATGACGCCTTTACTGTTAACAAGTTTTCGGAATTCAATGAACCATTTTTACCAAGCCGCTTTGGCAAAAAATGGCAGAGTTGGCCCGGAAACGATTCGTGAGCTCAGAAAAGCGGCCGCCATCAAAGCTCTTTCGGATTGGGGCGCGACCGTGATGCCCAAGTATTCGGAATGGCTGATGGCCCAGGATGAATTGGGCTTACACGAGCAGAGAAAAACCCCTTCGGGCGAAAACTTCTCCGACTTGAAAAAGAGGGTTCAAAAGTTTTTTGATGATTTCTTGTTCGCGCAGGCTGAAGTAAAAGGCGGCGCGTTGGCCTATGTGGTCACTCACAGTTTTTTGTTTCTGGCGCTAAGGCAGTATATCGAGGGATTTTCCAACCAGCATTTGGATTATATCCTCGAACAAGACGGGCCTCCGTTTCCTACGCATGTGGGCATTGTCCTCTATAAGGAGGAGAATGGGTTTTTGGTCAGAGACATGCCCGACGGCGTGGATTACCTGATACCCCCGGAATTCGAAGTTCATGGGCGAAGATTACGCTTCAAGGAATCTGTTCCCGATTCTGTTATCCGGGAAGCTTGCAGGGTTACAGGGGTTACGGAATTTCAAAGAAGCAAGAACCGGTACAGGGTTAACGGCAAACGCAGGAACTCGGACCAGAGGTTCAAATTCTCGTTCCCGCCGGAGAGATCAGGCGGCCCCGGCGTAGCCTCGACCAAGCCGGATGATTCAGATTCTGAAAAAAAAGCCTCATGAGGGATCGGTGTTTAACGCCGGTCCCGCAAAAATAAGGCGATACACTCCCAAGCCTTCTTAAACGGAAGGCTTTTTTATTTTAGCTACGGTTAATGTATAATGATTTTTATGGAACAAGTTTTATCAGAAAAAGAGATTGCCAAGCCAAAACAGAAGATTTTAAATCAAACTCCGCGCGTTAAAGCAAATTTGATAACTTTGGGGGGCGGGGTGATATTGGCGGTGACGATATTGCTGACATTGGTTTTTATTTTGAGTTTGTTTTATCCAAAAGGAAACGGTTTGCAGTTTGTGATTATTATTTCCTTAACTTTAGTGAGTTGGGGTTTTTTATTAAACTGTTCCACTGAATCATTATCTTTGGAAAATGGATATTTGCAGTTTAAGTCTTTAATAGGAAAGACGGTACGAATAGAGCTTGATAAAATTAATTCATACAAGCTTACGGATTTGGGAGTTACTCTGGATGGAAATATGTTTTTGATAGAGGTACAGCACGAAGACGATGAAAAACCGGTTGAAATCTTGTTAAGCCCTTGTTGGGATAAGTCGGATTTGAGGAATTTTTGCAGTACTTTAGGGAATAAATTAGAAGAAATAAATTCATGAGTAAATGAAAAACAATTATGCCAAAAAGCAAGAAAAAGAAAGATGTTGCCAAATCCAAAATAAAAAAAGTTTCCGCAAAACCGGGTAAAATCACTGTTCCTGAGGTGGGGAGGCCTTTTTATAAGGGGACTTCGTTTAAGAAAAGAGCGGCCAAGTTATTAAATTCGGATAAAAGGTTTGTTTACTGGGTATGTTCGCCGGAAGGCGAGTGCGAGCAAATGGAAGATCCGGGAGTTTTTACAGAGCAGGTTTATTGGAGGATTTTTAGAATAATGGCAGAATTCGTGGAAGGGTTTGAATTTTTGTCCAAACTGCAAAAAGAGGTTACGTTTTTTGGAAGCGCTCGTACAAATCCCAAGGCTCAAGAATATAAAGAGGCTGTTAAGCTTGGAAAACTATGCGCTGAGGCCGGTTACGCGGTTATCACCGGAGGAGGACCGGGTATAATGGAAGCCGGAAATAAAGGCGCGTTTCTGGCGGGCGGGGAATCGGTGGGTTTGGATATCGAATTGCCCATGGAGCAGAGGAGGAATGATTTTGTAACACGCGCGATCGGCTTTCATTACTTTTTTACACGCAAAGTTATGCTATCCGCTTCGGCACAAGCGTATGTATTTTTTCCGGGTGGGTTTGGGACCATGGATGAAGCCATGGAGATGTTGACTCTGGTGCAGACAGGGAAGATTCCCAAGTCTGTGCCTTGCATATTCGTGGGCCGCGATCATTGGCAACCTTATAAAGATTGGCTGAATACCCATCTTTATAAAAAGAAGTATATAAATAAAGCGGACTTGGATTTGATGCAAATTGTTGATTCCGCGGAAGAAGCGTTTGCGATAATAAAATTAACGCAGGAGAGAAAGCTTTAGTGATTATTACTATAATGAACAGTATTTAAAAAACTTGACTTAAAAAAGCCAAGTTTTTCGTATTAGCTATAAGCTTGCTATTTTGCTACAGCCTCTTTGCGAGCTTCTGTCTTAACGCGCTTCTTTTGTTTCTTGGTTTTTAGTTCACCCGTTTGAATTGCTTCAAATTTTTTCAGGGCCTTGAGGGCGCGCGAAGATAAACGTAATTTTACACCATTAATACGGCGTGTTTGCAGATTTACGCCTTGGGTTTTCTTGGTGGCTACGTTTGAATGGCTCCGATTATTGGCTTTATTAGCGCGTTTTCCGGAGAGTTGGCAGATTCTAGACATATTGATTGGCGTAAGTATAGCCAAATGCGGTATGATTGGCAAGTACCATAATAAAATTACCAATAATCAAATAATAATTACCAATTAATGAGCAAGTTTCACTAATTTCAAATATTACCAAACATTAGCGTCGATAAGTTTGTATAGATTTGAGAATATTTGGTAATAAATTGTAAACATTTTGGTTGAGTATGTCATTAGAAACATTATTTACAAATCCGGCTATATTTATTTTGTGGCTCGCGGCAATACTGGTGGCCCTTTCGGTGCACGAATTTTCGCATGCTTTCGCGTCTTATAAATTGGGGGATGAGACGGCCAAGAGGATGGGCAGGTTGACCTTGAATCCTTGGGCGCATGTTGATTTGTTCGGGCTATTAGCTTTGGTTTTTGTGCATTTCGGCTGGGGTAAGCCGGTGCCTTACAACCCTCTTTATTTGAAATATAAACACTGGGGGGAGTTTTTGGTTGCTATCGCGGGGCCGGCGAGTAATTTGATTTTGCTCATTATTTTTGGAGTAGCTCTTAATTTACTTATACCGACTTTGGGTTGGGATAATTTATTAATCGTATTTTTAACTTTTGCATTTTTTATTAACGCGGCGCTAATGCTGTTTAACCTTATACCAATTCCTCCTTTAGACGGTTCAAAATTATTGTTTGCAATTTTGCACGAGAGAAAATGGCATGACCTGCGTTATAAAATCGAGCATTACGGGCCTTTCGTGCTCATGGGTTTAATTTTCGCGGATATACTTTTAGGATTGGGAATTATCAGATTCTTTTTAGATAAGCCGTTAAATTGGATTATGCAGATATTCGGGTTTGGTGGGATATTGTAATAACTGCTAACTTCTAAATTTTAACTTCTAACTACTAACTTCTAACTACTAAATTCTAACTTCTAACTACTAAATTCTAACTTCTAACTTCTAACTTCTAACTACTAATTACTAACTACTAACTACTAAATTTTAACTACTAAATCGCGTTTATAACGAGAATCCGTTTATCACGTTTATAACGCTTATCACGAGAATCCGTTTGTCACGAGGTAAAGACAAGCTGCTAGCTGCTAGCTACTAGCTTATAGCGGAATTCTAATAAATAATCGCTAAACCCGACCCCCGAAGCTTTATGCATAGGGGGTTGCTAATTTCTAATTTCTCACTGCACAGCGTCGAACGTTTAGATACTAGGTACTTAGTATCAAGTTATCATGAATAATAAAAATAATAAATTATAAATAATAAGGCTCTAGACTAGCAAACTAATGATTTAAGTACCATTTAATAATATGCC
>CAYOMV010000084.1:0-4857 GCA_964405175.1 uncultured Gammaproteobacteria bacterium | reverse complement strand
GGATTCTCGTGATAAGCGTTATGAACGTTACAAACGCGTTTTCATAGTTCGGAGAAATTATCGTAGGGGCGAACCTAGTTTTTAACACGTAACCTAGAGTGAAGGGTTATGTTCTCCCGTTCTGTTATCAAAGCGCGGGCGAACACAAGGTTCGCCCCTACAAAACTGTGCTACTACTTAGCCTCTAACCCCTGGAAGTTCAGGATTAAACCCCAACCCCTATTAGGGGCTTGTATAGACAAGTCTCCCTAATAGGGAGATTTAGAGGGTAAAACCGAAACGCCGATATTCACCATTCGAAACAATATCACCTCGTGATAAACAGGATTGTTAGACGTTAGACGTATGTAATTAGAAGTTAGAAGTTAGAAGTTAGTAGTTAGAAGTTAGTAATTAGTAGTTAGTAGTTAGAAGTTAGAAATTAGTAGTTAGAAGTTAGAGCTTAGCGGTTAGAATTTAGTCGTTAGATTATAGATTTTAGAAGTTAGAAGTTAGAATTTAATAGTTAATATGCTATAATAAGCCCCATGGAGGGCATCCTTTTACAGCTGGCCGCGACAGTTGTCTTGGTTACAGTCTTAAGCGTTTTTGCCAGAATGCTCCGGCAGCCATTTATTTTAGCTTACTTGGCGGCCGGTGTTTTAATTGCTTATTTCGGGTTTTTCAATCTTTCGGACAACGAAACTTTCCATCTTTTTTCTGATCTGGGAATCATGTTCCTTCTGTTCTTGGTAGGTTTGGAAATTAACTACGATTCATTGAAGCTGGTTGGCAAACCATCTTTAATCATCGGCTTGGGTCAAATCATCTTCACGAGTCTGATTGGTTACATAATAGCTTCTGTTTTTGGCTATAGCTGGCTGGAAGCGCTATACATCGCCGTAGCACTGACATTCTCCAGCACAATCATCATCGTAAAACTGCTCTCCGACAAAAAAGAGCTCCGTTCTCTGCACGGCAAATTAAGTATAGGCATGCTATTGGTTCAAGACGCCGTGGCTGTGCTCATCCTCGTGCTTTTAGCCGGCCTCTCGGATGGGAGCGGAACAAGTTTCGCGGAAATTGTTTTAACTTTATTAAAAGGAACATTATTGGTTGTTGTTACTCTCTGGGTAGGTAAAAAAATCATACCCGCGCTTTTCGATCGCTTGGCGCGTTCACAAGAACTATTATTCATCGCCAGCCTTGCTTGGGTATTGGGCATGGCCGTTATAGTAAGTTTCCTTGGCTTCTCCATAGAAATTGCCGGCTTTTTAGCAGGTTTGGCTTTATCCAACTCTTTAGAGCGCCTGCAGATCAGCAACAAAATCCGTTCTCTCCGCGATTTCTTTATCGTACTTTTCTTTGTCCTGCTGGGAGCAAAAATGGCTTTTTCCGATCTATCAGGCTTAGCTTTCCCCTTAATACTTTTCTCTGTCTTTGTTCTGATTGGCAATCCAATAATCGTTCTTACGCTTTTGGGAATTTTAGGATACCGCAAACGAACAGGCCTCTTAACCGGTCTAACCGTAGCTCAAATTTCCGAATTCAGCCTTATCGTTGCCGCTGTCGGCCTAAAACTGGGGCACATTTCCAATGCCACAGTCACCCTTATCACCGGGGTGGGTATAATCACAATTACCATTTCCACATACATGATAATAAACGCGGACTCTCTCTATAAACTTCTTGCCGCTCCGCTTTCTATTTTTGAATCACGCAATAACAAAGAACCAAATCTCAAAAAAAGCCGCCGGCGTAAATACGTTTTAATCGGTTGCCACCGCACCGGTATCGGTATTGCCGCTCTCCTCCCTAAAAACCAGCTTCTTATCATAGAATTCGATCCCGACGTTGTTCATAAAATGCAAAAAAAAGGATTTAACGTTCTATTTGGTGACATAACCGATCCGGAGATCATGGAAGATGCCAATATAGCTAATGCCGAAGTTTTAATAATCACGAGCCCGGATTTAAAAGACAATCTTTCCGTTTTGGAACTCTACAAGCAACAACCTAAATCTCCAACAATAATCGTCCGCGCTCAAAGCAAAGACGAACTGCAAATTCTCTATACCGCCGGTGCCGATTACGTACTCCTCCCACACCTCACAGCCGGCCAAATTTTAGGGCACATCCTTTCAGGCAAAGACATCAAAAAAGGCATAAAACGTATCCGCAACAAAGAACTCGAAGCTCTGCAGCTATAACCAACAAACGTCGAACGATAGAATTAAATTAAATAATAAAGCTGACGCCGAACGGTCTGGCGTTTGTCACGAGAATCCGTTTATCACGGGTTGAATGTCTGCTAGATACTAGATACGAGATACTAGATACTGAAGTTGAAGCTAGAGGCTAATAGCTTGTATTGACATCAGTCAATTTTTTTGTTATTAAATCAGCAAGTCCTTTAACAATCGGAGGCGAAAATGATCCATCCGGAAACAGAAATACATCTTTACTTAATCCGGCACGGACAATCACACATGAATATCACTCCTCATCTGGTCGGCGGACGCAGTGAAAAATCACCATTAAGCCAACTCGGTGAAGATCAAGCGGTAGCGCTGTATAGACTTTTTCACAACAATGGAATTCGATTTGATAAAGTCTATTCCAGCCCCTTTTCCAGAGCAATACGAACTGCTGAAATTTCATTGGGATCCAGCTTCCCAATTATTACGGATGATCGCTTAATTGAATACTCAGCCGGCGACTGGGAAAGCAGACCTCGCTCTGAAGTCCAAACTTCCAAAGTCAAACACCAAATGGCCGAAATGACAGTGGATTTTCAGCCACCGAACGGCGAAAGCCAACGCCAAGTCAGCCTGCGCGTTGCCGATTGGCTACAGGAAGTAATCTTGAAAAATCAAGAACTTCTATCGTCCGGACAAACCCAAAGTATAGCCGTCTTTTCTCACGGCCTTACAATCAAATGCTTGCTCCACCATATATTGGGCTTCGACAGCCAATACATCTGGCGCCTGGAAATCGACAACTGTTCTGTGACAAAGATGGTTTTCAACGCCCGCGGCTGGTGGCCCAAATACATCAACCGCGTACCATACTGAAACCAAAAAACCTCGGAACTAACCGAGGTTTTGTAATTTCATGTCAGTACAATCCGCTAAGCATCATCGCTACAAATAATGTTTGTGAATATTTGTAACTTGGAAAATATCTGGTCATGTTTACGTCTGAGCTTTGCGAGGGCGAATCAGCATCTGATAAAAAATCGGCACCATGATCAAAGTCAAAATAGTGGAAAAAATAATGCCAAATACAATCGTCCAAGCCAAATCAGCCCATAGCTCATTGGCAAAAGCCAGTGGCAATACACCCAAAGCCGTGGTTACTGAAGTTAAAACAATCGGTTGCAAACGTTCTCCTGCTGAAGTGATAATAGCGTCTGTTTTCTCCCTCCCTGTTCCAACATGATAATTAATCCGATCAATCAAAACTATAGCATCATTAACCACAACACCCAAAAGCGCCACAATGCCGATAAATCCCGGGAAAGAAAAGCTTCTTCCCAATAAAGCCAAACCAGCAAAAACTCCTATAAGCGATAATGGTAAAACAAATAAAATGATAAAAGGTTGTTTAAAAGATCTAAACTGCAAGACAAGTAAAAACAAAATAAGCAACATTCCTATTATCATCGCATTAGCCAAACTATTATAAGATTCCGTAATGTCTTCGGTTTCTCCGCCAAACTCTACTCTCACGCCTCCCGGCAATTCCATTGCTTCAACGCTCGACTGCAATTTGGTTGTCAAATCCACCAAGGGCACATCTTCTCTATTATATGCTTGCACGCGGACAACCCGCTCCCTATCTTTGTGTTTAATGGAAGTAACCGTGGATTTTAAATCAATATCAGCCAACTCTCCCAATGCCACCGAACCTTTAGGTGTAATCAGCATCAAATTTTGTATCTGAGTTGTATTTCGTGGTATGGATCTGCACAAAGTTGTTTTATCTCTTATTTCTACCAGCTGGATCATTTTATTCTGCAAGCAATCTTGCTCCCTGAAATCCAATTGCACGACAATAGGAGTTTCCTCTCCGTCTCTAAGTATTTTTACTGAATCATCCCCAAAAACAGAAGTTCTAAGTTCCGATGCTAATTGTGCAGCGCTTATACCATAGTAAGCCAGCTTATCTTTTCTAAGAGTAAAATGGAATTCGCCTGTCCCGGATTCAATATCTGTAGAAATTTCCTGCGCGCCTTCCATTCCTTCAAGCAAGAGAGCGATATCATTAGCCGTCTTTTCCGCGTCCGGCAAGCTCTCGCCGTAAACCCTTACTTCGATAGGCGCTCCGGAAGGCGGGCCGGCGCTCGCTTCCTGCACTTCTACTTCAGCCGAGGTTATGGCCTTTACCTTTTCTCTCAATTCATCTGCTATCGTGTACGACTTCAACACGCGCCCTTCTTCGGGTTTAACCAAATTTACAGTTATTGAAGATTTATTTGATCCATTTACGCCTCCTCCGCTTAATCCAAAACTGGTACCCCCGCTGCCTAAAACTGTAACATAATTATCAACTCCATCTAGCTCGTTAATCAAATTTTCAACTTCTGTTGTAATAATCTCCGTTTCTTCCAAGGTAGTTCCAACCGGCGCCTTCACATTTACAAAAAAGAAGTCCAAATCAATAGCCGGAAACATTTCAACCTTTAACCAACCCAAAGGAATAAAGGCAAAAGCCAGTAACATGAACGCAAACATACTTAATACCCAACTCCATCTTCGCTTTCTTGAAGGCAAGAGTTTTGCAAGCATGGCTTGATGCCATTTTGCAACCGGTTCCAAAACATAGCTTAAAAGCGGTTTGCGTTGTTTCTTTTGTTTAATAACTTTAAAAAAGAAC
>CAYOMV010000083.1:0-5033 GCA_964405175.1 uncultured Gammaproteobacteria bacterium | reverse complement strand
CCTTAAGCCCACCGAGATCGCGGACGAAGTTACCAAAATGCTGGTCCAGCGTTTCCCGGATATTGTGGATATGGATTTTACGGCCCGCATGGAAAGCTCTTTGGATCATATCGCCGAAGGCAATATGAACTGGAAACCGCTTATCGAAGCATTTTACGGCCCATTTCACTCCGGCCTTGAAAAACAAGAAAAAGAATTGGATGCCGAAGCCCAAAAAGAAGCCGAAGGTGAAGTTTGCGACAAGTGCGGAAAGCCGATGGCGGTAAAGCACGGACGCTTTGGTAAATTTTTAGCCTGCACCGGTTACCCCGAGTGCAAAAGCACACGCCCCATGCCCGGCGCACCTGCTTTGCCCGAGCCTGAACCGGTAGATGAAAAATGCCCCGAATGCGACGCGCCCATGGTTAAAAAAATCGGCCGCTTTGGTCCGTTTTTAGCCTGTACTCGTTATCCTGAATGCAAAGGCATCATCAACATCGAAAATCCGGTTTTAGACCAAAATGGAAATGAAATAACTTGCCCTAAATGCAAAAAAGGCCGTATCCTGGAACGCAAATCCAAGCGCGGCAAAATCTTCTTTTCCTGCTCCGGTTATCCCGACTGCGACCAAGCCTACTGGGACCGCCCCACAGGCGAAACCTGCCCCAGCTGCAACTACCCCACTTTGGTAAAACGAGGCAAAACCATCTACTGCCCCGACAAAGAAAACTGCAAATTCAAAAAAACAATTGAACTGGAATAACTTCTAAATTCTAACTACTAACTACTAACTTCTAAAAAGAAGAATAAATATGCAACAGTAGCTTAAATTTTTAAATTTATTTCAGTTTACTTTGAATAGATTTTGAAATTATAGCGCTTAAAATTTTTGTAATTTGATTGCATTCGTCTTGTAATACCTCTATTTCTTCAGACTTTGTTGGATTTGCTGTTTTTAACAATTCCAGCCAATGTGAAGTTTCAAAAGCTTCTTTTCGGGCAATCTTTAACCTATAAACAAAATCCTTAAGACCCAAACAATCATTAGCTTCTCTGTAATTGGCTCCAATTGAACCGGAAGATCCCACAACCTGCCTAATCAACCTATCATTCACAGCATCCTGGGGAATTTTTCTGCATAATAAAATCACACTTTTCGCAAATTCCGTCGTTCTAATCACCAAATCAAACTCCGGCATAAATTTAAAAATAATTAGAAATTAACAATTAAAAGCTATTAGAAGTTAGTATTTAGTATTTAGAATTTAGAAGTTAGAATTTAGAAGTTAGAATTTAGAAGTTAATATTTATTCAGTTGTCGCATAATTAACCCCCTTCTTTTGTTTTGCCTCCGCTTTTTGCATTTTCTCGCCAAAAAATCTTTCCGCTGATTTAACCGAATCCTGTACGGCTCCAATAGGATCGCCTTTGACAATGGAACGCTCTAAAAATTTAAAAACTTTATTTGCCGCGTTGCCTAAAAATTCCAAAGTTTTAAACGGATGAAATATGGGTGAAAGCACTTTTGAAGCCACCCAAGCGCCCGCAAACAAAAGCCCCCCTCCAACAACACCGCCGGCAATTGCCGCCTTGCGCAATCGCGGATGCTCTTTCCACCAAGATGTTTTTGCCGGAAATTCTTCCAGTTCCCATTTCTTATCTCTTAATCTTGAAGCGCTGGCATCCGAAACTTGCGGAATGTCAAAAATTTCCATTCCGGCTTTATTTGACTTGGCTTTTTCAATAAGCATCCCCTGCTCCCGCTTGCTTCTCATAAGTAATGCCTCCACTTTGGCAATCTGCCCCGCCTTTTCCCGCATCATTTTTTGCGCGCGAGCGCTCACTTCAAACTGATCACCCAATTCGTTGCGCAAAACTTTTTCCATAACCGATTTTGCTTGTTTGAGATTTTCCAAATGCTCTTCTTGATCCATGATATCCAACTGCAATTCTTTATAAGCTCTTTTTTCATCTTGGGTAAGCAATGCCTGCCACCGCTTTTCATCAAGATCGCCCTTGGCAAAACTCTCGTGCCATACTCCATTTGGCGTATCCATTATTTCATTTTTCAAAGCTTCTCTAGCCGGCATCTCCACAGTTTTCGCCGGTTTTTCAATAACTTTAGCCGCCGCGGCCGCTGCTCCCGCGATAGCCGCCCCTTCAATGATATTAAAATCATCGTCCTCCTGAACTTCTCTCAAACTCCGCGCTCCTTCCGCTTCCGGAGTTATTACCGGAGGTTTTTCTTCTTCTCTCGCGGGTGCGTTAAAAACAGCATCCAACTTTTCCGCAAATCTTTGTCTCATGGCCAAATATTCCTCTTCCCCGTAATTGTTTTTAAAATCCTCCGCCATGGTGTCGGCTCTTTCGATAATTTCATCCAAATCAACCTCGTCTCTATCTTTATCTCTCGCGTATTCATCCAATAAAGACATTATCTTAGCTTCATCGCTTTTTCTACTTTCCGCTCTTTCAGCTTCTTCTTCAAGATCAACTCCACCCTCAGGAGTAATAGCCGGAGGAGGAGGAACAGTTTCCGTTTCTTCAGCTTCTCTTTCCATCATCTCCCTCAAACTCAAAGGCTCATCAACAATCTCCTTTTTCCTTTCTTGAATTTCTTGATCTTCTTCCAAAGCCTCACGCAAACTGACACCTTCATACTCCGCGACCTCACTCTTTAATTCTTTTGTTGTTTCTTTATCCAATTCCTCCAATTCTTCAGCCGATAAATAACCCTCACCTACATCAATACTCGGGCTTTCATCAATATGAGCAACCTCCGCGGTTTCCGCTCCCGCATTCTTCGCGATCTCTTCCGGATCTCCAATCAGTGTCCCTGTTGGCCCCTGCTCCGCGATAACCGTTTGCCCCTTGCCCCCTTCGATAACAACCGGCTCAAAACCGCCCCGCAATGTCCTCCTCATTTCCGTGCTGTCATAAGCCGGCTCATCCCAAGCTTGATCCAGATCTTCAGTAGATGGAGCTTCGGATTTTATCCGCATCTTTTCCCATCCCTCATCCACTTCTTTTGTAGACGGTTCTTCGGATATAATTTTAGCTCTTGTCACAGTGTCCTCATCAGGTTCTTTCGTAATATCAGCGTCACCCCCGCCCTCCACAACTCTAAAAGTCCTCCTGCGCTCCGCGGGCGACAAGCTGTCCCATCCCTTGTCCACCTCTTCCGTATCCAACAATTCAAAGGTAGCTTCTTGAGCTGCGCCAACAGTCTCATCAATAGCAACTTGAGCCTTCAGGGCATTATCCAGCAAAGCCTCATCATACTCTCGATTAACATCCTGAATCTCTGCGGAAGCATCCGTTCCCCCCACCTCTCTAAGCCTGCTTCTGTCTTCTTCCAAATCACCCGCCACTTCTTGTTTGGCCGCTTCTATGCCTTTATCCCGCAAAGCATTTTGCAGCATTTCAGCCATAGTAAACTTTAATCCAACCTCTTTTTTTGGCGCCCTTTCGGCTCCTCTAAATTTTCCCATATAAACAAATTATACCACTTTTTTCCCCAAACATACAGAAAAAATTCAATTTTTACTCACATAACCCATTTATCATTATTTATACGATAATAATGAGTTTTCAATCGTTAATTGTTAATTGTTAATTGTTAATTGTTATCATCCCTTGACAATAGCCATTTTTATGCTAAGTTAAGCCATTCAGCAAGCTTTTTGCTGGAGACTTTTTTCGAGCACTTTCTGAAACTTTTCACCAAGAAAAGGAAAACAAAAAATGCAGCTTTCCGGAGTCTTTTACCGAGTCGCAAATCTCAAAACCGAAAACCTCTGCGCCTTCGATCAAGACGGCCTCCTGGGATCTGTCGACGAAATGGATCTCAAAGAAGAGGCGGAAGAAAAATCCAGCTTCGCCCAGCTCCTGATCGAGGTCGCCGTAGAACCGGAGCGCCAAATCTACGCGTTCACGGTAAACGGCAACAAAGACGTAATTCCGTCGCGCGATTGGCGAGCAAAGCCAATCGACGAAGAAGACGCGTCTTTGGAAGAACCCGAGGGTACCAAAGTCTACCGCGCCACAGTCCCCGTGCAGTACAGCGAATTGAACGGGGATGCCACCACCAAGTCGCCCTTCAACAGCATCAGGCTGTTGGAGCCCTTGGGCGGCGGCTGGTTTCAGATGTGGCGCGTGTCAATCGTCGCACAAGACGGATTGTTCTTCTTGGTTGAGGAGCAAGTCTACGAAAAATTCCGCTTGTACAAAAGCGGGAACACGGTAGTCTGCCCCTACTTCCAAAAAGACGAAGAAGAGCACCGCAAAGGCTGGCCCGCTCTCATCACCCTCGTAAACCGGGTGGTAAAGGGCAAGTACTTTGCCGAGCTCCCGCCCATAGAAGATATCGCGAGCGACCCCCCGCTCCCGAGCTTCAAAAACCTCAAAAAGGGTTTGAAGCCCGGCCAAGCACGAGTCGCCTGGTACAGCGATGCCGAACAATTCGGCATGTTGGTGACGCCGAAAGGTAACGCTCGAGTTCATTGGTCGCAAATCAACCGGCCCAACTCCCGCCGCCGCTACCTAGAAGCCGGTGAGCTCGTAACCTACAAAGAGCTCACCAAACCCCACAACACCACCGGCCGCGAAACGAGCTTCAAACAAGAAGCCGTTGGCGTGAGCCTGATTCAATAAGGCTAAGTAATAATAACTTAGCCGGAACTCCAAAACTCACTCCCGCCCCGATCTATTCGGGGCGGTTTTTTTTTAACACCCAACCCAACCCCCAAAACCCCTCACTATCCCACGTAACTTTCTTGTAGTTGGGATCAATTACAAGTTGAACTGTTTTCATTTGTAGGGATAGCCCTTGTGGCTATCCGTCCCAAACCCAACACCAAATCCCCTACCTGTCCTACGTAACTTTCGTGTAGTAGGATCAGAGACTTGCTTAAACAGTTTTACAAGTCTCCCTAATAGGGAGATCAACTATCGTAGAGGCGAACCTAGCTTGTAACCCGTAACCTAGTGTGAAGGGTTATGTTCGCCCGTTCAGTTATCGAAGCACGGGCGAACACAAGGTTCGCCCCTACAAA
>CAYOMV010000082.1:2811-5065 GCA_964405175.1 uncultured Gammaproteobacteria bacterium | reverse complement strand
GTCGTGGGTTCGATCCCCACCTCGCGTACCATTCGACTCGCTTCGCTCGCTCATGACTACGCCATTCGACAAGAATCAGCCAAGGCGTAGGATATGAGCGAAGGGAGGCGGATGTCCTGAGCGGAGTCGAAGGGCAACCCTTGCCTGGAAATTCCGCTGCGGACATTCGTAAAAAATCGTCTTAGAAATAAGGCGGTTTTTGCTTTTTTAACCACTATGTTTACGATTCACGTGGCACAGCCACGGACTTATAGTGTGGCGGGGATCGAAGGGAGAGACGCGCGTCGAGGCGTTCTCGTTACTCCAAATCCTCCGGCAGATATCTAGCGATGATTTCAGCCCACTCGGCGCCGTCGTCTGTGGGGACGGCGCGGTGGAGTTCGTGGCCGAGTTTTTGGCGTTCATCGGGGTGTTTTAGCAGGTGGAGAGTTTGTTTGTAGAGATCCTGAAAAAGGTTGTCGGATTCTTTGACTTCGATTGTGGCAATTGGCAGGTGGCGCGAGTTTTTTTCTTGGTGAGAATCTTTAATTGGGACGAGGATGGTTGGTTTTGATAAAGCGGCGAGGTCTGTGATGCCGCCCATGCCGGCGCGGGAGATTACTATGTCGGTCGAGGCGTATGCTTGGAGGAGGTCGTCGCGGTCTAAAAATTCGAAGCGTTTGTAGCCCGGAGCTTCGGACGGGTTTGAGCTGCGGTTCTTGCCGGTTAGGTGGAGGATTTGGGAGATCTCCAACCATTTTGGCAAGTTTGACTCAATCACTTGGTTTAAAGCGCGCGCGCCGGTGCCGCCGCCGACAATGAGGATGACCGGTTTTTGATCGTCAAAACCAAAATGAGCTTTGGCGATATGGATTTCCGGAACGGTAGCGTCGGCAAAACGGCTGGGTGTGGCGATATGTTTTACATTGCGGCACTTGGGGAATTTGTTGACTTGATAGGTAAAACTGGTGGTAATGGCTTGGCAATGTTTTTGCACGGCGAGATTTGAAAGACCGGGCTGAAAATCGAGTTGATGCACAAGGCATGGTATTCCGGCTTGGGAGGCGGCTCGGATTAACGGGACTTGTGTAAATCCGCCGGCTCCGATAACAATATCGGGCTTGTTGTCGCTGATGATTATTTGAGCGGCTTTTTTTGCCAACCAATAATCATAAGGCCAGGTTAAAAGCTTTACAGACAGATAGCGAGGAATTTTGGCGCTGGGCAATGCAAGAAAAGGGATCCCTCGTGCTTCCACGGGCGCGCGTTCCGGACCTTCCGCTGTGCCTATCCAAATAAATTTGTCGGCCGGGTACTTTTTGCTCCAATATTGATGTAAAGCTAAAAGAGGGGCGGTTGGGCCCATGGTACCCCCTCCGGTTAAGGCTATTAATCTTGCCATAATTTAGTGCCTTTGCTTATTGATGCCATAATACCACAAGCGATAGCAAGGGCAACAAAAGCCGAACTGCCATAGCTTAAAAAAGGCAAAGTAACGCCTGTGATGGGCACAAGTCCAAGCATGGATGCGATGTTTAGCGAGCTTTGGATTAGTATCCATGCTCCGATTCCCACTGCCAAATATCTGCCAAACGGGTCGGCGGCGCGCTTGGCGATATCAAAACATTTGTAAACAAAAAAGCCTAAGAGCGCTAAAAACAAGACAGTCATGAAGAAGCCCATTTCTTCGGCAACAACCGCAAAGATGGAATCACCCGCGACTTCGGGCAGATAAAGAAGTTTTTGCCGTGAGTGGCCGTATCTAAGCCCAAAAAGCCCGCCTGAACCGATAGCGAGAAAAGCTTGATTTATGTGATAGCCAATACCCTGAGGGTCCAGTTCGGGATGCAAAAACGTGAGCACGCGTTGGGCGCGATACGGCGTGGTTTTAATGAGAATCCAAAATAATGCCGCTCCGGCCGCTCCAATACCGAAAAAGTAGATCAGCGGGGCTCCTGATATGAAATAAGCGGTTAGAGCCGCGCCGGCAATCACCACCATTGATCCTGTATTGGGCTGGAAGATCAGCAAAATCATAATAGCGGCAAGCGACAACAGAAAAGGGATCAAACCTTTTTGCAGGTCATGAGCCTCTTGATTTTTTGTACGGCTTTCGAGCCAAGCGGCCACGTAAATGAGAAAACCGATTTTAACAAATTCAGACGGCTGAAAAGTGAACAGCCCCAAATCCACCCAACGACCGGAACCGCCATAACGCATACCGATACCCGGGATGTATACCATCAGGAGCAATATGATGGAGCCAATAAGCGCC
>CAYOMV010000082.1:0-2801 GCA_964405175.1 uncultured Gammaproteobacteria bacterium | reverse complement strand
AGTCTATCTTGGCAAAAGCGATAAAGAGTATTAAGCCGGGAACCAAACCGTAAATCAATTGATGCTTAAAAAAATACAAAACATCATCAAATTTTTGGTAACCGATCGGCCCGCTGGCTGATAAAAGCATGAGTAACCCAAATCCAACAAGCGCAATCAAGCTGTATAGAAAACCTTTATCGATTGAGCCTGTTTTGCGCCGCATATTATTTATCTATCATGTGGATCAATACTCCGAGTACTGCAAAAATAAAAGATATAATCCAGAATCTCATGACAATTCGGGGTTCACCCCAGCCTTTGGCTTCGAAGTGGTGGTGGATGGGAGTGCTTTGAAAAATTTTCTTGCCTTTTCTAATTTTTTTAGAAGTTAACTGAACTATAACCGAACCGGATTCCACAACAAAGATGATACCGATAATTGGCAATAAAAGAGACTGATTGCTTAGCATGGCGATAATGCCAAGTGCCGTGCCCAAGGCCATGGCGCCCGTGTCCCCCATGAAGAATTCGGCCGGGTTTATATTGTGCCACAAAAAGGCAAGCAAAGCTCCGATAATGGCCGCGCATAAAGCCGCGATATCGGTGCGACCCTGCATGAAAGATATTGCGCCAAAAGCGCCAAAAGCGGCCATAAGAGTGCCTCCGGCCAAACCATCTAAACCGTCGGTGAGATTGACCGAGTGTTGAGTCGCGACTATGACAAAGATGAAAAATGGGATATAGAGCCAGGAAAGTTCGAGATTGCCGTTAAATGGTATATGGATAGAACTCCATTCCAGTTTGTCGTAGAACCACCAAGCGCAAATGGCCGCGATAGATGTGTAGGCAATCAGGCGATGGCGCACGCGCAAGCCACCCCCCTTGGGGCCGATCTTGCGGACATTTAGGTAGTCGTCTAAAAGACCGATAAGTGCGGCCGCTATCATGGCTCCAAATGGAACGAAAGTTTGGCTGCGGGACAGGATATTCCAAGAACACCATGGCTCCACATTCCATATCGAACAAATCAGCCAGAGAGAACCAACAACCAAGAGCACCGAACCCCAGATTACTATACCGCCCATACTGGGAGTGCCCTGTTTGCCGGCATGAATTTTATTCATCACCGGGGCGGCTTTGGCATCCCGGATATTTTTGCCCATCTTGTATTTTCGCAAGAGTTTAACAACCGTTGGAGTGGATATAAACGCAACTAAAAAGCACGCGAACGCGAGCACAATAATGCGAATTACTTCCCAAGTGATGATATCCATAATAATTTTGAATGTCGGAACGTTGAACGTCTCCGCCTACTGCGGATGCGCCTTTGCGCAGAATGTCGAATGTCCCCCGTTCTGGACGTTAGACGTTAGACGGTGAATTTAGATGTTTATTTTGATTAGATGAAAAAGTTGGATTATCCAGATAATAGTGGACGCGGAGCTTAGGGCGAGAAGGCCGTAGCCCGATAAACCATCTTGCCTGAAGTTATAATATCCTACAGCAATAGTACCAGAAATTAAAACAACTGGCACGATTAAAATAGGCAACAACCAAATCGAAGGCAGTACTTGGTCGATACCCAGATAAACCGTGTAATGTGTAACCACAAAACCGGACGCAAATGACAGGCTAAAAAGCCTGATTCCGGCATATATGCTGGAAGCAATTAAGATGACTAGAGTAGATAATGCCAACCAGCGCATAGCCGGATTTTCCCATGCCAATCTGGAACTAAAGCGCCATTCATCCAGAAGCATATTATTGCACGGCTACAACTTCTTTAACTTTAGGCAATCTTTCCTTTAATTCGGCTTCTATTCCTCCTTTTAAAGTTATTTCAGCCATAGGGCAGCCAACGCAGGCGCCATGCAAACGCACTTCCACAATACCCGAATCTTCGTTTGCGCTTACCAATTCCACATTGCCGCCATGCAAAACCAAAGGCTGGCGTAATTCTTCTAAAATTCGCTCAACTTGGCTATAAAATTGTTCTTTTTTATCATTCATCGCTATAAACTATATCCTCACAAACCAAGCTTGACAAGCCCCTGATTTTGGCTTAATATACGCACACTAATACACGTCAAACGTTTAACGTCTAACGTCTAAAGTCTAAAACTAGCGACGTTCGACATTCGACGTTCGACATTCGACGTAAAGTTTATGGCTCATATTAAAGCTGGCGGTTCTACAAAGTTAGGCCGCGATTCACAAGGGCAGCGCCTTGGTACAAAAAAATATGCCGGTGAAAAAGTAAAGATCGGCAACATCATCGTCCGTCAGCGCGGAAGCAAAATCCGCCCGGGCCAAAATGTGCGCATGGGCAAGGACGATACACTTTATGCCGTGGCAGACGGAGTGGTTAAGTTTACCGAAAAACACGTAACAAAATTTTCAGGCGGACGCCGATGGACCAAGGTAGCAAACGTAGTCCCGGCAGAAAAAACCAAGTAAGCAAAAAACGAGCGAAAGCTCGTTTTTTTAACGCAACCCCAAACCCACAGCTAAGCTGAGCTTTGCCTTATCAGGGGCTTGTTGAACATCACTAAAAACAAATAAGTAGGGGCGAACCTTGTGTTCACCCGTTCTGCTCACAAAGCGTCGGGCGAACACGAGGTTCGCTCCTAAAGATGTCGGGAATATTCTAATTTTAACCCAAAGCCGCTTTGATAAATCCCAGGAAAAGCGGATGCGGGGCAAAGGGGCGGGAGAGGAATTCGGGGTGGAATTGGGAGGCGACGAAAAATGGGTGGTCTTTCCATTCTACGATTTCAACGAGAGAGTCGTCGGGCGAGGTTCCGGAGGCTATTAGGCCG
>CAYOMV010000081.1:0-5091 GCA_964405175.1 uncultured Gammaproteobacteria bacterium | reverse complement strand
GCTTGTTTACATAGTTTACAAGTCTCCCTAATAGGGAGATTTAGAGGGTAAAACCAGGATAACAGGACGGGCGAACACAAGGTTCGCCCCTACAAAACTGTGTTGCTATGTAGCCTCTAGCCTCTAGCTTCTAGCTTCTAGCTTCTAGCCTCTAGTAGCTAGTAGCTTGTCATTAGACGTTAGAGTTAGTCAGGTATCGATCCCGTTCTCCTCTGGGGAGTTTTTCGATTGCGTACCGAAGAGCTGTACGGGGCATGATTGATGCGTTTTTATCTAAAAAGTCTTTGAGTGACTTTAAATCCCTCTTCCCTGCTTCACGCAGCATCCAGCCTACGGCTTTGTGGATTAGGTCGTGTTTGTCGTTTAGTAAGAGCTTGGCGATTTTGAATGCGGGGTTATTATCGCCTTTGCGGATGAACGTGAAGGTTGCTAGCATGGCGATTCGGCGATCCCAGAGCAGATTTGATTTGGCGAGTTTGTCGAGGACTTTGATATCACCGAAGTTGTATAAGTAATCACCGACTATTTGCGGAGTTGAGGTGTCGACCAAGTCCCAGTTGTTGATCCATTTGCTGTTAGCGAGGTATAGATTATAAATTTCAGATTTCAGGTCATCATTTCCTTGTTTGTATAAGTTGACCATGAGCACGAGAGTCGTAAAGCGTTCTTCGTGGATTTTGCTGTGTAGGAGTTTGATTAGATCTGCCAGAGGTAAATTTTGGTAGTTTTTGGCGATTTTGCGCTGGATTGGGACAGTTATGCCATAAAAGATATCACCCTCGCCATATTCGCCTTTTTTGGTCTTAAAAAAACGGCTTAAAATTTTAGCTTTAACCGGGTTGGCGTTTTTTCTTAATTCGGCTTTTAAGTTTGTTAATGACATACGGGTATAGTTTTTAGCTGAACAAAACCGGAGGTTTTGGTTCGAGCAGGTTCAGGTCTATCCAGGCTTTAAAGCTGGCCAGCCAGTCGCGGATGATAAATTGATTGATTTTTTGATAGCTTTGCAGATCAGACGCGACGCCAACCGAATTCACGTCAAGTTCATTGCAGACGTAGAGCGCGCGTACAAGGTGGAATTTTTGGGTTACTAAAATTGCCGAGTCTATGTTGAAAACATTTTTGGCGCGCTTACAGCTTTCGTAGGTGCGATAGCCGTGGTCGTCTTTGATAATCGAGTCTTCCGGTACTCCCAGCTCCAAGAGCTTTTGCTTCATGACACTCACTTCATCGGTACGGTTTTGGCCGTCGTCTCCCGAGACTATCAGTTTGCCGGCTTTTCCCTGCTTGAATAGATCGGCGCCCACAATGAGCCTGTCGTTTAAGGCGTCGGACGGGTTGCCGTCGGGTTTTAACGACGCGCCCAGGATGATGATTGCGTCTGCTGATGGGGCGTTTTCTGTGCTGTATATTTTATTCAAATTTGCGGTACGTACGTGGATTATGACAGAGATAATAAAAATGGCCGAGGCGATTACAGCTCCCGCAAAGATCTTTATAATTGTCTTTTGCTGAAACTTCATTTTTGTTATGACTCGATTGCGTCGATGCGGTATTAGTCTTCGGTTTCGATAGACGCTGTTTCCAGAATCTGTTGCGCTTCGATGGAATTGGATGTGCCGGTGATGCGCAAGACGTCTTTGTCGATTTTGGTGAATTCTTTGTAGCTTAAGTTGAATTGGTTTACCGCTGTGCCTAAATTTTTACCCAAACTTTGCATGTGAGAATCGTACTTGCCCAAATGGCGGCCCAGCTCCCCTACCCGCTTGATTATCTCCTTGGCTTGCTCTTCGATTTGCAAAGCACGCAGACCCTGTAGGACGGTTTGCAGGTAAGCCAGGAATGATGTTGGCGAGACGATAAGGACATGGTATTTGGCGGCCGCACGGTGAATGATGTTTTCCGCATCCTCCCCTTCTCCGATTTTATTATTTAACAAATCAAAATAAATAGCTTCGTGAGGAATAAACATGAAGGCAAAATCCATGGTGTTTTCTTTTGGCCGGATATATTTGGAAGTTTCTTGTACGCGTTTTTTCAGATCGTTTACAAACACTTTTTCTAGTTGCAGGCGCTCGGCCGTGTCCGCGCATTCGGCCCAGCGATTGTAGTTTTCCAAACTGAATTTGGAATCGATCGGCACTATTTTGTCTTTAACAAAAACCGCGGCATCAACGATTTCGCCATCCTGAAAGCGATATTGCATTTGAAAATTTTCCGGAGGAAGGATGTTTTTTAGGAGGGTTTCCAAAAAATATTCGCCCAGAACCCCCCTTTGTTTGGGGTTTTTTAAGATTTGTTGGAGTTTTTGCAATTCAGAGGTTTCACTTAAAACTTGGCGGGATACTTCTTCCACTTTGGCCATGCGTTCCGCCACTTCTTTTACGGTGTTTGTTACGTCTTTATGCTGGCTACGGAAGGCGTTGTGAGTCTCTCCCAGGCGGGTATTGACTTCTTGTTGTATCTGGGATAATTGTTGCTGCATCAAAAGCAAGGTTTTGGAATCATCGGGCGCCGCGGACTGCTTTTCGAGTGTCATAATCTTCCAAAATACCACCGCGAAACCCGCGATAAGGATAACAATGAGTGCGATTAAAAGGATGGTTGTGATGTCCATAGGTAACTTATCTTACACTAATAGTTAAAAGTCTATCAAGCTTAAAGTCCATCAAGTCCATCAAGTTCGTCAAGTTTAAATCTATCAATCGGGGTTGTATTTCCGATGGGTTTATCAGCATTGTTAATCGTTAATTATTAATTGGTCATTTAGCGAAATCGAGCTTGGCTCGATGAGCGAAGGTTATCCACTTGCCCTAAAAAAACACATTTGTTATGTTTGCCGAAACGTTAAAGAAACACTAAAAAAAGTCTAAGCTTACAAAAAAATTATGGTTACACTTCCATTTACAATAGGCCCTGCAGACGACTGGGACCCTCAAGGATACGAAGAAGAGGAAGAAGATATTCTTACTCCCGGAATGCATGTATTAGATGATGATGAAGAAGATGAGCTCGAGGATGATGAGCTGGATCTTGAAGATGATTTGGCGGAAGATGAGGATGAAGAAGATGACGAGGAGGACGAGGATGAAGAGGATAGTTATAAAGATTTAGAAAAAGACGCTCTCGAGGAATTGGAAGAGCTGGAAGATTTGGTTTTGCAATCAGAGCGTGAGACTTTGAAATTAACGGATTTTACGGAGGAGGAATAACATATTGTAATAACCAATCATCAAGTTCTCCTCGAGTCTGAGCGACCTCGGAGTCGAAGACCAATAATCAATTACTCACAATTACTTTCAATTTCTCTCAATTGCTCTCAGTTAGTTTTTTGTTAAGTAATTGAGAATACATGTGAATGTTTGTAATCAATTTCTTGCCATTTGCATTTTTGTAGGGATAATCCTTGTGATTATCCGTTCTGATGATACATTTATATACCGGAACTGCTTGTTTTGAAAAAAAATGAGATTAATTTGTAAATAATTGAGAATAAATGTGAATGTTTGTAAGAAATTACACTCAATTGCTCACAATTACTCTCAATTTTTCTCAATTTCTCACAGTCATTTGTTTGTAAGTAAATGAGAATAATTGTGAATGTTTGTAATCAATTTCTTTCAGGTTGTTTGTAAGCAATTGTGAGTGTTTCGATCATCTATTAGTAGTTGATGTGTGTTTTGTTTGTATTCTTCGCGTTTTTCTTCGCCGGCGGGGATGACGACCGGGGCCAGGTTCATGAGCATGATTTTGCCCACAATGACTATAATGATCATCCAACCCAAACCGGCGAATGCCCATGAGCGAAGGTTGCGCACGGCGTAGAAAAGCGCTATGCCGTAGCCAATATTGGGGAGAGCTATTGTGACTACCCAGTCGTTTTTTTCCATGGCCGAAATTTCTCGGCTTTTAGTTAAATGCAAAATTGTGATCAGGCGGAGAATAAGCGGGAAAATTAACAAGATTGCAAAAAAGATAACTAAAGCGTTACTCCCCAATGCAAAAAGAGTGTTTGTAAGCAGTGTGGCGTCGGCTTTGGTCATCAATGATCTAACGACGAAAGGCAGGGCGATGAAGATGCCGCTTAAGGGCGTAAAAAGAGTCCAAAATGCCCAGCGTTGCCATACGCACCAATACCAGACGGTAGCGGTTGGGTTTATGAGTATAGCTATGGACCAAAACAGTTTTTGGCCAAATGGAGCGCCCGGGGTGCGGTAGGCGTGGATTATGGCCCAAATCCAAAAGAATACGAATCCCAGGATGGATATTCCCAATAAAATAAAAGCCGCTAAACTAAGCGCGGAAAGCGGCTCGCTCTGAAGTGCTAACACCGGAATGTAGATTTTCATTTGCAAAAATATTAGCAAGAGAATAACCAATGATCAAATACTAAGCTACTGAGCTACTGATTATTTAGCTCAACCCCCATACCCCCTTATCAGGGGGCTAGAAAAACCAGATAACAAGTTTACAAGTCCCTGATAAGGGATTTAGGGTTGTGCTAGTAATCTATCCCCGGCCTCGCCTTGGTTCCGTGGTAAAAATAGTGCTTGTGGAGCTTCGTTTCGGTCATTAGGTCACAAATGTCCTGAAAGGATTGCGGGGCGTTTCTGCCGGTCAAAATGAGCTCGAGACTGACGGGTTTTAGGTTGAGGAGGTTTAAGACGTCTGCTTCGTTAATGATTCCGAGCGCGGTGCTGGAGTTTATCTCGTCTAAGATGATTAGGTCGTGGGAGGCGGCCGTAAATAGCTCGCGGGCGATTTGAAGGCCTCTCTCCCCTTCTTGCTTGTCTTCGTCTGTGACGCCAAAACGAAATTTGCCGTTTTCGTCGATGCGGTTTAGCCCTGTGGCGTGAAAGTCGACTTCGGGCAATCTTTCGCGGATTGCAATTCGTTCGTTGTAATCATCACCGCCTTTGTCGAATGCGACCCAAGCCACGCGCTTCCCCGCTCCAACCGCGCGCAATAAAACTCCCAGAGCTGCTGTGGTTTTGCCTTTACCATCTCCTGTGTAGACATGTAACATAATTTACGATTACGTCCGCCAAAGGCGGATGCGCCCGTGGCACAGATTAACAATTAACGATGATT
>CAYOMV010000080.1:4141-5173 GCA_964405175.1 uncultured Gammaproteobacteria bacterium | reverse complement strand
CCGGTAAGCGCACAAAATTCGTGGGCAACGTTTCAGACGAAGAAAAAGTACGCCTCTACCGTCGTGCGATCGGCTTTATAAATCCGCAAGTGGAAGACTTTGGCATCACCGCAATCGAAGCCATGTCCGCCGGCCGCCCTGTTATTGCTTATGGAGTTGGCGGCGCCGCGGAAACCGTACTCCCCGGAAAAACCGGACAATTTATCGACCGCCAAACTTGGGAAGATATCGGAGACGCGGTAATCCGCCACAACCAAAATGATTTTGATTCCAAAGAAATTCGCAACTTTGCCGAAAACTTCAGCCATCAAAATTTTGAAAAAAAGTTGCTCCAATCGATTGCCTCCGCTTTAAATCTGGAAGATCCCATCGAAGAAGAGTTGGCTCAGATCGAAGATGTTTATGCCCCTTACCTTAATTGACGCGCGGTCCATCGCCGATTCAACCTGCGGAGGAATCGGCCGAGTCGCCAAACTCTGGATTTTGGATCAAACTAAAACTCTAAATCCGAAAGAGTGCGTATGTGTTACAACCGGGACAAAGCCATCAACTCAGGTGAAAGAATTTTGTGAAAAAAACAATTTCCAATATCTCTACATTAAAATTCCCAACAAACTCTGGACTCTTTTTTGCCATCTCAACATTTTTTCACTAATTCTTACAGCCGAAAAAAAACTAAAAAAACCGGTCGACCTCCTGCTTCTCCCCAATCTCGCCTACACCGGAGCCCTCTACCGCCCCTATCACATTTTGGTACATGACCTTTCTTTTTTAATTGAGCCTAAGTGGTTCAATTTAAAAAGAAGGCTCTGGCATAAATTTGTCCATGCCCCGCGCCGCATTAAAAACGCGGACCAAATTCATTGCGTAAGCAACCAAACCAAGTCCGATGTATGTAAACTTTTTAATTTACCGGATAACCAATGTAAAATTTTTAATTTCAACCCCCAATTCCCAGCCCCCAATACCCAAGTCCAAACTCGTCCCTCTTGGCTTCCGAAAACAGCAACCCGCTTTATCTTACTGCTCGGC
>CAYOMV010000080.1:0-4131 GCA_964405175.1 uncultured Gammaproteobacteria bacterium | reverse complement strand
GCTCGGCGGCTCCGATCCACGCAAAAATATCAAAACTGCTCTAAAAGCTATCTCCCATTTTAATCTGCAAAATCCTCAACAATACCTCACCCCTGTTGTACTCGGCGGCAAAGTATCCTTTCGATCCGAGGAACTCAACGTAGCCCGCATCCAAGCCCCGGGCTTTGTCGGCAACGAGGAACTGATTTGGCTCTACCAAAATGCATCGGCACTTCTATACCCTTCTTGGTACGAAGGCTTTGGCTTACCCCTTCACGAAGCTAAACAATTTAACACACCAATAATCGCCTCAACCGCAGGCGCTTTAACCAAAACCTCACCACCCGACACAATCCTTTGCCATCCCGCGAAAGTTCATGAGTGGCTTGGAGCTTTAGAACAAATCCCCCTTTATTGCGTTTAAGGCGATTTAATTCCCCTTTAGCAAAGGGGGCGGGGAGATTTGTATAAATTCGTACTAGCGACACCAACATTGGTAATTGGTATTTGGCCTGCGCCCCGAAGCTCTTTGAGCGTAGGGGTGTAATTGGTAATTAAATTTAGGGATTGACAAATCCCGAAATTTTTGCTATATTGACGCATTAATCTGTTCGTGCTCAAATATAAAGAGATTAATTTTTACTCAATAAAATTTAGCTAAATTTAGCCAAAATATGACACATTTATATAATCGTTTACTTGTCGCTATCACCCTTATGGTAATGCTTGCCTTGGGTTTGGTAGCCGCAGTCTCCGCCGCCTCGGCCGCAACAGGCCCTTGGCAATGGGCGGATATTTCCGAAAACTTGGGCGCTCGTGAGAACCGCCCGGTTTGGGCTAGCGCCTATGCCCACCCTTATTGGTATTTAACCGACGGCCAAGAGCTCTACACGGGCGGCCACGTCTGGAAAACCGACGGCGCCGTGATGGAAGATATCACCGCTGAAGTCCGCAATGCGGGCTTAAACCGCGTAGACGACATCGTCACCGACGGTCACACAATCATGTTTTTAAAAAATGTGGTTTCAGCAAATAAAAACTTTGAAGCACTCACTTACAAAGATGGTACCTGGGGCTACCCTGCCTACACATGGCAAAGCAACATGGCCTCAAACGAAGCCATCTCTTCGATCAATGGTAAAGACGGTATTTGGATGATCGTTTCCACGCAAGGCAAACTTTATCGCTGGACGCAATCAACAAATAATTTTGTTAGCATCGCGCTTCCATCGGATATTAGAAATAACTTGCTAAATACAACTATTTATCAAACCAACCACGGCAAAACACCCGGCGGCGTTTCCATCGTCCCTGTTAAAAACAGATGGTTGGTGTTACTGCAAACAAATGAATTAACCAACACGCCCGGCAGCAACCAAATTCGTTTTTATGTTTTAAACGACAGGAACTTTACTGAAATTAAACGCATCCACGGCACTTATTTGTATAAATTGGTTTCCAACGGATCTCAAGCGTTAATTTTAACAGACGGAAGCTACCGCATGAACTACAAGCAGATTTTTTCTTACGAAAATTCTGCTGTCACTGAAGTTTTCTACTACACTCCATATAACAATCAACAGCAAAAATGGGATGATCTAAAATTCAACAACGCGCTTGTGGGTAATAACGGAAAATCATGGATGATAGTTTCCGATAAAAATCTTTACAGATTGGATAATGGCAACGTGGATTATTATGGCGAAACCCGTGATTATTTTACAACCATCTCCGGCAACGGCAATGGTACATTCATGTTGGGCGGCGCCGTGTCGCAGATGGGCAATCCAAATCCAACTTCACCTCTTACCGCCAAGCTCGTCAGAGTTGATGAAGGCACCGGTTATAACCCGCCCACCACGCCTGTTGTAAATACTCAAAATAATGTCTGGGCTTCCATAAGTGTCTCGCATAACAAGCACGAGCTTTATCATAGCCAGTCATCCAATATAAACATCACCGGCGGTTCTCCAAACGGAATCAACCGTATCGAGCTATGGCTAAACGGCAATATCGTAAAAACCTGCCAAAGCACGTCCTGCTCCCATACGATTTACGGCAGTAATTACACCAAAGGCAGTGCTCTGGCTTTTAACGGCCGTGTAATCGATAACCAAGGACACGAAGCTTGGACATGGTTGGGTGAATATTACGTACCGGTTGATAACTACAACAACAATAACAATTATTACAATAGTAATGATCGCCTCTCAGTCTGGTTCGACTTTGAGCCATCGGGTACAAGCATGTACGGCGATGATTACAAAACCATAAAAGCCCATGCAAACGCCGAAGACGGCCTTAAAAAACTGGAAATCTACGTCAACGACAACTTAAAACGAAGCTGTTCGTTCAACACCGTTTACGGCGAGCAAAACTGCTATTACACGGTTTATAACAACCAATACTCCAGCTACGATAAACTAAAAGTATACGCCAAAGCCTACGACAATTACGGCCGCCAGATTCAAACCAATGCCCAATATATCTATCGCAACGGTTATTACGATTACGACTACGATTACGACAACGGCCGTTACGACAGCTCCGTGGCCGCTTGGTTCGATGGCTCTGTTAGCAAATCCACATTAGGCCGCAATGAATCGAGAAATATCAAATTCTACGGCAACGCTAATCGCGGTCTGGATAAATTAGAGCTTTTTGCCAATGGCAATATTATCGGTACTTGTAACTACAGTGCCGCATACGGAAATCAAGCCTGCACAAAAACAATCTACGGAAACACTTTTAACGCCGGCCAAAGCGTAACTCTAAAAGTTCGCGCCACAGACCGCGACGGTTATCAAAACTGGTCCGGTTCGGTTAGCTTTAATGTGGAAGAAGGCGGAACAAACACCGGCGGTGATGATGTTTACGCGTGGATCTGGTACTCGCCATCTGATAGCAATCTTGAATACAACGAATCTAAAACCATTAAAGCCAGCGCCAGCGCGGATGATGGTTTGCAAAAAATCGAAATCTACGCGAATGGCAATCTAATCAAGACTTGCAACTACAGCCGTGTTTACGGCAACCAAAACTGCGAAGTCACAATCTACGGAAGTAATTACAACGCGAATTCCACAATAAACATCTACGCCCGCGCCACCGATTACTATGGCCGCACCGATATAACCGGCACGCAATATATCTACCGCAACAGCACTGGTGATAATAATAACTCCAACAACGTCTACGCCTGGATGTGGTTAAACCCATCAGACGGCACTCTAAGCAGAAACGAAACACTAAACGTAAATATCGGCGCCGCCGCTGATGACGGTTTGCAAAAAATCGAAATCTACGCGAATGGAAACTTAAAGAAAACCTGTAGTTTCAACCGTTCATACGGCAATCAAGAATGCCAAGCCGATATATACGGCGGAGATTACGCCTCCGGGCGCAACATCAGCATCTATGCCCGCGCTTACGATTACAACGGACGCTCCACTCAAACTGAGTCTAAAAACGTTTTCATCGATTACTACGACAATAACAACAATCAAAATAATACACAGGGCAACCTAACCATTACGTCCAACCGCGACAGCGGATACTCCTCCTCTGATCAAATAACATTTACCGCTAATGGATCGGACGCCAACGGAATCAACAAGATCGAAATCTTGGTTAACGCTAGAATAGTTAAAACCTGCAACAACACCGGTTACTGCGGTTTTACGGGTGGCCCCTATACAACCGAAACCGTAAGCTACGGCGCCAATCTATATGATGATCTAGGCAACCGCACTTGGACGGGTTACAAAACTATCAATAAAAGATAAACAAAACGCCGCTTATGTGCACCAAAAAATCGCTTCAATTAGCGATTTTTTGTTTATAATAAAATCGTAGTTTGGCTTTTTATGGTAATATTGACAAACGCAAAAAATTTTGCTAAATTAAGCAATCGAACATTACAACTCGAGAGGTTAAAAAATGGCGGATGTCGATTATTACGCATTGCTCGGTATTCCGCGCGACGCGGACATCCGGCAAATTAAGCGTGCCTATCAAAAGAAAGCGCGCGAATGTCACCCGGATCACGCCGGCCCCGAAGGCGCCGAGGCTTTCCGCTTGATAACCAAAGCGTATGAAACGCTTAGTGACCAGCAAAAACGGCAAGCCTACGACTTTGGCTTCATGCCGGTT
>CAYOMV010000079.1:0-5230 GCA_964405175.1 uncultured Gammaproteobacteria bacterium | reverse complement strand
TATATTCTAAACCAAGAATCAAGCAAGGAGTGCAAAGATAGGTGGGCACGTACACAATATTGACATTTTTTTATATTTATGTAGTAATATAACCAATCGCGATTGTACTATAGCCAAAAGTACAGGCCTCGGCTGGGTGGTTAGCCATACCACCCAGCCGAAATTCTCTCTCCAACCTTCCCCTAACCATTATGGTTAGGGCTATTTTTTTCTAAAAATAAAGCAAATCACCCCCAATCCCTTGACAAAATCCTCATTTTGTGATATATTATCGTCATAGTAACTATTAGTTCGCAAAAAAAATCAGTAACTGTGACTGGACTGAGATTGAGAAACCGAGACCGATTCGTCCCAGTGATAGCGATAGAGCTAAAAAGATAGAGACAGAAGAGACGGTTCGAAAAAGCTACTGCTAAAAAGCTACGGATTGAAAAAAAGCTGCGTTCGAAAAAAAGATACGGTTCGAAAAAAGGTTCGGAGAGGATTAGCAGAGGTCCAAGTTTCGTTAGCCATACGAACGCTTGGTACGGCCTAGCCACGGCCCCAAAACTAGTCCAGACAGAGACAGAGAAAACGCTACTAAACCCCTCGCGCTCCGAGGGGTTTTTTTTATATTTCTTTACTTTCTGTCAATCAACCCCTTGACAAAATCCTCATTATATGATATATTTAGTCGTCAAGAAAGGAGGTCGACGTGACCTGGCCTTTATGAGTACATTGAAAGGATTCTAGGAGTCCAAAAGCTGTCGTTTCCCCGCACGAATTGTTTTTGGGATTCGACGTCTATCATCTGTTTAGGTGAACTTTCACAACGCGTGAAAGTTTGCCTTTAGAGAGAAAGCTCTCTAGAGACCCTTGTCGGATCGTACCTTGTTAGGGAAAGTCCGATTGCCAGGCTAGCCATGCCGGCATTGGGGTTAGCCATACCTCACAAGACTCAACAGAGAAGTAGAACGCATAAAGAAACCCGTGTTTGTTTCTTTATGAAGGCTGTAGGACAAGCTTATGAGTTGGCGCCGTTGGCTAGCGCGCTTCGTATAAACGAAGAGATCGCAGGTTCGAGCCCTGCACTCATGGGTAAAAACACGCATTAAAACCACCGGCATACCGGTATGGAGATTAAAATGTAAGATACAAACATAGTGGTCTAAACTTGCTTAGAAGTGTCGGTCAACACATTCTAAGCCCCAACAAAAATAAGGAGAAAAGATTCCAATCGTAAACCACAAACCACAAGTGCGCGCAGCATTGACCGATGTGACCCGCGCCCCGAACAGTGCCGTAAAGGTACACGGAGGAACCATAAAATGGTTCATAGTTAAATCTAAACCGCCTGAAACACAGGCGGTTATATCTTTATTAAAAAATTATTTTTAAGATTCTATTCTGCAAAACATTCCGAACAAACCCGCCAAGTCTTTCTCGACGTAATCTTTATCATTAACAAGACAAACAAATTTTGCCTTTTCGTCCACCAAATTCAGAACCTTTGGCTCCTCCCCCGCCAACCTAACCTCTAATCTGCCGTATCCAATATATTTTAACGTACTCAAAAAATCCGGAGCAAAATCATAAATATTAAGTGCGACTAAATATTTTCTATCTATCGCATTTATAATTTGTTTCAAATAAACACCCGGATGATCATCTGCTTTAACATCAATCAAAGCGATATGCTCTTTTTCAAAAAATTCTTTAACTAATTCCCTTTCCTCTTCCGGAAAATAAACACAACTCATCATCACCATTGATTCTGATGATAAGTCGGATATATCTTGCAAAAATGATTCTAAATTTTGCGCTGACTCATGATTCATATTAAATACATTATAACAGAATCTATCATTTTATTCACATTTTATCGCCTGCGTCTTTTTTCCTCTGATTTTTTATTTCTCATATTTTGTTGCTTTGCAAACAAAGCCTCCGGATTAGTCATAACCAATTCTATAAGTGCACCTAATTGTTCGGGTATCTTATCAACTTGTAAATTTGGAGCGCTGACAGGATAAAACTGTTCTACATGCTCTGTGTAGGGCCCTAAGCCTACGCCAATCAACCTTTGATCAGTATTATTTATGATGTAATCAACAGCATCAACCAAATCACTTTCACCGCTTCTTAAGCCTTCCGGTAAACCATCCGACAATACTATTAAAATATTTTTAGCTGACCCATTTTTTGTTAATCTTTCGGATGCTTCTTTTAAAGATGGGCCATCATCATTAAAAGAGGCTCTATTGTGTCCACCTGGATTTGTATTTTCTACTTCATAAAGCATGCCACTCATTTTTCTCCTGACGTCATTGGTTAAATCCCCATCAAAATCTTTAAAGATAACAATTTCATCCTGAAAACCCAAAACCTCCAGCTTAACACCTAAACGATTCAAAACCTCGGTCAACAAAACAACTCCTTTAAATGTTTCCTCAATTTTTTTCCCTCGCATCGATCCTGACAAATCTACTAAAATAGTTACACTATGATCCAATTCCTCGGGAGTTGTGAGAGTCTCAAAAATCTGTGCCGGTATATTTTTACCGCCGCCTTTTCTGGCCGCTTCCCACTTAAAAACTGCCGGCAGATTCAGTCTGGAACCAACCATTTTTAACTTTGCCTTACTCTGCTTTGTGGGATGAAAATGTTCCTCAAGCACAGAATACAACTCTTCATCATATTCCCTCACCTCTTCATAAACACGGTCATATTCGCTTTTATTATTTTCCAGTTCTTCTAACTTTTCCTCTGCCTGTTTTCTAAGCTTTTTTAAATTTTCTTCCTCTTCCTCCTCTCGCCTTCTTCTTTCCCGCTCTTCATCATTACTAACTACATCACCTTCCAACTTGCCCTCATCCCCCTGTTCATTACTTTCCTCTGAGTGATCCTCCACCCAAGGTTCTGTGTAGAGCTCATCTTCTTCACCTAAAGATTCTCGCAATCTTATTTCTTGGTGATTTTCTATATTTTCAGTCAGAGCACCGGAAAGCTTTTTAACAGCGCGGTCCTCTATTTTTTCCAAAATCTTCTTAGCCTTTTCGTGTAATTTCTTTTTAGCCTCTTCAGACATTTTAGCTTCCAATTGTTTCAATAACTCTTTTTGCTCGTCAGTAAGTTCATCCATTGGTATTGGAATAAAATCCGAATCTGGTCCTACTTTGGACTTTAATTTATTTATAGCTTCGTCCAAATCATCCAGATCTTCCTCGCTAGCTTCGATCTCCACGCCCGATTCATCTCCCGCCTCATGCATCTTTTTTATCGCTTCCTCCAAAGCTTTTTCCTCCAGAGATTCACTTTCGGCCTTATCTTGTAACAATTCCAAAATTTTATCGATAACATCCTTCAATATTTCATCGGAAATCTGAGATTGTTCCCCATTTAATGCTTTTTGTATCTCTTGCTGCAATAACTGATTTTGTTTTTGAGTTTCCAAATCATCCTTAACCAACTCTTTAACCTTTGGCCAAAGTTCTTTATATATTATTCTAAATCTTTCTTTGCAATCATCTAAAACTCTTTGCTCGCTTGCTCCCTTAGGAGGGAGTATATTTTCTATTCTTTCAATTATCCCGCTTGCCTCTTCATACAATTTCAATACGTCCTCATCATAATAATCCGGAACTTCCTTCATGTGCGGTTTAAAAACTATCAAATTATTAAATTGTGATAGCTTTGATATTTTTCCTATTTTATGAGCATTTTCTTCTTCTACACCGCCCTCCCGATGTAAAGCCTCTCTCATGGCATCAACCCAAGTTCCGGCGCCCGGAAACCTGACTCTAACAACATGATCCGTAGGGCGCTCTTCGCAAGACATCAAGACAGAATGCAAACCAAGTTCTTCGTGCAAAACTTTTGGATCAACAAAGTCAAAAAAGCGAGTTATGGCTACATGCCCACCTTCATGAGCGATGCTTCCACGCAAAACATCCAACTCTTCTTCAGGGCGCTCTAGAACCTCCGCAGGATCCCAACGCACAACGCTATCCTTAGCATCGTAATACCATAATTTTGTCCCCGCTTCTCCCATCTCTACTTTTAAATTGAAATCATCAGAAACCGTGCGAGCAATATCTTGTAAACGCTTACCAAAAACTTCAAGAAAAGCCCTTTGCTCAGCGTTTGGCTCAAATTTTTTATTTACAAAGGGATTTTCTCCTGACATGAAGATATTATAACACTTTTTATCACACAAAGCTTGATACAGCGCAGTATTCGCCATGGCTGGGTAAAAAGTAAATATCAAATCTTTTCTTTGCTATAAAATAATAATATCTTGCGTCTTAAAATATTATATCTCTAACATTTGACACAGAATTTGGATAATGTTAAGCCTTATATATCAAAACACCGGGAGTGGTTATGCCGGTCGACAGTTTCGAACTCTCACAACACATACAAGTTGTAATCACCCAGCACACATTGAGCGCTAAAAAGCCTGAAAACGCTACACGTATCTGGGACGGCAAAACACCTTTTGCCATTCATCCCGTTTGGTGCGCGCTAACCATACTCACGGAACAGCGCCTCACCGAAAATACACGCCGAAAGGGGGCTCTTACCCTTCTCTACCATGATATTTACGAAGACACGGATAGCAACCTGCCTCACACCCTGCCTACCGAAGTGATCGCCGCCATCAGGAACATGACCTTCCCCAACGGCTCCCCGAATTGGCACGAGATAAGACGATTAGCTCCGGATTTGCGTCTCTTCAAGCTTTACGACAAAACCAACAATCTGATGGATCCCTTTGAACGCCAAGCCTATGAACTGCGGAATCAGCAACTATTGGTTCGTTTGCTGATAGATGACGTGTTGGAGCATTATGGTGAGCTTAACATCACCAAAATAGCCAAATCACTTATCCCGCCGGATGTTTACTGACCTCGCACGCTTTCAAGAAGCGTGTTTTTTCTTGACTAAAATAATAATTTTCGTTAATATAAGCCAAACAAAATCCGGCATCAGTAGCTCAATTGGTTAGAGCAGGGGCCTCTTAAGCCCAAGGTTCCGGGTTCGATTCCCGGCTGATGTACCACAACAAAAAAATCGCCTTAGCGATTTTTTTGTAATAACCAATAATCAATATAACAATAACCAATTTTTTAAACACCCCGGTACATCCTGGTATCAATCCTGGTACATCCTGTTTAGTTTATCCCGGTACATCCTGGTAGTAATCGACCACCGGACTTAGGTCCGGTGGCTTTGTTTTCGCCGGCCATGC
>CAYOMV010000078.1:0-5571 GCA_964405175.1 uncultured Gammaproteobacteria bacterium | reverse complement strand
TTGCGATGTCTTCCGGTGATAAAAAGCCTTGCTCGGCCAGGGCGGTGAGGTTGGCTGGGGAGTCTTGTGAGGGACGGAAGGGATTTTTAAATATTTCGGACATTTTATCGAAATTTTCAATGATAATATGTTTTGCCTTTTAAACGTCTTCCAGCACATTTTCTACGATTTCTACAAAGATGTCGTTGATTTCGTCGAAAGATCTGGCATAGTGGCCATTTGGCGCATAGGTTTCAGTAGCCTTTTTACCATCTGCAAAGCCAATTCCCGCGATTACAAGATTGCTTTTTCCGTCAGGACCTTCACCGGCAAGCCTATATAATTCTCTCATTTTCGCTTGAATGGCGCTTACATCTGTCTCGCCATCTGTTAAAAAGATTATGATTTTCTTCAGTTTGCCGTTGACTAGGCGCTCGCATCTTACGCGATCAAATTGTTCACGGCGGATGGCGTCGAAAGTCTTTGCTTCATTATTAGCCCCACCCGGTAAGCTCAGCAAAGTTTTATGAAGCTTTACACGCGACGTATGATCGAATTTGTTGCTAAGCGGGTGGACGACCGTGTCATCATCTGCAAATACTCGTGTTTCGGTTTGAACATCCAGCTCAATCCGCTCGCCTTTGCGCCTTTCTTTTTCTATGCGGTTGCGGAATTCGGCAAAGGCCTCCATGGCCAATACAGCCAATTGACGCTCAAGTCTCATGCGCGCCGCGTTTGTGGTTACAGAGCCAGAACCATCGCAAACGATGGTAAATTCTAAGCCTTGAGGCATGTTGCGCATTTGCTCAACACGTTCATAATCCAGCATGATACTTGGGTCATCGTTGCCGGCCCTGATTTCCGCATAACCTGTGGCCGCTAAACGCGAATCAAGAATTGGCCCTTCTTTGACTCTTTTACGCAATTTGCGCCGATAAGTTTTCCGGCGGTCTATGACACGGTCAAAAACCTCAGACAGTTGAGCTATATACTTCTCTATTTTTTTAAAATCCTTTTGATATGCTATGAAATCTTTTTTCTCAACACCCATGGCTTTTTTAAACGCGTCGTCCTTTTTCTGGCTTAATTTATCATTGATTTTTTTTACTTGGTCAAAAAGCTCGTCTGAATCCATTGGGTCCGGGATGGCATCATCAAACGGATCGTCGCCAAAATCAGCATCATCTCCATCACCCTTGCCGAGTTTATTGTCTTCTTTTTTATTGCGGTTGTTTTCGATGTCCAACCTATAAAGCTTTTCAAAGATAGGTTCTAATGAAAAGCGCATAAAACCATATCTTTCTTCGGCATCATTATGAGCAGCTTGAGTCTTAGGGTTAACGGCGGTTAAAAAATCTAAAGTTTTTACATGGCCAAGACGGGCCTGGAAGGTATCAATTTCAGCACGCACTTCAGGGCTGACGTCGCAGATTTCGTCCGGGAGCATGGCCTCACGCAATAGAGCGTACATGAATTGGCGGTGAAACGGCTGTTCTTGAGGCGGATCGCCGGCTATACTTAAATTGGAACTGGGAAAAAGCTTGGGATATAAAGCGGATTTAACTCTTGATCCGGCGGACCAGCGCGTCATGACAACTTTATTGACTAGTACATCGTCTATGCAGTTGTACAACCTCGCCAAAGCTTTGGGATAAGTAGGATGTACATCTGTTCTTGTTTTGAAATAATCAAAATTCCTTTTATATTCTTCTGGATTTTGAATCATGTCACGGAAGTGTTCCGCCTCATGAAAAGTAGCGAAAAGCGCCTCCGGTTCAGAGTAGCCGCGCTCAATAAAAAATTTTGGATCGGCGTTTACTTCGATTTTCTCCAAATCTATATACCAGCCGCCCGGTTTGCAAGTGAATTTAATTTCTTTACTGCCAAAATAACTATTGATCGTCTTTTCCATTGCCGCGGCGAATTCCTCGAAACGGCGTTCAGCTATACCCAAAACAACATCTTTTTGAGATGGTTTTTTGGGTTCACCGGTAGATTGTGGCGGACGTTCGGACATACAAACAAACGCTTATCACGTTACACGTTCATCACGTAAATCCGTAGCTCGATCGTGATAAACGGATAAACGAATTCTCATCTAAAACGTGAATTATTTCTGTTGAGTTTCTACAAGTAAATGGCGGGTTAAGCTTTGCATATTAGCAGTGGCAGTTTCCATTAAACCACCGAATTGCGCATCGGCTACCCTATAATCATCACTGTCCATAACAGCCGTAAGAGTATCAATTTCACGCTGGCTGACATTCTGTACTCCGGTCGCGCGAAAATCTCTTTCTTTCCAGTCCGCAAAAAAACCGCGTCTTAAGAATAATTCCGTCATGAGCTTTTGGTCGTCCACATGGTCGGATGCTGATGCTAAAATATTTTCGGCGATAATCTGTTCCAAGCTTTTGGTAAAATTACTCGCTTTCCACGGGATCACGATCTTGCGCATCAAATCGCGCGTAGAGACCACGTTTTGCTCTAAACCACTGCGTTCCGCAGAAACCCCGGAGCTCATTGCCATAAATCGACTGCCTTCCGTTTTACCGGAAAAGATCTGTTGGATTTCGTTGACGGTTACAGCCAGGCGCGCAAGGGAATCAAATTTTTCAGCAGGAAATTTGGGCGGTAGACGCAAGCGGTCTTTTTGGACAAGGGATGCCAAGATGAGGTCGTAGGTTTCGTCAACTTCCGGATAATCAACCTCGCGCATGACCCAGCGGGATTTGAATGCGGCATTCATTGCTTGCGTTCCGGTATAAATGGCACCAAAGTTACATGTTCCGAGTATGGCAAATCCGGGTTTTACCTCCATAATTTCTTGACCATTTTCCTGAAGCGCGACTTTTGAACCGACTCTGGCCAGCATGATATCGTTTAAACGACCTAAAACCTCCGAAGGAATCATGTTAACTTCATCGACGATAATTGGTTTACCATCTCGGAGAGCGCGGCCCAAGGGCCCGTAGGAAAACTTTGTAACAGTAATATCAGCTTTGCCTAATAACATTCTGACTATTTCTTCCTTGGGAATATCGTGATAAGAGGTCGATTGTAATTCTTGATGGATTGCATCAGCGCGCTTAGCGGCAAGGGCCGGGTTATCACCAGCTCTACCAGTGAGCTTTTGCTTACCAATAAGATCATACACTGTTGCATCCTCACCGCCGGAGAATATCTCGACTTGCAAGCGATCGTAAACATGATCAGGGTCTTCTGATTCAGGATCGTAACCGATGCCATTTTCTAGCATATGCAGTTTGGCGATATGACGCGCCATTTCGGTTTTACCGGAACCGAGATGGCCGGAAAGTAAAAAGGGCTGACGTGATCTTAGCTTTTCAAGACCAAGTTCTGTAAGCTTTTCTACCTGTGGGATATTGACCAGCCGTTCACGAGAAGCGTCTTCTGCATAAGAGCGAAGCTGATAGGGGCGATAAATTTCTTCAGTAGCCGCGCGTATAGGAGCAAGCTGATCCATCTCGGCTTTTATCTGCATCTTGCGTTCTTCTAAGCGGTTTAGATCTTCGTCTACATTTTCCAGCAGACGCATAATTTCAGTAAGCCTTATTTGCTTGTCCTCCCGTTCTGATTCTAGAGCAGAAATTTCAGTATCATGGTTATTATCATCATTTTCTTGCTGAAGCTTCTCTATTTTTTTCCCAATTGTTTCAATTGCAACTTTTATATCATCGCCTTCGCGTTTGGCCTCTTTTAAGAGTTTGATTTCTTGAATTACATCTTGCTTTTCATCCTGAAGCTCCAAACTCCTAGGGTTCTTACCCTCCATGAGCTCTACCTTGGCTTTTAAACCGGCTTTTTCAGCCTCCAGCATCTCTGCCTGTTTTAAAGACCTGCCCGCAACAGCGCCGCCTGCGCGCACTCCAGATGATTCATAAATTCCTTCCAAGATAACCTCTATTTCACCTAAGCGCTCTTTCATATTTTCATATCGCCTTAACATCTTCAAAGAAAAGTACAGTTTCCTGAGTTTGTTTTCATAAGCTTCGTGCATTCCCGGGATTTGTCCGATTCGCTCCAACGTATCTTTAACTTCTTGTAGTCGACCCTGAGCCTGTTGCACTGATTCGGATCTGTATGTTTCGTGTGCTTGAACAGGCTTTACAGGCACCCTAATATACCTAGCACCCACCTTTTTCATAACGAATTGCTGTTCCGGCTCATCCTCTTCACCCGATTCGATCCGCCTTTCTGCAAGCATGTCCCGAGTCAGCCTGCGGCGCTCCGCGACCAAGCCCTCGATCTTATAAAAAAGATCTTCTTGTTCGGAATCTGGACGCTCGGAAAATGGAGTGGAGAGTTCAAATGCCAACTGAATATTCTCATTTGGGATAACCTCATCTTGCGGTAGGCGTTCACTTGGTTTGGGACCAAGAGTTTCTCGTACAAATGGATTTAACATACAGGCTTATTATAGCATAATAATAAACTCTCAAAAATTTCAAAGATACTATTCGATTCACTTCGTTCACTAATAACCTCCGGCAAGATATTGACGCTTGTTTTATAAGTTTATACTTTGGGATGTATTGATTCATTATTCAATCTTCAGGTTAGGATAATTCTCGCGGAGTTGTTGTATTTCGCTTGCGGGGAGTTTGTCTAGGTAAACATCGCCTTTTATGTCTGTAAGTATGAGGCCTTCGGCGGAGGTGAGACTGAAGAGGTAGAGGCCTCCGCCGATTGTGTTGGGCAAAGTGAGGCCTTCGGCTGAGGTGAGGCTATTGAGGTAGAGGTCAATATCAACAGACTCCGGGAGTTTTAAGCCTTTCGCAGATACCAGACTTCCCAGATCCAATTCATCCGTAATATGATTTGGCAATTCAAGACCTTCAGCAGAAGTAAGGTTGCTCAAAATTATACCGCCGGAAAATGAATCCGGAAACTCAAGACCTTCGGCTGTTGTGATGCTATCCAAGTTCACGCCACCTTCAATTACTTCTGGCAAAACAAGCCCTTCCACTGATTCGAGTTTTTCTAGGCTTAGAACTCCCTTAATCACATCAGGCAATTTCAAACCCTCAGCCGAGGTTAGGCCATCTAAATAAATACTGCCTAGTATCGCGGGTACCGAGCTACCTGAAGCAGTATTTGGAATATGTAGGTCCTTGGCAGACGTGAGGCCGCTTAAGTTAAGATCTCCTCCGATTAACGGTATTACAAGCCCTTTTGCAGATTCAAGGTTATTTAGTATCAAGCTTTCTGCAATTGCGCGTGGTAATTTTAAACCCACCGCGGTTGTGAGTCCGCTAAGAAAAAGCGTACCATCAACCCTTATTATACATTCTGGGATGTACGGTTCTTTTAGGGCATTCAAATCCAAATCACTATTGCAGATTACTGTCCCATCATCATTAAATTCAAATAAATTATCCACCCAATCTTCATCGCCCAGGTCATGCTTTTCCGCCCACTCAATGATTCTTTTGCGGGTTTCCATTAATTCTAGGTTTTTCCTCTCCTCTGCGCTCATACCCTCCTCGAGGCTGATGCCCTCCATAGAACCTGGAACTTGGAACTTAGAACTTGGATCTTTTTGTCCCTCGAGTTCTTTTAGCTTTGCGATGT
>CAYOMV010000077.1:4697-5638 GCA_964405175.1 uncultured Gammaproteobacteria bacterium | reverse complement strand
GTAACCCGTAACCTAGTGTGAAGGGTTATGTTCGCCCGTTCAGTTATCGAAGCACAGGCGAACACAAGGTTCGCCCCTACAAAGTCAAAATTTAGAATTTAGTAGTTAGAAGTTAGAATTTAGTAGTTAGAATTTAGTAGTTAGAAGATAGAATTTAGAAGTTAATAGTTAGAAGTTAGAAATTAATCGCCAGTTATGTTAGTCAAACCTCCCCTTGAAGTTGCAAAAGCCGTGATAAAATCTCTGGCCGATTTGGAAGTGCCATCCCGTAAGGATGTAATGATGACGATTCGCAAAAAAATTAAAGACACAAACTACGCCTTTCCCACTTCCATCCAACTATGGGAGGCATACCGCGAGCTCCTGCAAGAAGGTTTCGCTAAAAATGACGCTATAGAACGCGCGCTCCGAGTAAAAGATGTTAGAACCGACAGCGGAGTCGCTCCCATAACAGTCCTAACCAAACCTTACCCCTGCCCGGGCAACTGCGTTTATTGCCCAACCGAATACCGCATGCCCAAAAGCTACATCTCCAGCGAACCCGCGGCTGCTCGAGCTTTGAGCTTGGAATTCGACCCCTATGAGCAAGTTAAACAGCGCATCCAAGCGCTTGAACGCAACGGCCACACGGCCAACAAAATCGAGCTTATAGTGAAAGGCGGAACTTGGTCCGCCTATCCCAAAGACTACCGCGATTGGTTCATAACCCGATGCTTTGAGGCGGCCAATGAGCTAACCCCTCCTGACGTCCACTTTGGCCAGACTAACAGCCCCTCCATGACAAGGGAGGGGTTTGGGGTGGGTTTAGCCCAATCAACAAACCAAACCGCCGCCTACCGCATCATTGGCCTCACCATTGAAACCCGCCCGGACCACATCACGGCAGAAGAAGTAATCCACCTGCGCCAACTCGGAGTTACCCGCGTGGAGCTGGGTCTGCA
>CAYOMV010000077.1:0-4687 GCA_964405175.1 uncultured Gammaproteobacteria bacterium | reverse complement strand
GTCTGCAAATAATAAACGATCGCGTACTCAAGCTCACCGGCCGAGGCACAACCGTCGCCGACGCGGCCAATGCTATCGCTCTCTTAAAAGCCGCCGCTTTTAAAGTTGACGTACATATCCTCCCCGGCCAACCCGGAGCCAGCCCTAAAGACGACTTGGATTCTTTTAAACTGCTCTTCGACGATCCCCGCTTTCGCCCGGACATGATAAAGCTCTATCCCTGCGTAGTCCTGCCCAATTCCGAACTCTACGAATGGTCCAAGCGCGGTGATTTTAAACCGTTGGAAGGAAAAGAACTCCGTGAACTGCTTATCGAGATGCAAACCATGATCCCCTATTATTGCCGCGTCTCGCGCCTTATTCGCGATTTCCCAACCGCGGACATTGCCGAAGGCAACAAACAAACCAACCTGCGCGAATCAATCGAAACCGAAATGAAAAACCGCGGCTTAAACTGTAAGTGCCTGCGTTGCCGTGAAGTTGGTCACGTCCCCGGAGATCATACGCGAGACAAAACGCAAATCTTCGAAGAATACTACGAAAACGCCGGCGGAACGGAAGTCTTTCTATCGGTTGAGAACGAAGACCGTACCGCGGTCTTCGGCTTCTGCCGTTTGAGACTGCCGCAAATCCCCCGTCGAGCTAAGCTCGACACCCCCTTTGACAAGGGGGCTGCCAATGAATTGGATAGCATGCGAATTCATGGCGAAACAATGCCTTATAAATCCGAATTAAAAGAAAATGCGAACCAACTACGCAATAACCAAACTTTAGCGGAGAATAAAATGTGGTACGATTTATTATCAAAAGATAAAACCGGATTCCGATTTTTGCGTCAAAAGCCAGTAGATTCTTTTATTGCTGATTTTTATTGTTCAAAATTAATGCTTATCATAGAAATTGACGGCAAAATTCATAAAAATCGAAAAAAATACGACGAATCCCGAACATACTGCCCGGAAGATCTGGGACTGAAAGTAATTCGTTATACGAATGAAGAGGTCCTTAAGAATATCGATTTAGTTAAAAAGGATCTATGCTCCCAAATCCAAATTCGTACAAAGGAAATCAAACATATAGCATTCTTAAACCGAGCTGATAACACGCCCCCTCGTCAAAGGGGGATAATCGCACAAAGTGCGATTTGGGGGATTTACGAAAGCTTCCCCATTCTAAAAACATCCGCGCAAATCCGCTAACTGCACACTTACGGCACCGCACTCAATATCAACCAACAAGACGCATCCGCGTCCCAACACAAAGGTTACGGGCGCAAACTCATGGCGCGCGCTGAACGAATCGCCAAAGCCAAAGGCTATACAACTATGGCCGTCATCTCAGGAATCGGGGTAAGAGAATATTATCAAAACCTCGGTTATCATCTTGAAGACACCTACATGGTTAAAGCATTATAAAACAGCGCCCCCGCGCTGTTTTTGCTCAAGCGAGCTCTTTTCTTACTCTTGCGATATCATCAAATTCGGCTTGCGCTATCTTTAATCTTTCTTGCAAACTGATAATTTTTTCTTTCGATATTTCCTCATTCTTTTTAGAGCGTTCCAATTCATCCATAAGTTTAACTATCTCCGCTCTCTGCATTTCGGCAACCAAATCATTACGAAGCAAAACATGCTCCAAGTCCATTTTGGCAATATCCTCCTTGCCCTTTTCTTTTAATCCACGGCTAATAAAATCCACCATCTCACGTTTAATATTTTTAAACGATGAACCACCCGAAGCATATTCGAGCGCCCACTCTTTAATCTTATCCCTCCCTTCATTGCCAAAAATTGCCTTAGCCGAATAAGCATATAAAAGATCCAAATCCGCTCTGGCGCTATCCCTCTCTTTTTGCGGCAACCGGCGCAATTGATCCTCTCTTTGCATGAGCATAACAAAACGATTTATCGCTTTATCCGCTTCAACCTTGGCATCGGCCGCGTTAACCAGTTTATCCGGCGTATCAATTTGAGGCATCTCACTGTTAGGATAGCTCATATAACCAAAATTAAATTGCAAATTCTCCGGATTGTATTTTCCTGTTCCGCCTTTATACTCGGGTATTTTTCCCAGATCACGAGCCACTTCTCTCACCGCCTCAATCATTTCCTCAATCTTTTCATAATCGTCCGTATCAACTCTTAATGCAAACTCATCTCCGCCAACTCTGTAAGCCTCCGCGCCTAAATCCGGGTATTGCTTCTTTACTTTGTCCAAAATCAATCCCGAAGTCAAAATAGCCGCGTCCCCTGTCTTTGCCCCGCCCTCTCTATCAAAAATTTTCAAAAAAGCCATATCTATTGAAATAATTGATACAGGTTTCTTACGCTCCATATTTTCCCGAAGCTCGCCAAACAACAAACCTCTGCCTTTAAGCCCTGTTGCCGAATCCCTCTTTAATTTCTCCACTTCCAGTTTTAGCTCCGCCAAACGGATCCTCCTGCCATCCGCGTCTTCGCTTTTAAGAGTTGCCAATTCATCTTGCAATTGGGCAAACATTTTTCTGCCCTCAGTTTCGCCCAATAAACTTCTTCTCTGTTCAAAATCTTCCACGGCACGAGCTTTATCATCTCCATATTCCCGCACCCCTCCTTCCCTGCTCGAAACAGGCACGTCTTCAATTATTTCAAGATTCTTCTCTTCAGCCTTTTGTTTTAGATCTGCTAAAATCTGCCTCTGTAATTCAACTTCCGACTTTTTCTTCATTTCATACCTCGCCTGAAAAGCCGCCATCGAAGAATCTCTCGACGCTATAAACAAATACTTTTCCCAATCCGGATGATCTTCTTCGCCTTTCTCCAAACCCGCCCCCCTGTCTTTAAGAGCCTGAATAAACTCTTCATAGCCCAAACTCTCTTCCGAGCCCTGCTCTGCAAATACACGCCCTAATGTCTTTTTTAAATATTTTTCATAAAGCTCCTTGGCATCCGCGTCTCCGGATTTTATCTTCTGTGTCATTCTTTCCAGCCTGGATCTCACCTTTACAAAATCCCCCATGGTAAACATCCTTTCTTTCAATAAAGATATCAATAAAGTCTTATCACTTTGCTCGGCATCCACTCTATCAATTTCAGCCACTTCCTCAAACGAATACGCGGAGCGCAAGGTCTTTAACAATTCAAAACTTTTTCTAAAAGATATATTATTGGCTGCCAAAGGCGCAGCCTCAACTTCCATACCCTCCGGCATCTCTACTTTACCCTGTAATTGCTCGGTAATCTTCTTCGCTATCTCCTCATTCACGTTTTTTAACATTACGCCAAATTCATTACTCGATACTCTGTAAATTTCAAACATTTCAGGCAACATCTGCTCCACATCTTCTCCATCTACAAATTCATCCAAATTTTCCGAAACTACTTGCTGTATTTTCTCATAAGTTAACTCCAAAGCTTTGTCTCCCAAAGCATGTTCCCCGCTTTGGTTCAGCCTGTCCAGCTCCCCCATATTCACAAAAATCAAATGCTGTCTGTCTAACAGCTCCGGATTTTCGATATCCACTTCCCCGGCTTCGTTGCGCCGCAAACCCATCGACTCCAGCTCCTCCGCCAATTCCACGCCGAATCTATCTCCTTTTTTAGCGCCCGTAGTATCCCTTTCCCATCTAAAAAATTCATATTCTTTCTGTGCGATTTCCAAATCCAACAGCAAATCCTCTTTTTTTCGATCATCAGTTTCTTTTTCCATCGCTGTAGATATATCTACAACCTTATTAGCCAATGCTTTCAGACGATTGTGTTGTTGCTCTGTTTTAGGCAACCTTATTGATTCTCGCGCCATAATGCAAACATTATAACACCTTTTACCAATTAAAAAATCCCGCTTTTAAAAGCGGGGCAGAAAATGTGCGCGCAAGCCTACAAGCCCAATGCTCGATTTACTCTCTCGGCAAGAGAGTCATCATCAATTTCAAGTTCCGGACAAATGCTGATCACCATCTCAGCCTCATCATCCGGCAATTCTCTGACAGAATAAATATCCCTCAACAAAACATCAACGCCATACTTTCGGCGAATTGCGTCTTGCAATTGCATGATTCCAATGTAATCACTGGCCCTTGCTTTGCGCAGATAGGCTCTGAATGCTTGATAGGCTTGTTCTTGCTTGCTCATAACTTTCTCCAATGTGCGAATACTTAATCATGTCGCAGTATTAGCACCATGTCAAGACCATGACACATTTTTTTGTTAGATAAATATAACAAAAAGAATAAAAAATCCGTTATTACTTAAGAAAATAACAAAAAAGTTGTTATTACGGCCTTAACAAGCGCCAATTTTTTATCAAACAATATTGTCTAATTCCACAATCTTAACTTCTTCTTCACCTCTTTTCTTCACCTCAACCCCATTTTGCTCCAAAGATTTTGGCGATATCAAAACACGAACCGGAACTCCGATTAAATCCGCGTCTCCCAATTTTTCACCGGCAGAAGCATCAACACGATCATCCCACAAAACCTGCTTTCCCTGCTTGCCAAAATCATCATACAAGCCTTGCGCGATTGTTTGAATCTTTTCATTTACAGCCTCATCTTTTGCATTCAAGGTCACCAAATGCACATTAGCCGGTGCCACCTCTTCCGGCCAAATCATACCACGCTCATCATGATGCGCTTCAACTATGGCTCCAACCAAACGTGTAGTGCCTATGCCGTAACAACCCATGATCGGAGTTTTCTGTTCCC
>CAYOMV010000076.1:0-6025 GCA_964405175.1 uncultured Gammaproteobacteria bacterium | reverse complement strand
AGAGTTAAACCCCAACCCCTATTAGGGGCTTGTTTACATAGTTTTCAAGTCTCCCTAATAGGGTGATTTAGAGGATAAAACCAAAACGTTCGACGTTCAAGTTAACTCGTGATGAACGTTATAAACGTGATAAACGCAATCACTATATTAGCCGCTAGAAGATCAAAACACGGGCGAACACAAGGTTCGCCCCTACATAGTTAGTAGTTAAAAATCAGAATTTAAATTTTAGAAGTTAGAAGTTAGTAGTTAGAATTTAGAAGTTAGTGGTTAGAAGTTAGAATTTAGAAGTTAGAATTTAGAAGTTAGAAGTTAGAAGTTAGAATTTAGAAGTTAGAATTTAGTAGTTAGAAGTTAGTATTTACGGCGTTGGATATCCCGTATACGGCACAACTTCAAAACTAATTTCTCCTTGTTTTGTAACCCCTTGTTCCACATACGTAACAGTCACGGTTACCCAGCCGGTTCCATTCATGCCCGCGGTAAAAGTAGACCCGCTCATTGTGCCCGCTAAAGTATTACTCGATTTATAAGTGGACGCCGCGGTTACATCTCTTGTTTCACCGTTTGTATAATGAGCCGTAGCCGACAATTGCCTGCTGTCTCCTTGACTCACTTGATTGCTCCCGTTACCTGATATCTGCAAATAATCCAAAATCATGGGAGAAACAATCCTTAGCGAAGCTTGTGCTTCATATGTATTTCCATTATCCGATACTCTGGCGATTATCGTTACAGATCCGGGCGAATTCGCTTGGTATTGCGATCCGCTGATAACTCCCAAATTACCAACTTGGCTAAACACCGCGTAAGGAGTCGCGTCCATTTCACTGCCATCTGTTTTTATACCTTTTACATATAAATTTGCCGTTTGACCCACATTAATTGGATTGGGTTGCGCGTACAATTCTATCCTGCGCAAATCCAAAATCTCGTCATACGTATTTTGCGGTTGTGTTTGCGGCTCCGGATCTGTCACAGTCTGAGTCGCCGGTTCAGTTTCACTCGATGAATCTCTGTTATCAAGAGGCTGAGGCAAATCTACTTCCTCGTTGGGAACATCGCCGTCTTGGGTAGAGGTAACGCTTCCCATTTCTGTAGATGTAGTGGAAGTTGCTGTTTGATCATTAGTTTCAATACCCTCGCGTCCCCTGGCGCATCTTTCCATTCTTTCTAAAAATTTATCCAATCTCACGTGTTGCACGTGTGTTTTCTTGGCTAAATCAATTCTGACTTCATCACTTAACTCTCTCGGTAATAGTTCAAAATCGCCGTCCTGCCTGGCCAAAGCCTGCTCCACGGCCTCTAAAGCCCTCTGCATGCTTCCCTGAAAATCCGGCCTGCAATCAAAGCGCTCCAATTCTTCCAGCCTGTTATCCAAAGCCAAAGCGTGAGCCCAGTAAGCCTCGGCCGAATGTCGTTGAAATAAATTGATATAAAGTTCTTCAATCCTCAATTTTAATTTATAAAATTTATCTTGTGGTTCTGAATCCGATAATACAAGCATCATTTTGCCTACAGAATCACTGATCTGCTCTTTATCCGCGCAATTCTCTGAATCAAGTTTGTCTATCTCTTTTTCCAATTCCAACAAATGTTGAAACGCCAATCCTGATTTGCCTTTTGAGACCAAATCATAAATGGCAAACAATCTCCTGCCAAAATATTGAGATTCCCGTAAATCGCATTTTTCTCCCGAAAAAGCCAAATGCATCCTCTCACTCCTCCTCATTATTCCATATCTCCAATCGTCTATTGGGATAGACGTTTTCTCCCCTTCCAATGATCGTAATAAATTCTTTTTAGCGGACTCTGTAAATTTCATATCCGCGTCTCTTTGTTCATCTATCCATACTTTTTCCGGCCAAGTTGAAGAACTGATATTGCCTGAAGCGATTATACTGCCATCGCTTTGAAAAAAGCTCCATTCTCCCGGAGTATAAACCGCTTCACCGCCCGAAAGCGGCACGGTTACGGCGGACTTATCTATAAAAAGCTTAACATCTGCATCCTTTTCCAAAGCAAAAGAAGTACCCCGAACCGTGGCGACCACATTTTCCGCGCTTCCTTTATACTCACTGTCCAAATCCAATAGTTTTAACACCCGCGACCAAGTCTTTCCCGACACAAGATCAAAATTAAACCGAAACCCTTTATCCCAACTGGTATTCGCATCTGTAATCACAACTTCCGTGCCTTGCATCAAACGCAAATCCGACCTGCCCTCGGCAATAATGCTGGCTCTGGCTTTTTCGGTTGTTCTTACACTGTCGCCAACCTCCAAAACCGTTCCGCTCCCAACCCTTTCTTCAATAGATGAACCGTTCTTTTTTAGATAGACTTCTCCTTGCTCTATAGCCAATTTTAATTGAGAAGCCTCCACCGGCTTATAACTGCCCAAGCTCCAAAACCACCAAAAAACAACTCCAAAAATCAACAAAACAGCTAACAAAGCCAATAAAACAAGTTTAACCTTTTTCATATGGCTTAAATGATAGCAACTATCAATTATGAAGTCGAGGAGTTTTAATTATGTACTCCCATTGGTATTTGGCATTGGTTAATCGTAAAAGTCCGTAAAGTCCTTCAAGATGGTTTACTTAGCTTGATGGACATGACGGACTTTATACTCATTGATTCGTCAATCAGCTCGCCCCTCGAAGTCCGTAGGACGTAGTGGGGTCAAGACTCTGAGGAGCCCTCCTTCTATTCATCAGGGTCTGAGTTTATCGAAGACAGGCTCTCGAAGAGTATTTGGTATTTTACGCCTCAGGCGCCTCCGCCTCTGGCGAAGGTATTTGGTATTTGGTAATCGTTAATTAGTATTTTCCCCTTGACTTTTCCCTCATTTTCTGCTAAATTCACGAGGTCGGGCCTAACAGATGGCTGCTCCCCGTCGCATAAAGCTATGGGGAGAGGAAAGTCCGGACACCCGCATTACGGCAACGTACTGCGACAAGGAGAGTCGCTAACGGCGACCGGGACATAATCCTGAACGAAATCGAGCCTAGCTCGATGGAGTCGAAGGATAAACCCAGGGAAAGTGTTCCGTAAGGAACCACCCGAAGCCTCGCGCGTAGGGTGGCCACAGAGACAATACCAGTTCCGTAGAGACGTGATTCATCACGTCTAAGCGTGGACAAAACGTGAAAAGTGAAATGGTGTGGCTGAGTCCCCAAAGCTTTACGCGACGGGGACCAACAGTCTGCTGCATTTCTCCCGTTATGGCGACATAACGCGGTGGTAAACCCTCTCCGGTGCAAGAGCAAGAGCACTATACTCTCATTTGAGTCGTGCACTGGTCGCTCGCAAGATCCGGCAAGCAATTGCCGGGCTAGATAGATAGTCATCGCCTCAAAGCGGGGAATAGGAACTCCGCGAGAGGTACAAAATTCGGCTTATCGGTTCGCCCGAATCCTAAACCATACAATTGCTCCGCTTACCGCGGAGCTTTTGTTTTATGCTATAATTACAAACAGGTATCTAGCTACTAGTATCTTGTATCTTGCAGTATGAACAATAACTTCTGCTAGATATTAGATACTAAATACTAGATACTAAATTGTATGAACAAATTTCAGCTGACTTTCACCGCGTTAAAACTCCCCGTTGATACGGCCGCTCTTGCCTGCGCCGCCGCTTTTGCTTACCTCCTGCGCTATTCCCGCTTCGCGACAGAGATCCGCCCCATACTCCAAGACATTCCGATCAGCACCTATATCCAAACCTCTCTAACATTTATCGCGATCTGGCTCATTGTCTTTACCATCGCGGGCCTCTACTCCGCACGCCAACGCAAAGCCTGGGACGAATTCGGCCGAATAATTTTAGCCTGCACCGCCGGAGTCATGTTATTGATCGCCACAATTTTTTTCCGCCGTGAATTCACTCAATCCCGTTTTATCATTCTTGCCATCTGGGGCTTATCCGTCTTCTTCGTTTTCTTTGGACGCTTGGCCCTGCGCGCCATCCAGCACCAGCTCCTGCGCATGAAAATCGGACACGATAAAATTATAATAATCGGCCAAGACGACACGGCCAAAAAACTCGCGGAAACTTTTTCTAACCTGCCGATTCTTGGATTCACGGTAATTAAACAAATCGAAAAATGGAGCGAAGAAGCCAAAAAGAATCTTAAAAAAATCCTCAAGCAAAACAGAGTAAACGGCATCGTGTTGGCAGACCCGGAAATGCCTAAAAAAGATGCTCTGCAAATAATCGGTTTCGCCGCCAAACACCATCTTCACTTCTGGTACGCCGCAGATGTTTTTGCCGCGCGCTTCACCAATATCGCTGTCAGCACCCCGGGAGGAATACCTTTAATCGAAGTCAAACGCACGCCCTTGGATGGCTGGGGCCGTATTGCCAAACGCATCGAAGATATCGTGTTTTCCATAATCATCCTTATAATCAGCTCTCCTCTCTGGATCTTGGGCGCCATACTGGTTTTAATCGAAGATGGCCTCCCTATCATATATAAAAGCGAACGCATCGGAGAAAAAGGCCGCCCGTTTGTCACTTACAAGCTAAGGACCATGTTTAAAAAATTTTCCATCGGCCCGCAATTTAAAGACGCCAAAAAAAATCTGGAACTAGAACAAAAACTCATCAAAGAACATAGCATTAAAAAAGGCGCTATCTATAAAATAGCCAACGACCCGCGCATAATGAAGACCGGACACTTTTTGCGAAGATGGTCTATCGATGAATTCCCAAATTTTATCAGCGTACTTAAAGGCGATATGTCACTGGTTGGCCCGCGCCCGCACCAACCGCGCGAAGTCGCCAAATACTCCGACGAAGAACGCCGCGTCTTAACCATCAAGCCCGGAGTCACCGGCTTGGCCCAAATCTCCGGCCGCTCCGACCTCACCTGGGCCGAAGAAGCAAGGCTCGACATCTGGTACATAGAAAACTGGTCCCCTCTCCTCGACCTCTACATACTAATCAAGACCCCATTCGCAGTGATTCAGAAGACGGGTGCCTATTGATTGTCTGAACCTTGATTCGCTCGATTTTTTAATTAACGCGATAATTATTTTTTATATAATCCCATTGAACTCATTGGGTTTTTAAATATAATCAATCTCCCCCAGTATTAACCAAGTTAATATGAGTGAAAGTCTAAGAATAAATCATGGTTCAGACATATAAGAAATAATCAAGCTAATCCTTAAATCATATGAATCAAGGTTCAGACAATGGTTCTTGACTCAGCATCCACTTTTTGCAGCGCAAGATTTAAGCTAAGCTCATGCTTGAAACTGCGGATAACATAAAAAACAAGCTTAGCGATTTACGGATCGCCCTTGTTCACGACTACCTTGTTCAAGATGGCGGAGCGGAACGAGTTTTTTCGGCTTTTAATAAAATCTTTCCTTCAGCAGATACTCACGTGCTTTTGCATAATCCCAAAAAATCCCACAAAGACTTTTCCTGCAAAAAAATCCATACTTCATTTTTGCAAAAATGGCCCCTGGCCAAACGCTACTATGAATGGTATTTGCCTTTCATGCCTCTGGCGGTTGAGCACATGGATTTTAGCGAATACGATTTGGTAATTTCATCTTCGTCTTCCTTTGCCAAAGGCATTATCGTACCGGCTCACGCCAAGCATATCTGCTATCTGCACACGCCTACCCGTTTTCTCTGGGAAAACCGCATCAACTACTTGGCCGACCTCCCCCACCCGGCTTTTGTCCGAGCGGGCTTGCCTTGGATTTTGCATCGCATGCGTAGTTGGGATAAGCAAGCGGCCGACAGAGCCGATGCGATGCTTACAAATTCCCAAACCAGCCGGCGTCGCATTAAACGCTACTACAACCGCGACGCTCAAGTCATCCACCCGCCTGTTGATACTGAACGCATTCATCTTTCCCGACACGAAGGCGAATACTGGCTCGCGGGCGGCCGCCTCGTGCCTTATAAACGTTTTGATTTGGTTGTAAAAGCATTCGCCAAACTAAACGTCCCCTTAATCGTCTTTGGCACGGGTCCCGAACTAAAAAAACTGAAACGTATGGCC
>CAYOMV010000075.1:0-6116 GCA_964405175.1 uncultured Gammaproteobacteria bacterium | reverse complement strand
CTATGCCCGAAGTTCATGTAACTTTAGATGACTTAACCAAAAAAGTCAGAGAAATCCGCCCTGATGCGGATATTGCTTTGTTGGAACGGGCATATGCTTTTGCCGATAGCGCCCATAAAGGGCAGTTGAGAATGAGCGGAGAGCCTTATATTATCCACCCATTGCACACAGCAATTAATCTCGCGGACATGCACGTGCCGGATGACATGATTGCCGCCGGCCTCTTGCACGATGTAGCCGAAGACACCCCTGTTACTTTAGACGAAATCAAAGCCGAATTTGGAGAAGACATCGCAAGCATGGTAAACGGCATTTGCAAAGTCGGTAAAATCAAATATCGAGGTGTCGAGCGCTATATCGAGAATTTGCGCAAAATGTTTATGGCTATGGCGAGCGATGTCCGCGTTATTATCATCAAATTCGCGGACCGGTTGCATAATTTAGAAACACTGGAATGCATCCCGCAAAAAAAGGCCTATCGCATAGCTTTGGAAAGCTTGGAAATCTACGCACCTATCGCCAACCGCCTCGGAATGGGTGACATCAAAGGTAAGCTGGAAGACGCCGCTTTCCGCTGGGTTATGCCCAAAGAACACGAATGGGTAAAAGAGCTCGCCGGCGAATCCATGCAGTTAAAAGAACCGCAAATCAAAAAAGTAATAACGCAAACTCAAGAAGAACTTGTTAGTACGGGAATTCCGTATTTTAATGTGCACGGCCGCCAAAAACATCTGTATTCTTTATATCGAAAATTGCTTAAATATAACCGCGATATTACTAAAATTTACGATCTTGCGGCTATTCGTTGCATCCTCCCATCAACCGCGGATTGCTATGCCGCTTTAGGCGTCATCCATAGCCGTTGGACCCCATTAAAAGGCCGCATTAAAGACTACATCTCCCAACCCAAACCAAACGGCTACCAATCTTTGCATACAACTGTCTTCTACGACCGCGGAGCCATAGTAGAATTCCAATTCCGCACCAAAGATATGCACGAAGCCGCCGAATTCGGTATCGCCGCGCATTGGGCTTATGATGAAAATAAGATGAAGCAAGTGGGCCAAAAAAGAATCAAAGAAATGATCGACGAAGAACAGCTGGAATGGTTAAACCAAGTAGCCACTGTTCAAGCCGAAATAAAAAACCCCAAAAACTTTCTCGAATCTTTGGAAGAAATGAAATTGGACGCTTTTCACGACCATATTTTTGTCTATACCCCCAAAGGTGATGTAATCGATTTACCCGAAGATTCCACCCCAATAGATTTTGCCTACAAAATTCACACCGATATCGGCAACACCTGCGTGGCCGCCAAAGTAAACGACGCCGTTCACCCCCTGGACCAACCCCTAAAATCCGGCGACATCGTAGAAATCCGCACCGACAAATCACGCAAAGGCCCCAACCCCGACTGGCTAAAATTCGCCAAAACCCGCCACGCGCGCTCCAAAATTCGCCAATACGCCCGCCAAGGCATCGCCGGCTGGCTAAAAGACATCATCCCGGGTTCAATGAAGAAAAAATAGCTGTTCGGGTTAAAATTTGCATATCTAAAAACTCTTTTTATTTTAGTTTTTTTGGTTTGGAATTTGTTTGAGAGCGTAACAGTAACAAGTTTGACTGATTTATTGTAATTCCTTTAATTCAAGCCGTCTATTTGTCTTAAGATAATAATTTAACATTTTTTCCAATGTTTTGATCTCATTTTCATATTCAAGTACGGAAAAATTCTCAATAAACTTATTGCCTTCATGATTTAAAGAAATTATTGTTTGAGACCAAATTGCTTTAGTTGTTTGATCGTCATTATCCATAAGCTCTATGCAATATCTGATTACCCTTGATTCAGAAAATCTCACAAATTGAATCAGTCCGTTTTTTTCATACCTATCAACCAACCAAGTCTCCCTAACATCATCAGGGAAATTTGTTGTAAATACACAATCAAGTTCGGCATATCCCGATTTTGAATATATTAATTCACATGTCCAGGGGGCAATCCATTCATATTCTTTTGTCGGGCATAGCAGTGGGAATACCTTTTCCCTCGGAGCGAATAATAATTGCTCTGAACTCAATATCTTCTTTTTGGCTCTAAATTTATCAGTCATTTTACTAAAACTATTAATGGAATTAGTCCTTCAGTTTTTTCATGTGTGCTTTTAATTTTTTTATTGCCCTTAATGTCATCTTGATATCTTGCACAACCTTTCCGAGTATGCGAAGTCCCGCTTTTCTTTTAGTACAAACTTTCACTTCACAACAAACCTACTTTTCCGTTTTTGTTAAATGATGTATGTTTTTCCTTTTTACCCCCAAGACACCATGTTATTGCTTTTTTGCCTACTCTCTTATCCAGTCGGATAGTTCGTTGGCGCGCAGTATTGTCGCATCGGGAAATAACTTACGTAAATGAGGGACAAGGACATCGAGCCTTTTATTGCACGCAAAAACGCCTGGTTTGATCTTAATCCCAATTCGACTATGTCCTTGCTGATCAACTGCGCGAACCTGCTGACGTCTTCGCTCTTCTGTTGTGTTACCATTGATGAGATTGTGTCGATAGTTCGAAACCACAAGAAAATTGGCATCAGTATATGCATCAAGATATGGTGAACCTCGTAGCGGACCAAAATCACCAGAAATAACATTATTCTCAATAATACTTAATACAGCGGCAATTTGCCTTTGGTAATCACCACGAATTACACCATGTCCCCAAAATTTGTTAAGAACCTCCGGATCTATTTCATCTAGTGCTTTGTCAATTCCATCATCTCCATTATTTTCGTTTGAAATCCCATCAATATCTTGCCAATTTTCTTGATAAAGATCGTGAGCGATTCTTTCGTATTTTTCTCTATCGATCTGAATTTTTTCTGGTTCAAAGAGTGGTGTTTTTCTTTCTGAAAATTCATTCATAATAAATTATTTTCGGAGCGAAGCGGAGAAAGCACCGTTACGCCCCTAAATTAAAAACAAAAAAACTATTTTGTCCATTTCGGGAAGCAAGGGGGTTAGCCCCAAAAAGGAAAACATGTATTTCGTACAACGTTCGCTTATATCTGATGTTGCGACCGAAGGGAGCAACATGAGTGGAGAATCTGCAAGAGCCGTAACCAGATATACGATGTTATCGGATGTAATTAAAAGTTTTTGTTTTGCGATAGCAAAACATTATTTGGGGCTATTTTTTATTTTTTTACCAACTAAAACAATTCTTTTACTATTAGTATCTAAACTATTTTTTTGGTAATCACCATAAGTTGTTATTATTTTAAATCCATTATTCTGAAATAAATTTTTAAGTTCAGTCACAACATAATATCTAACCCTTGGGCTATTTTTTTGTTTTTCTATAAGCTCCATATTATTGAAATCGAAAATGTATGGAGTTTTGGGATGATTAATTAAATATTGGATTAAACGAAATACATTGTCGCAATCTAATAAAAACAAACCATTTATTTTTAATATTTTTGAAACATTTTTTAATACTTTATTGGCATCAAATAACCCAAATTCTGAAAAAAACAAAAAAATTTTGTCATACTTAAATTTAAGGTTGATATTATGAATGTTTTGCTTGTAAAAATTTATTTGTAAATCTTCTTTTTTTGCTTTTTGTTTTGCCACTTTGAGTAAAAAGTTAGAAAAATCTAATCCGTCTATATCAAAACCCCTCTTCTTTAATTCAAGCAGGTGCCTTCCATGACCACAAGCCAGATCTAAGATTTTATCTTTCTTTTTAAAATTCAAAACATCGATAAGAAAATCAACATCGTTTTGAAGTTGTTTTTGAGTAAAATAATTTTTGTGCTCTTTGAGGTATTTACCTCGAGAACTATAATATTTTTTTAATTCCATATTTAGATTTTAACCTGATTAAATTTTACCAAATTTATAGCAGAAATCAAAGAGGGCTTGCTATCTTTTCGGAATAACAAGCCCTTATGTTTACGGCGAGGTCAAAAGCACACCTTTTGGTATAGGTCTTCAACCTTGTCTTGAAAAAAAGCGGGCTCTTCGGTGAGCATCCACATTATTTCGAGGATAGTTCTTCTACTTTCTTCACAGTTGAAATGTGGAGACCGAAGTTCCTTGCTGACCTGATAGTTCTCTCCACGACATCCTCCGCCGCAGAAGTATCTGACATCACATTTCGCGCAAACCGGGTTCATGGAATCAACATCCAACTGACGCAACTCGCGCAAGAGCGAGGAGTGTTCCCAGATATTCCAGAGTTGTTCATCTCTTACATTGCCGAGCCGGAATCTCGGAAGAGCGGTATCTGGACAGGGGTAGATACTGCCATCAGCTCGCACGTAGAGCGCCCGATTTGTGCCGATACCGCAGTAGTGACTCTTAACACCACCTGCGATACCCATAACTTGGTTGGCGAAAGTAGAGTTTTGCATCATTTCTTGGAAGCGGGAATTCCTTCGCAGGATTTCAAAGAGCTTCTGATATAGTACGAGTTCGGGAACACGGGCGAGTTCAGTCTGGCTCCGTCGGGAATTTGCTCTGCCGACTCGCATGAGGTTGAGACAATTAAACGCACTAATTCCCAGCTCATCTGCCAAATGGAGCGTCTCTTCAATGAGTTCAATGTTGCCCGCATGGACAAACATGTTCGCTCCTACAAAGACCGCACGTGCTGTCAATGCACGAATTGTCGATAGAGTCCGCTCGAATGTTCCTTCACCGCGGATGAATTCGTGCACTTCCGCGCTTGGTCCGTCCAAGGAAATCGAAAGTTTGATACGATCGTAGGTTGCAAGTTGAGCGATGACCTCATCGGTCAGTAGAAGACCATTTGTGCTCACCAGGACCTTGAATCCTTTACGGTGAGTATACTCAATGATTTCTATCGCGTCTGGACGAGAGAAGAATTCTCCCCCGGTGAGTCCTACGCGCGAAATCTCGTTCTTCCACGGCATGGATGCGAGATCATCGATAAGTCGTTTGATCTCATCGGTTGTCATCTCATTAGGGAGACGCTTCCTGGCATTGGCGTAGCAGTGACGACACACCAAATTACATCCTTGTGTTGCCGCGATAACAAGTACGTTCTCAACTGCGTTCACCTGGAAATGAGGCTCAACTTCTTGGATGTCATCCGATAGTTCCCCGTTGATTGTGAGAACGCCGTTGCCATGCAATAGGTCACGTACCTCTTCAAATGTTTCAGTCGCTTCCTCGGGTGGTACATCCAGGCTTGTTGCGATGTCTTGGACAGCGGTTTCTTCGTCAATATCTACTTGGAAGACATTTAGCACGGCTACGATTTCTTTCGTTGCCGAAAACCAGTAAGGGCGAGATGGGAAGATAATAACAGCCGCATCGCCCCTAACCTCTACTGTTGGTTTCTCAATAAGTTGCATTTTCATTGTTTGCTCCTTTGTGTTTAGCGGTAGAGAATGGTGGCGAGAGGGATTTTTAGTTCTCCTCTCGCCACCGGGATGTCCGCGGCAGAAGCTATTCTGCCCTGTAGTACATCGTGCCCTGGGACTCCTTGGTGAGCGCGACGACCTTACGGTTGCCCTTGTTCAGGATGCACACCTTCTTCATGGCACCTTCCTCCTTTCTTGCCCATTGTCTTTTAATTTCTCTTTGGGCTGAAAATCCACCATGAATTTTCATTTAACTTTATTGACCCAAAAAGTAATATAAAGGAATAGGACCTGGGGTTGAATGTTAAAGAGCTAATATGACATCTTAAAACTACCCCCCCCCATTTTGTCAAGGGTTTTCGTGGTAAAAAAAAATAGCCCCAAATAATTATCCCAATTTATCGGGATAAAAAACTTTTAATTATTTCAGCTAACGTTTAAGAGTATGCGAAGTTTTTTGTGTAGCGATAGCGGAACAAAAAATTTGGGTGAAGGAATTTTTTCATTCCTTATTGATATTATAGCGAAAAATTCCTGAACCGCATACTCTTTGTTAGGCGATGTAATTTTTTCTCATCCTTATTATTCGTTTCCTTCTGGTCTTCTTTTTTCTAATTGTGGCAAAATAAGATTTTCTGTTTTGGGCTTTGGGCAGAGGGGAATTAAAGTCAGTTATACTACACTTGAATGATATAATACCCGGCAAAAGCTGTACATTCA
>CAYOMV010000074.1:1455-6173 GCA_964405175.1 uncultured Gammaproteobacteria bacterium | reverse complement strand
GGTATCGTTGCTTTTAGATTAGTGTTGTTTTTTGAAAATGAGATTTTTCACCAGTATGATTTATGGAGCTTACTTTTATATCGTAGATAGCTTGACAGGTTGGTATTTATGTGGTATGAGATGGGTCTACTGAGTGGTTCAGCAGTGTTACAAAGGAGGATTCGATGCAGGCGCAAATTACGCAAGCAGTTCGTTCGGCCCTGGAGGGTTCGCGCAAGGTGAAGATCACCTTCAAGCCGGGAGCGACGAGCGACGTCAACTACTTACTGGGTATGTGCCGGAACGGCATCATCAGGTTGAACGGCGGCGATGAGATGCTGATGATGGCTGTCGCGGAGACAGGCGACTGGGAGGACGATGCCAACAGGACGCTTACTCTCACGTTGACCGAGAGCTTCGATGAGAGCTGGTTTGTTGGTCGCATGCGCCGCGCTCTTGAGAAGATCGAAGCAGTTAATTAGGAGCCGGGCGCTGACTGCGCCTCATATGGTGGGATCTTGTTGTCAGTATAGTTGCAATAGAGGGGTTAGCAAAAGAAAGGAGAATGTTGCGCAACGCCACCCCACCGATTATTTAGCCCCGCCCGGTTTATGGTGTCGGGGCGTTTTTTTGACTATATTTTGATATGATTAAAGTGCCATATCTATAAATATGTTATATTCAGCAAAGAATAAAATAAAGATTTTTATTCATCACATTTATCTTCCAGATATTTTTGTACAAATTTTTTTGCTTTTTTAACATTTTCAGTATGATTGCCATAACCCGGGCTGGTTGCGCAAGTGATCACTTTTGCGTGTTTTATTGCTTCGAGCATTGCTTGTTCGAGTAATAAAGCTTTGTCTTCGGGCAGATTTTTTGTAAACACGTCAAAATCAATGTCCAATATGATATCTTTTCCGCTCTCGTTAATATTTTTTAGTATTTTTTTAAAACCTTCCATTCCTTGTTCTGCTAATATCGGAGAAAGAAAAGAGACGGTGCATTCTTCGTCAGGGGAGCCTAGGTCTTTGCTTTTTTTAAGTATTTCCAGATTTTCCGGTTTTGTGAGCTCGCCATGTACGAACTGCATTTCAGAAATTAACCCGTCGTCAAATGCGAAACGCGTAAAATTTTCTATATCTATACCTTGCAAGCCATCATTGCTAATATTTTGTCTTATCGTGGCTCTTGATAGCTTGCCAAGGTCACGCGGTTTAACTTTGCTCATATCCAGGTGATTGTCGAAACGCAATAAAACCGCTTGATCCGATAAAATCCCGGCTTCTCTACATTCTTGCCAGGCAAAAAGAGCGTGATTGTGATTATCGGAAATGTATAATGGAGGTTTGCCTTCCGGGGTGTAAACAATGTATTCTTGCAAACCGCCCTCGACCTTTATTTCAGGGTAACCAATATCCATGCCGGATTCATCATAAACCGGATTGTTGTAATCAGGATAAATATAGCGGCAGCATTTTGAGTCTTCTGCTATGTCATCCGCTACTTTGCCCACGCGCATCGGCGGGATGGTGGCGCCTTCGTATCCGGGGCGGGTGGTGGTTTTGCCGTATAATTCGTTTAATAACCGGCCTTCATTATCCCTGAAATAGAATTTACTTAATTCCGGTTTAATTTCTCCGGGTTCTTTTTCCATTTCGGCGGGATCGTGTTCGTAAAATTTTTTTTCTTGCATATTTAATCATTCAAAAAATTCGAATTTAATTATCCAAGTCTGATGTGGCTATGTCTTTGATAATTTTACGCAATTCTTTTGATAAATCCGGATTTTGCGATCCCTGTTTAGAAAATCTTTTTGTAGTCAGCGAATCTTCATCTTCCTCAACGCCAATCATATGCTTCTTTTTAAACCAAGGTATTTGAGTTGCCGGATTTCTGCAATTTTGAATAAAGAAGTGCACGCCATGAACTTCGGTTTCGGGATATGCCTCGGTAAATAATGCTACAGCCGTATTTAGGGTTCCACCGGAAAAAAGCAACTCGTCGATAATCAGTGTTTTTCCCAGCTTTGTGCCATATCGCGCTCGGATTTTAGCAATTAATTCCGGATGACGTTTGATGACATCTCTCCAAAGTGGAGAAATGTGATTTTTAGACATCCAAATTTCTCCGTCCACATCGTTTCCTTCAGCGAAAGAATCCTTTTTCCAAAACCAGTCGTCGTCGTTAGTATACTCGTATTTTTGGCTTTCGTCTTTGTTCTTATATAAATCGTCGGCTTCTTTTTGCATTTGTTCAACAATAGTTTGTTCACCCAATCGATTGTCTTTCATTTCTGTTAGTCCGAGATCTATGTATTTGATTTTTGGCGATTGCTTTTGAATATTTTTATGCTTCCAGCGTTCTTTGACCAGCCACGACAGGGGCCGCGCGCTTTTATCCAAGAAGATTAATTCTTCGATGCCGTTGTCTGTAATTTGTTCAATAAGCTGATCGACACGTTCTAAAACCTCTTGTCTCCATTCTTTATTTGTCAGCCTCGAAAAAGCGTAAGGCGCGGCTGTTTCAAGTGAAGGGGTGGCGGGGTTGTCGGTTGCTTCTTTGGTTGGTGTTTGGATATCAATTGGTTCGCTGTTTTTGAGCGCTTCTTCGCCCCAAGCGCGATATTCTTGCCTCAGCCTGTGCATCAAAAAAGGGTTGCCTTTGTCGGAACGCACGACATATGGATTTGGGTCCATTTGGTCTTTGAGTACGCCTGTTGCTTCTTCTTTTTTTAAGCGGAATGGAAATCCGCTAGAAAGCAAAGAGCTCCAAGTTCTATCAGCTTCGACGATTCGATCGTGCGCAAAATTAGGTATGAATTCCTGTCTCTCTTCTCCGTCTTCCTGAAGCAAATCTTCCAAGTCGGTTGTATCTTGAATAATCGTACCTGTAGAAAATTGATCATTTGGAATAGGCAGATCTTGCAGTGAGTAGGGTGTAGCAAGAAAAGAAAAAAAGTAAGTATCATCATCGTGTCCGGCATCCTTGAGAGCATCGTTAAGCGCTCGGAATGTCCGCCCTCGCCCCACAAGGTCGTCAATTACTAAGATAGGGTTATCGCTCGCGTTTGATGTGATTTCATTAACTCTTTGGTTCATTGCTTGTAGATCAGCGCCTTGTTCGAATATGCGTATGTTTTCTTTTGTTTTTACTATACTGCCGCGTAAGTTCTTTTTCTTTTCTTGTAATTGGTGAAGTTGTTCGCTTGCGGTAACGTACTCTTTAGATCGGGGGCGGTATTTTTTTAGTTCCCGTTTTGTTTTTTCAATGATTTCTTGATTTTTTCTCTGTTCATTTTTCAGTTGTTTTAGTTTTTCGTCTCTTTCTTGATCCAATTTCCTATTTTTATCCATTTGGTGCTCGGAAAATGTTTTCACAAACACACGTTGAGGCAATTCTTGTTGATGTTTTGAGTAAATCTCTTTTAAAAGCGGTTCTACCGCATAAGAGAGTGGCCGGGTGGTTGTTTCGGGGTAAATAATTGTGCCCGGGAGGCTTCCCTTGGTACGGTTAATTTCTTCCAGAGTTCGGTTTAATTGCAAAATGCCCGCGGTTATCGCTTCTTTGGCTTTTTCTTGTAGGCGGCGTTCATTATTATTTTCTTCGCTTTTTTCCTTTCGGGCTACAAAATCCTTCCAAGCGCCCGCGGGGATTTGTTGTGTTTTTTCTTTAATTTCTTTTTGTAAAGCGATTATTTCTTTTTTTGCTTGGTAGTAATCCTTATCCGTACTTTTCTTTTTTTGAAGATCGTCAAATTTTTCCAACGCTTCTTCGAGTTCGGTAAAGTACTCGTTTTTTTTCGCCTCACTCATTAACGAAAATTCAATTTCGGCGATTTCTTTTTGCAGTGCGTCTCTTTTTTTTAATAAACTCCCCAGATTGGCTTGTAATTTATTTAATTGTTGATATGAGATATCGTCTTCTATGCGATTCAATTCTTCACGTAAACTAAAAAGACGCTGTTTAATGTTTCTATCGGAGTTTTCATTTTTTGGGCGCTTTGTTTCTTGAGTTTGAGGAATACGGCGGAATAGCTCTGGCATAAAAGCAAGTTTTGTAAATTTCCCTAAATAATAAAGCTATTTTAGCATTAGAGATTCGTGTTTTCAATATTCATTATATCGCTTGTTTTTTGAAATTACCAACGAGCGATAGTTTATAACGATGGTAAAAAATATAGGCCATTTGGTTGAATGACATGTTACGGTTTAACAAGTTGTTGTATTTTTTAGACTAATAAAAGACATTAAAAAAAGTGAGATATATTATCCCGGAATTTATTAATTATGGACTTTTTATTATATTGTTGCGGTGTAATTAAAAAAAATTACTGATTTTGATTTTTTTTGACCGGTATGAAGAATATAAACCAAACCACCCAAACCAACCATACTAAAAGACCCCATTCTTGCTCGGCTAAACCAACCAAGCCATAAAGGGCAAAGAAGCCAAAGAATCCTAAGAACCAGTTTTTTCTAAATGATTTTTTCATAGTTATTTATTGTTATGAATAAAAATATTTCAGCTAACGTTTCTGGCTATGCGATGTTGCACGGGTAAATAATAGCCTACAGGCTGCACCCGTGCAATATGAGTGGAGGTTTGCGGAGCTTATTGAACTCCGTTTGGACAATATGTACAGTCAGGTTTTTTTAGAGCAGCCCATTCCGAATAGGTGTTACTCATCATGAAAGAATTTATGGATATCAGCTTTGAAATAATTTGTGCCTTTAACC
>CAYOMV010000074.1:0-1445 GCA_964405175.1 uncultured Gammaproteobacteria bacterium | reverse complement strand
ATTTTATATTCATGATATTCCTTGCTCATGTTTGATCTATGGACTTCTTCAAATATCGCCTCAATTTTATCTTGCAGGCCGTGCTCTAAAATTGTTCCGTAAACCGCATAGAGAATATCACACAATTCTTTGGCAATATTTTCTAAATCTCTATCTTGTGCACCTGCAAAATATTCATCAACCTCATCTCTCATGAGATGATATCTGTTATTTGATCTATCTTCTGGAATCAATGAAGGACTATCAGAAACAAGGGCTCTAAATTTTTTATGAAATTCTTTCACTAAATCTATTTGCTTTTTCATAATCAAGTTAATTATTTAATAGTTCTTAAAAGCTTATCGAAAGCTCTATATTAAAAAATATTTTTTGAATTGCGTATAACGTTTCTGGCTATGCGATGTTGCGAAGCAATATGGGTGGAGCGAAGCGGAACCGCATAGCCAGTGTTAGCTGATGTATTTTGAAATTTTCAAATAATAAAGAAAGTTTTTGTTTTTTTACTCAATTCCAAAGTTATTTTTCATTTCGTTTGTTTTCTCTGGATCTTCAGCCTTTTTTAGTGCACGTTCTTTGTCGTCTTTTTGTTTTTGTTTCTTAAGTGAGCGGAAATCTTCAATCCATTCGCCATCAATAAACGCCTCTATGTCAGTTGGGTTATGTTGTGTGGAACCATACTGCGAGTGTCGAATTGATATATCAAGTTTTAATAATTTTTGATTTTCACTAAATAACTCTAAATCACCATAATATGTGGGTTCGCTATCCCCTAGGTCTGGATGATAAAAAGAATTTTCCGCGTAAGAGAATTTGTATTTCCTTTCATTTAAAGTAATACTGATAATTTTTTTGTCTCGTTCATCTTTCTTACCTTTTTCTTTTGATTCCGTAGCAGACGTGATTATTGCAGGAACACATGAGCGATCTTCGTGCTTAATCCAGCTCGGATAATACATGATGTTGTCGAAATACAATTCGCTGATGAGCTCATCTACCTTTTTTTCCTTGGCCAAATTCTTTTTCTTTTCAACTTCTTGCTGAACTCTATGCGCTTCTGTGCCTTCGCGTGGCTTTGCACCAAAAATACTCACGGGTTCGTCATCGTTTTCATCAGATTCTTTTTTGACGTCTACGCTATTGCTTTCATTTTTGGATGAATTAGCAATCTCACTGTTGATAACATTCTTTTTCTCTTTCCTTGAATTATAAAAAAGTGTGGCGCCAATTAAGGACAGAATTACTGATGCTGTTTCTCCAAATTCAAATATTCCCGCTAAAACAAAATAAGCTACAAAGAAAATGATTATAGATGATATGTATTTCATAGTTTTTAGGTTATGCGGTAAAAAAGAAAAACTTTCTTACCATATTGTATTAAAATTTCAAAATATTTCAGCTAACGTTTAAGGATATGAGAAGTTTACAAAAATACCTCTGAAAATCAA
>CAYOMV010000073.1:0-6583 GCA_964405175.1 uncultured Gammaproteobacteria bacterium | reverse complement strand
AGCTTTGTTGACAAGCATATCTCTATTTTAGCATAGAGTTTGCTAGTCTAGAGCCATAATAAATAATAAATAATAGATAATAGGTAATAGGTTGAAGGGTTATGATTAAATCAGAAACAAAAATCATGGAAGTACAAAAAAAGAATCCCTATTGGCTCTTGATATGTTTGGCGGTTTTTACGACGGTTTCAGTTAGGAGTCTGATGTTATACCAAGAATATCCGTCTTTAATGGAAGTTGGTATATGGTATCCTCTTTTGGTGCTTACCGCTTTTTTGGGGTTGAGAATTGTTATAAAAAAAATTGATTTGGAGCAATCGTTTAGGTTGTTTTTGTATGTAATTGGAGTTTCTTTTTTGGGGTCGTTTATTTCGATTTGGCCGGGGCAGGCGGCCAGTATGCCTCTTAGAATCACGGAATTGCCGGTTTATTTTTTAACTTTGGGAATATTTCCGTTTGATGCCGGGCCGGACGGTTTTTTAAGATTATTAGCGATAGCTTCGGCTATTGTTTTTGGAAGTTATCTTTATAAGACTTCGCGCGATTTGTTCGGAGTCATTAAAGTGTCTTTGTTGATTTGGTTGATTGCCAGCTTTGTATTTACGTTACCTTCCTTATTGCTGATTTTTACGGTAGGCGTGAGCGGTTTATCCGTCAATATGGACGGAGCGTTAATGATGAATGAGTTTACGAGAATGAATTTGTTTTCGTATTGGAGCGATGGTCAGATATTAAGGTGGTTTACGGGTTTTGGCGGACAAGCGGTGAATGCTTTTTTACTTTACAGCGCCTCGGTTGTATTTGTGCTTTCAGGGATATTTTTCGCGGTACTTAATTTTAAAGCACTTAAGGAAACGCTTAAAAAGATTAAACCCAATTTCTTGTTGATGATTGTGGTTTTGGCGGCGTATGGATATTCGGCGGGGAGGAGTTTGCAGGGTTTTACGGAATTGGACACGGCGGCTTGGGCCGCGTTTATAGTGCTAATATTATTTGCCGTATTAATTTATTCAGAAAGATCTGCATATGAAGGTCTTGGAGAGGTTTTGTTTTTTTTAGGTGCGTTGGTTTTAGGTTGGCCTGTGTTTTTGGGAGCGGTCTTAATAAGACTGTTAATTTGGGTAAAAGATTTAATGCCGGAGAATTTTGCCGCGCAATTGTTTTTAGACGCGGTTTTAAGCATTGCTTTTGTTGTTTTGGTTTTGCTGTTTATGCGCAGAGGAATGATTATTGAACCGGAAATGCTAAGAATAGCGGCTTTGTTTGGAGTGTTTGCTTTATTGGCGGCTTTTCATCTTTATGCAAAAAAAATGAATTTTAGTAATTTTTACATTTTACCGGCTTGGATTGGTGCAGCGGTTTTGGCTTGGATAGCGGTGGGGATTTTTACTCCGGCGGCGATTATCTTGTTAGGCGCGGTTTTTGCCTGGTTATTTTGGGGAAAGATAAAGGATTATAAATGGGAGTTTAACTCTTACATTTGGCTTTTGGCTTTGATTGTTTTTTTAGTGGTTATATATCTCCCTAGGTTGGCGCATCCGGAGCTTATTCCGCGATAATGATATTAAGCAACAAGTATCGGTTATAAATTTTCAATTTGAATCAGTTAATCTGAGGCTGGTTGAAGGAGAAAAATTGCTAAATAGACGTCTTTTTTTGCGAAGAAATTGTTTTCATTTTGTAAAACTCAGGTAATTTCTTTTGGATTTACGGGATATGCACGGTCTTTTTAATAACTAATTGCCTAATTTGTGCTTAAATCCACTTGACGGGTATTTGGGGCTTTGGTATATTCAGCGGCACAAACATGCCTACTACAAATCAATTAGTGCGGCGTCCGCGCCGCAGTGCCAAGGCTAAATCAAAGAGCCCGGCCATGCAATACACCCGCGATACATTACATCGCGAAAGGACAGACCTTCCGAAGGGCTCGCCTTTTAAACGTGGTGTTTGCACCAAAGTAACCACGACAACACCTAAAAAGCCTAACTCGGCTATGCGTAAGATTGCTCGTGTGCGTTTATCAAACGGCACCGAGGTAACCGCGTATATTCCGGGGGTGGGGCATAATTTACAGGAGCACTCGATCGTGATGATTCGCGGAGGACGCGTGAAAGACCTTCCGGGTGTGCGTTATCATATAGTTCGCGGTGTTTATGACACGCAGGGAGTTGACGGCAGGAAACGCAGCAGATCGTTGTACGGAGCCAAGAAGCCTAAAGAAGCAAAATCTTAAAAATTAGAATTAATTAACAAAGAGTAAGGATAGAGGTTGAGTTGAGCTTGGCTCGACGGGGAAATCAAGTTTGTTTTAGCCCTTTATCCTGAATCATTCATCCATATTTTTATGAGAGGTAAGAAAGCACCAAAGCGGAGCATTAATCCTGATCCGAAATACGGGTCTATTTCAGTTGCCAGATTTATTAACTATGTAATGCTGGACGGGAAAAAATCCACCGCGCAAAAAGTGGTTTATAATGCCTTGGAAGCATTGGAAAAGAAATCGGAAAAGCCGGCATTAGAGGCTTTTGAAGAAGCGATTAAAAATGTTTCCCCGATGCTGGAAGTTAAATCACGCCGTGTTGGCGGAGCTAACTATCAGATTCCATTACAGGTACGTGCGGATAGACGTCAGCAATTGGCTTTTCGTTGGATAATTGCGGCCAGCCGAGCCAAAAAAGGAAGATCAATGGCAGACAGATTGACCGAAGAGTTATTGGCAGCGATGTCTAATCAGGGCGATGCTGTTAAGAAGAAGCAGGATGTACAACGCATGGCCGAAGCTAACCGCGCCTTCGCTCATTTTGCTTATTAATATGGATGATGATGGGGGTATTAACATAGTATAAAAAATTAGAGGCGCTTTTTAAGCCTGCCTCTATTTTGTCTTTAATAAAAAATATTATGCCTAGAGAATATACACTACAAGATACCAGAAATTTCGGTATCATAGCCCATATCGACGCAGGCAAAACTACTGTGTCTGAACGCGTGCTTTTTTACACGGGGCGTAAGCACAAAATCGGAGAAGTTCATGAAGGTGAAGCCACCATGGACTGGATGGAGCAAGAGCAAGAACGCGGCATCACAATTACTTCGGCCGCCACGACTTGTTTTTGGAAGGGTAAGAGGATGAACCTCATCGACACTCCGGGACACATCGACTTTACCATCGAGGTACAGCGTTCTTTGCGCGTATTGGATGGAGCTGTAACGGTTTTTGATGGAGTCGCGGGCGTTGAGCCTCAATCTGAAACAGTATGGCGCCAAGCTGATAAATACCGAGTGCCGCGCATGTGTTTTGTGAATAAATTAGACCGTATGGGTGCTGATTTTGCTAAAGACGTGGAATCAATCAGGACAAGACTCGCCAAAAGGGCGTATCCGATACAATTGCCCATCGGCTCGGAATCTGATTTTAAAGGCATTATTGATTTAATCGAAATGAAAGCCCGTATTTATAAAGATGAAATGGGCAGAGAAATTGAAGAAACGGAGATTCCGGAAGACAAATTGGAAGAGGCTAAAAAATGGAGAAATGAGTTTTTGGAAGCTTTGGCGGAAACCGATGAAGAATTGATGAATAAATATTTAGCCGGTGAAGAATTATCAGTTGAAGAAATAAAAACAGCATTGCGCAAAGCGGTGATATCAATGGATATTTTCCCGGTTCTCTGCGGTTCGGCATTAAAGAACAAAGGTGTGCAGATGCTTTTGGACGCAGTTGTAGATTATTTGCCATCGCCATTGGATATTCCTCCGGTAGAAGGCCATGATGTTGATGATGAGGAAAAGGTTATTACACGCAAAGCGGATGATAACGAACCTTTCGCGGCCTTGGCTTTTAAAGTGATGACAGATCCATATGTCGGCAAACTGATTTTCTTTAGAGTTTATTCAGGGACCCTCGCGTCAGGTTCGTATGTTTATAATGCTTCATCGGGCAAACGGGAACGCGTGGGCCGCATCGTGCGCATGCATTCAAATAGCCGTGAAGAAGTGGATGAGGTATACGCCGGCGATATTGCCGCGGCAGTGGGCTTAAAAGATACCTTTACCGGCCACACTCTTTGCGACGAAGATAATCAGTTATTGCTTGAAACGATTACAATTCCGGAACCTGTTATTGATATAGCCATTGAACCTAAAACCAAAGCCGATCAAGAGAAGATGGCTATCGCTTTGCAAAAGATTGCGGAAGAAGATCCATCTTTTAGAATCAGGTCGGATGAAGAAACTTTGCAAACAATCATTTCCGGTATGGGCGAATTGCACTTGGAAATTATCGTGGATCGCATGAAGCGCGAATTCAATGTCGAAGCCAATGTGGGTAAACCGCAAGTTGCTTATAAAGAATCGATTAACGGTACGGCTGAGGGAGAGGGTAAATTTGTGCGCCAATCCGGCGGTCGCGGACAGTATGGACATTGCTGGGTTAGGATTGAACCGCAAGAACGCGGCAAGGGTTATGAGTTTGTCAGTGAAATAGTCGGAGGTGTGATTCCTCGTGAGTATATTCAGCCGATAAACAAAGGCATTCAAGAAGCGGCCGCGCGCGGTGTTGCCGCCGGGTACCCGATCTTGGATTTTAAGGCCACGGTATATGACGGCAGTTACCATGAAGTTGACTCATCCGAAGCCGCGTTTAAGGTTGCCGCGTCTATGGCATTTAAAGCGGCTTGCGAAAAAGCCGGAGTAAGCATCTTGGAGCCAATGGAGAAGGTTGAAGTTGTTGTGCCGGAAGAATACATGGGTGATGTGATGGGCGATCTTAATTCCAAGCGTGGACAAATCCAATCCATGGAAGACAGGTTTGATATGAAAGTGATAAGTGCGCTCGTGCCTCTGGCTGAAATGTTTGGTTACGCAACCAACCTCCGTTCCATGACCCAAGGACGCGGTGTGTATTCCATGGAGTTTGATCACTACTCGCCGGTACCGGCATCTGTTCAAAAAGAACTTGTAGAGGGGAAGGGGAAATAGACTCGTATAACGTATTACGTATAACGTATTATGTATAACGTATTACGTATAACGTATTACGTATTATGCAGAAAGGAAGGGCCTTGGGAAACTGAGGCTCTTTTTTTACCATGATTTTCAGGATTAACAGGATTTGCATGATTGTGTCAAAGTAGCTTTAACATCAATCCTGTTAATCGGTTTGTCATTCTGAAAATCATGGTAAAAAAAGAACCCCGGATGTAGGGTTTATCGCATATCAACTGTATAGTAGCAAAAAATGGAAAGTACGATTACATGATCGTTAAATACTTTACATTTTGTAGCCATTTTTTGCTTCCAGTAATTGTTGTGGTTTGCGGAGTAATAAAAGCATACAAAGGGGAAAATGTAAATACCGGCAAAGTCATGTTCTGTTTTATTGCTATTTGCTATCAGCTAGCCGCTATCAGCTGGTCGCGTCTCTCTTGAAGAAAATGTTACGGCGTGGTGAACTATGGTTATTATGTCTTGGAAACGAATATTTAGAACAGCGCGGAAGGTTGGCGCGCCCGTTATCATTACTGATGAAGACGGCAAAAAACCGCAGGTAGTATTGCCTTTGGATATTTATGAGGCATTGATAGATGAAGATATGGGATTTGAGGAAGAGGATTTTGATATTGATTTTGATGATGACCAAATTCCCGAGATCTTGGATTTTGATGATGATTTTGACGATATTCCGGAAATTCGATTTGAGGAAGATGAGGCTAAGTTTGGCGGCGAGGAGGAAGCAGAGGCTAAAAGGGGGGCGTCCCTTAAAAAAAGAGGTTTTGCAGAGGAGAATTCCAGGGTGATTTATCCGGATGAAACGGCCGCGGCAGCTTTGGAGGAAGACTTTGATTTTGATAAAGAACTAAATAAGCCTCTGGATATATCAAAAAACAGGGAAAATCCCGACTTAGGGGAGGAGACGTTCGCGGGAGAAAATGCATCTAAAGATTTATCTAAACAAAGCCAAGAAATAGATTTAGAAGATAGGTTTTATTTTGAGCCTATAGACGATGAGGTGGATAAAGTGTAATCTCTTGCGTAAATTTGGGGGAAGTGTTATAGTCTTTTCTGCTTATTTAACCTTTAATTATCCTTAATCGCGTCACCCCGATAAGCGGGGGCTCGGGCCATTAATCCGAGCAGAACGCATCTCTATATTGAATTAGTATGGCGGATACATTTGAACGCAATAAGCCACACGTTAACGTAGGTACAATCGGCCACGTTGACCATGGCAAAACCACGCTAACGGCCGCAATTTTAAAGGTGCTGGCTGCTAACGGTTTGGCGGCCGATGAAAAACGCGTCGATGCTTTGGATAAAGCTCCGGAATCAAAGAATCGCGGCATTACCATCGCTACCGCACACGTTGAGTACGAAACCGAAGCTCGTCACTATGCTCACGTAGACTGTCCGGGGCATGCTGACTATATCAAAAACATGATTACGGGTGCCGCCCAGATGGATGGTGCTATCTTGGTTGTGGCTGCAACAGACGGTCCCATGCCTCAAACCCGCGAGCACATTCTTTTGGCTCGTCAGGTAGGCGTGCCTGCCATCTGCGTCTTTTTAAATCAATGCGACA
>CAYOMV010000072.1:0-6650 GCA_964405175.1 uncultured Gammaproteobacteria bacterium | reverse complement strand
TTTTGCCCTGGCTAACCGCAAAGCCAACTGATAAAGAAAAACCTCATTAAAAGCAAAACGCTGACGTCCCAGCTTCGCCTGATCCGCGCTTTCCGGCTTATGAGCCCAACGAATCGCATCCGGCATACTGGGCTGTTTTGCATTTCTCAAAACCTCCTGCGGGATAATTTCCGGCGCCTCATCAAATTCATCTAACACGGCTTTCATTATCTTACGCAAAGTCTTTTGCGTAACCTGCCCGATAAGCGGATACACCGGCGCGATCACCCCAGCCGCCACAGTTTCTTGCGTTGCCGGCTCCCAAATTGGGCTGGTAAAACTCCTGCCATACTTTGGATGTTGCCTCACCGTCCCGGATACATAAATCTCATCCCCCGGCTTAACCTGCTCCAGCATCCACGGCTGATTAAACCAAGTGATTGCAATGGTCCCTGTATCATCTTCAAGCAACCCTCGTATCATCACAATCCGCTTACGATAAGTCGGCACTTTTCTAAGTTGCTTTACACGAGCTTTGATTGTTACAGATTCACCAACAGGAATCTCTGCAATGGAAACTAATTGCGAATAATCATCATAACGCCTAGGCAAAATCGACAATAAATCACCCACAGTCTCCACATCGAGCTTCTTCAAAACCCGCCTCTGCTGGGGCGTTAAACCGTGAATATAACTCGTAGGGTCATTCCAACTAAGCATAAATAAGCTTCTAGCTTCATCTTTAGTATCTAGTATCTTGTATCTAGTATCTAGCAGATATTCAACCCGTGATAAACGCGACCGTTCAGCGTCAGCTTTATTATTTATTATTTATTAATTGTTATTTAATTCCGTCGTTCGACGTTAGAATTTAGAATTTAGAATTTAGAAGTTAGTAGTTAGAAGTTAGTAGTTAGAATTTAGAAGTTAATAATTGTTTCGGCAATTTAAAATCTTCCTGCACGCCAAACAGATAAAGGATTTCCGGCCCCGCCAGATACAAAGTCTTGGCTCCGGACGCGTTTTGCAGATAAGAAAAAAACTTCGGCCTTTCAATTTTACCTTGCAAGTAATCCATTTTATCTTTCACTGTCCTTGCTCCAAACTCTAAGTCAGGACCCAAAACATACTTAACCAAACCAATACCTTGATATCTATCCAGAAGCTTAATATCATCAATCATCTCTAAAGGTATTGTAAGTATTCTTGAATTTTCCGGATAACCTATCCCCAAATTTATTATCAAATTATCATTTCGCACTTCAACTTTAGGATAATCCGCGGTAACCTTCTTCATTAATTTTTCAGACTTCTCTTTTAGTTTAGGCCTAAATAACATCCTCAAAACCGCAAAATACAAGATTAATACCCCACAATAAATAATCACATTCAACAAATCCAGTTCACCGATACCCATCAATATATATTTAATCACAAAATAATACGCTACAAAAAATCCAATAATAGCAAATAAAATCCTAAAAAGCGTGACTACAAAAATAAGATAAACCGCCTTGCTTGCCGCGATGGCAACCAGCCTCTCCGGAGGCCTAACTTCCAGCCCTCCTGCCATCTTATAAAAACGTTTGGTCCAAAAAAATCCCAATTCTATGCCGGATATTGCCATCACGAGCAATACAACCGCAAGAAACAATGAGAGATCTCCGTATATCATAGACACAATACCCAGTAAGAAAAACAAAATACCCAAAAAAACAAATCCTAAACCGGCTGAAATTTCTGATATTTTAGCGATTATTATGCGGTTCATAGTATTCCTAGATTAGCAGGTTTTCCAAGCTTTATAAAGCCCGTTCGTGTCATTGTATGCTTGACAAAAAGTTATTTCTTCTATAAATTCAAGTATCGCTTCCTTAACAGTTTTTGAGCAACGGAGGGCTTCCATGAACGAACCAAAACCCGGATTATGCTACGTACTCCATCTCACATCCTGCGAAGTCTTCGTATGGAACAACTTGCGCCGTGCCTGCAAAAAAGTTGGCAGTGATTGGCGCCTATCCTTGCCTTCGCATGCGGATGACCTCTTCCTTCAGTGGGACGTGCCAAAAGATATCGACTGCGACGAAAACGAACTTTCACACATCGTCCATCGCTTTTGCGCCGCCGGCGTGATCATCCGGCTGGGTGAAAATGAAAACGGAAAAATCACTTATCGCTTTGTCGACGATCCGCGTAGCTTTTACGTGAATGCCATCAAAAATCGCCCCGAAATTTCCGCAACTCCGGAATTCACCGAACTCGCTCGAAAAATCATGGCCGGTGAATTCGAAGAAGATCCGAAATCCTTTCAAAGGAGCCTTCAAGGTTGGATCGAAAAAAATTCCAGTGCAAAGCCCAGCAGTGCGTATCTCAAGCTGGTCGGTGTTCGAGAAGGTAAGGCCCCAGCAGTTGGTGTCTTCTTAAAGAACCCGGATTGGACGCCCGAAGACAAAAAAGGCTCACGCCGTTACCTTATCGCGGCTCCCGGTTTTCTCGCCTATAGTCTCACGACTCAAACTCACGAAGAACTCGTTCAGAAAAGAGTACAAGCTTCTGTACGAGCTCGAGAAATGAGCAAAGAAGAAGCCGCCCGGCAATCTGCTACCGCTGAACTCGAAAACAAAAGTGTCGATGAATTGCAAACGCATATCAGCGCGCTCGAAGCGGATATCTTTGAGCTCAAAAAAGGCCTGGAACTGCGGCAACAAGCCTATCTGCTCGCCAAGCAAAAGCTCTGAAAAACAAAATCGAGAGCGAGCTAACGGCAAAAAACAAAGAAATTCGCCGCCTGGAAGCACTGCGCGCCTCCATGAAGCTCCCCGACTAATCCAAACCCGGCCCTTTGCCGGTTTTTCTGTTTATTTTCCCAAACTCTGCGCATGTTTTTTCGTTTCTAAAACCACAATCTTACAAACTGCGTGTAGCAGATATTAAAAAAATAATAGCAAGAAAAAAACCGCCTATTAACTAAGCGGCTTTTTACGTGGCGGAGAGAGTGGGTCTGACTACACTAAAGCTTCGTCAGATAAAATTCGTTTCTTAAGTATCGCTTTACCTGAACCGGTTTTAAAATATTTTTCCAGAGCTCTAGCCTTCTTTTCATTACCAACAACTAAATAGGCTTTTAATTTCCAGGGTCGTAAGGATTTAGTAGATAATACATCGCCGTTATTATGTTGTTGCTTTCTAATTGTTAAATTATTTGTTGAACCAACGTAAATATCGTTATTGATCTCACTAACTAAAAAATATACAAACCACATACAAGAATTATAACTAATATACAAAAAAACTTATAAACCACGATCGCTTGCCCCATGAACCAGTTAACCAGTGGCCTGCCAAACGAAGCTCGCCGACATTAATCGGCGAGCGTAGTTTGGCGGAGAGAGTGGGATTCGAACCCACGGGTCGCCTACGGCGACCGACGGATTTCAAGTCCGTTGCCTTCGACCACTCAGCCATCTCTCCGTAATATTGATTGATTCTATTATGCTAAACCACTATATCCGATCGAATGACCGGACAGCCATCTCTCCGATTTCCTAGTGGTCAGGGCATACTTTACTGTATTAACCGCTTTTTGTCGAGGCTTAATTTACCTGCATGAGATATTACTATTTGGTTGTTGGTATTTGCACATTATTGGAATTTGTACCTTGGTTATTGCTTATTATGTGATATAATAAGTTTATATGGCCTACACACCGGAGACCTTGCGAGAAATCGCCAATGCTCAAGATGCTTTTGTTTGGGAAATGCCTGAACACGAACCCAGAGATAGAAGTTCCAAATGGTACCTAATTGTCAGCTTAATCGCTTTAGCCAGCGTAATTTATGGAGTTTTGGCCCAAAACTATCTCTTCGCTCTAATAGTGCTTCTAAGTGCTGTTATCTTGATCTTGGCAAACAACCCCGAACCGGAAAAAATTTTAGTTCAAATTGGTCATAACGGGCTTGTGCTCAATGGCGATTTTATTGAATTTTCCAAATTATCTGAATTTTCCGTAATCTATCACCCCCCGTTAACTAAAGTCATATACTTAGAAAGAAAAACCAGTTTTAAGCCCAGAATTAAGCTATTTATCGAGGACGAAGACCCTATAGCCATAAGAAACCATCTCAAACAATATCTCCCCGAGAACCTGGAGTTGCGCGAAGAGCATTTATCTGATATTCTAGGGCGGCTCCTTCGAATTTAACTTATAATATATCTATAGTGATATTAATTGAATGACTCCAAATTTATAGTTTGTTTATTTTTAGTTTGTTGTTTAAATTAAGCAGCCGTAGCTCAGCTGGATAGAGCGCTTCCCTGCGAAGGAAGAGGTCGGACGTTCAAATCGTCCCGGTTGCGCCATAAAGAACACCTCAAAAGGGTGTTTTTTGTAATTCAATTTCAACAAAAACCGATCGCCTGCCACCCGAAGCTTTATGCGTAGGGTGGTCCCGGTTGCGCCATAAAGAACACCTCAAAAGGGTGTTTTTTGTTAAAGTAAATCGTACAGTCTGTCCTGATAACTAACAAAGAGGGTTGTCCCAGATTTAAAAAAATCAACCTACTTGAACAAAAACCAATAAATTGATAGACTCTTGCTACAAATTACAGAGTTTCTAATTCAGCCTGGAGAGATACCCAAGTGGCTGAAGGGGCGGCTTTGCTAAAGCTGTAGGGGGTGTTAAAGCCCCGCGAGGGTTCGAATCCCTCTCTCTCCGCCATGAGAAAAATCGCCGCAAGGCGGTTTTTTTATAGTGGAGAGAAGTCCCGCCAAGGCGGGACGTGGGGGATGAGAAAGCCGGAGTGATGCGCGACGATTTTGCAGTGAAGAGCGCCACGAGGCGGGGCCGCGACTGAGCCGGCGGAAGAGGGCGAGAGTTGTGGCCAAATCCCTCTCTCTCCGCCAAAATAAAAAACGGACATCTTGTCCGATTTCAAGCTTTACACCTAAACCCCATATCAGCCGGTCCAAAAGCATAGGGCAAAAGTTCTTTGATGGTGGTGGAAACTATCTTATCCTTGCCCAGTGTCGCTGAAATAATCACCAAATCCCGCCCGTAGAGCGAAGCGAATTCAGCCAACATCTGCCTGCAGGCCCCGCATGGCATTACCGGCTCGATCGTGCTGTAATCGCCCAAATAGCCGGCAATAAGCACCAAATTCGTAAAATTGCGGTAACCGTTTGCGTTCGCACTGCACAATGCGGCTCGTTCGGCACAAATCGTGCTTCCATAAGCGGCATTCTCTACATTGGCTCCCAAGAAAATCTTTTCATCATCGGTAGCCAGCGCCGCGCCAACCGCAAAATGAGAATATGGGCAATACGCCCGTTTCCATGCCTCTTCAGCCTGTGAAAGCATTTTTTGGTGCAATAGACTGATTTTCTCAATATCAACCTTTTCCATTGCCAACCCCTTTCTGGAAGGTACAAACCGAGATTAACCTCCCCCAACCAAAAGTCAATCACACACGTTTCACGATACACGATAAACGATACACGTTGCACGTAACACGATACACGATAAACGATACACGTTGCACGTTGCACGTAATGAAATTAGCAATTAGAAATTAGCAAATAGCAATTTAACAAAGTTAACTCGTGATAAACGGATTCTCGTGATAAACGTTACCGTTAGACGTTCGACGTTTGTGTTTAGTAGTTAAAATTTAGAGGTTAGTATTTAGAAGTTAGAGGTTAGTAGTTAAAAGTTAGTCATCAAGCTCCAATGGCGAGCGTCAACAAATCCACCCTCTTTCCCCCGGCACTTATCAAAACCCGCGCCGCCTCGGCCGCTGTAGCTCCGGTTGTCGCGACATCATCCACCAAAACCACATGCTCCGGCGGAGTTTTCTCGCAACTAAATACATTTTTAATATTTGCCGATCTGGTTGGCAAATCATGTTCTAAGTTTGACTGAGCTTCTCGATGCACTGCCCTTGCTAATACCGAAGAGTTTACTTTATTATTCAATCCCCAAGCCTCTATCATAGTATTAGCTATAAACTCCGCCTGATTGAATCCTCTCTGCCTAAGCCTTTTCTCCGCAAGCGGCATGGGAACCAAAACCGCCTCGGGTTCTAAGTCGACACCGCATCTTTGACTCAAAAAAAGCTCCAGATCTTTGGCGATAACTGTAACTCCGCTGAATTTTATCCTGGTTATAAGCGACCTCAATTTCGCGTCATGATAATAACCGCAAGAGTAGACACTAGCGAATGGAAGTTCGCCGGCACATTCATGATCCCCAATCTCCAAACATTTTGGGCAGATTTTCCCTCTAACCAAATGTACTTTATTTCTGCACATTTCACACCACCATTCGCCCGGAGTATTGCAAGAAACGCAAAAAGGAGGAAATAACAAATCCCGCAATTTATCAATCATAAACAAATGACCAAATACTCTCAAATATCATCAAACATCCGTTTGCAAGCATTTTTGAAAGTTTAATTTAGTTCTTCGGTGCCAATATAATCTATCAGATACTTACCATCCGCTTGACGCAAAAGTGTAACCTCATGCTTTTCGTAAATAACCTCCACCGGTTTTGCCCTGTTTCCATTATCTACCGCCTTTTGAGTTTGTATCTCTATCTTAATGGTATTATCACCATTCTCCCCTTCCAAAACATCTGTTGCGATTACTCTTGTTGTAATACCATATAATTCT
>CAYOMV010000071.1:0-6655 GCA_964405175.1 uncultured Gammaproteobacteria bacterium | reverse complement strand
CGGCATGGCCGGCGAAAACAAAGCCACCGGACCTAAGTCCGGTGGTCGATTACTTACCTTGACACGTCGCTCGCGATCGACGTGTCTTGATTTACAGGATTAAGAGGATTTTCAGGATTGTTGATTATGAACTAAATATCGAAGCACCTCCTTAATAAGGAGGATGGGAGGATAATCCAAATTTTCTTGCAAACCACTTTAACTCAGTTTAAAGTATACTCATGGGACAGCCACGAGTAATTTTGATTGATGTGATTTCATCAGATACGAAGCCCGAAGAAGCCAAGCGGAGGATTTTTGAGTTGGAGTCGCTTACGCAGACTTATGGAGGGATGATCGTGGTTAAGGTCATTCAAAAACGCGCGACTCCGGATTATAAAACTTACATTGGTTCCGGCAAGTTGGATGAAGTTGTGGAGATCGCGGAGGCGGAGAAAGTTGATATCATTATTATCAATAATTTGTTAAAACCGCATCAGCTTTTTAATATTGAGAGGATGGTAGAGAAGAAGGGTGTGAAAGTTTGGGATAGGATTGATCTTATCTTAAAGATTTTTCAGAAGCACGCGGATACAACAGAGGCAAAGTTGCAAATTAGGCTTGCCGGCATTCGTCATATGGGGCCGCGTATATATAGGATGGGTTTGGAATTATCGCAACAAGCCGGAGGAATTGGAACGCGCGGAAGCGGTGAAACTAATATCGAGCAGATGAAACGGCATCTTTCGGAAGAGGAAAGATCGATTAAAAAACAGATAGCGAAATATTCTAATACTCGCAGTTTGCATCGCGCCAGGCGTGATAGATTAGGATTTAAGACAGTTTCAATCGTCGGCTACACAAATGCGGGCAAGTCATCGCTATTAAATGCGCTGACAAAAAAAGGAGCTTACGTCGCTGATGAACTTTTTGCGACTTTAGATACGCGAGTCGCAAAGCTTTGGCTACCTGAAAACGACCCCCTTGCGGTGTCCCTCGTAGTCGAAGGACGTAGTGGGGTCAAAGGGGGACATCTCGCCAAAGGTGGGATTGGGGGATTGTCGATACTGCTTTCAGATACAATTGGTTTCATTCAAGATCTTCCACCGCAATTGATACAAGCATTTAAATCAACTCTTGAAGAAACGATTCATGCGGATTTGTTGTTACACGTGATTGATGTTTCGGATCCGTATATGCATGAAAAAATTGATGAAGTTGAAGAAGTTTTGGCGGAGCTTAAAGTTACGGACACAAAGAAGATTTACGTTTTTAATAAAATTGATAATTTAAAGCGAATACCACGCGCAAAGCTCAAAAAAGAATTCAAAGAGTTTAAACCGGTGTTTGTATCGTGCAAGGCGGGGGAGGGGTTGGAGGAACTTAAAAAGCAGATATCCGTCAGCCTTTGAACCTGGATTGATAACTGTAGGGACGATACCCATGTGGTCGTCCCGTACTAAAAAAACACTGGTTTTTACAGCCCTCTGACAAGGGTGTGTGGGGGTTGACAAAATTTTCTTTTTGTGCTTAAATACTATATCCTCGCGGTTGCGGGGATTGTACCATGATAAAGACTAAGGAGTTGTGAGATGAACGAAGAAAAGAAAAGCGATTGGACGCCGCCGAGTGTTGAGGAATGTGTCGTGCTTTTGAAGCGTGGAATTGAAGGAGTTGAGAAGTGGAATGCATTGCGAGATGATCATCCAGAGTGGAAACCGGATTTGAGCGGGCGGGATCTTGTAGAGGCTAATCTTGCAGGAATTGACTTGTCAGACACTAACCTTTCAGGTGTGATTTTTTCCGCTGCTACACTTTCTTCGGCAAATTTTCACGATGCCATTCTTACTAATGCGCATTTAGATGGTGCGGATTTGTTTAAAGCGTGGATGGTAGGAGCTGACCTTTCCAATGTAGCTTTTGCATGTACTCGCCTAGCTTTTGCTGATCTCTCATCCGCGAAACTTTGCGGATCAAATTTCTATCAGGCGAATCTCTCTGGTGCGAATCTTTCCTATGCAGACGTTGCTGGGGGGATTTTTTTTGAAGCCGATCTGTCAGGTGCAGATCTTTCTGAGGCGAGTCTCGTTGGTGCTGATTTCAATAGAGCGAAGCTTTATCAGGCATACATCATGAATGCCAATCTCACAAACACTGATTTTGCAGAGGCAGATCTCTCTGAAGCGAGTTTGACCGGTTCAAATATTACGGGAGCAAAAATTAGCACCGCAAAGCTTGTGGGCACGAGTTTTTATAGAGTAGTGGGTCTGAAAAAGGTTGATTGGCAGAGAACTCAGAGGAGGCTCGAAGCATCTATACAGTTTGTTGATTGATCTTTCTTGTTTGGCTACCAGCCGCGTGCACTTGTACGCGGCTTTTCTATTACCTTGATTACCAGGATTAAGAGGATTTTCAGGATTGTTAATATATCTTTTTGGAATTAAATAAATAATCAAGCTAATCTTTGAATCATGTGAATCGTGGTTCAGACATTAAGTAATCATGTTAATTTGGTTGTAAATCGGTTTGGAATCAAGGTTCAAGGCAGTTATCTTGTAAAACCCTGTTATTCGGTCTAAAGTAAGTTAAATTATGTTTGAGGTGCCCCGCAAAAGGCAGGGGAGGGTGTTTAAGCTTATTTGCCCCATGAGGATGGATGTGGCGGAGCGGGCGGTTTTTGAGTTGGCGGAGGCGTTGGGGATTTTGGGAATTACAGGATGGACGTTGCCGGATATTAAGGAGGTGTTTGTAAAATCGAGTGATGATAAGTTGGAATTGGGGAGAGTGGGAGTGGTTACGGCTATTACGGCGGAGATGATTTTTGATGAGAGATTTAAGACCAAAGAATCGCAGGCCGAGTTTGAACGTGAGTTGGATTATTATGGTTGGGATTATCCGGGGATGGAAAGTGTGTTTAAGCATGAGCTGGCGAGATTAGTTTTGTGGTCTGTAACCAAGTTGCCGCATCAGCCGGCGGTGAGGTTGGTGGATGAGGGGTGGGCGACGCTTCTCGAGTATTTAGGTACAAAAGAAGCTACTAACATCGCGGAGCTGATAGGATTTATAAAGTACAAAGTGCAAACTATAAAGAGTGATAACAGCGATGTTTATGAGCGTTGCATGGATTTGGCGCATCCGGTTAGTGAGAGGTTTAAGGAAGATTTAGGAGGAATGGAGGGTTTTTTTGGGGCGGGTTTGTTGCTTTGGGTTTATGAACAGTTGGGTTTAGAGGTGATGATTGAGTTTTTGCGCAAGTCGCCGTCTACCAGTAGAAGGACCTCGACTATGACCATAAAGATTTTTTCGGCGCTGGATCCAAAGGTTCACGCGGGGTATGCGTCTTACCAAAAAGGAATTGTTGAGCCTCTGCGTCGCGGAGAGCTGACGAATGAGGAAGCGGTCAAAATCAGCGAGTTCGCGCGCAAGTGGGAGGCGGCGCAGTTTAGGTCGGCTTTGCTTGAAGTGACCGGCTTTGAATCTATTGCTAAAGTTAGAGAGAAATTTGAGGAATGGCTTACAAAATAATGCCAAATGCCAAATTACTAATGCCAAATAATTGAATCACTTCGTGATATTATTTATATAATTAATGCCGTAGGCCACGTATATTTGGCACTTGGCATTCGTCATTTGGCATTGCGAGTAGTTGACATTTTAGCCTAATTTACATACTATAAGCACGTTCGTCGAACGTAAAACGCCAAACGTCAAAAGTCCAAAATACCGGATATAAGACGTTAGACATTAGACGTTAGACATTATTATTCCTAATTTCTAATTGCTAACTGCTAATTTATTGTTATGAACAGTTATCTCATTTTTGCCTTGGTTGCGTCTTTTGTGGCGCTCGGCTGGGGCGGTTATCTTGTGAGCTGGGTTCTTTCCAAGAACGACGGTGAAGGCAAGATGGTGGAAATCGCCAAAGCGATTCAGGAGGGCGCAAAAGCTTATTTAAGCCGTCAATTTAAAATGATCGGCATAATCGGAGCTCTGGTTTTTTTAGCCCTTTGGTTTACCTTGGGAATGAATATGGCTTTGGGTTTTGCTATCGGCGCTTTTTTATCAGGTCTTGCAGGTTATATCGGTATGAGTGTTTCGGTGCGCGCTAATGTTCGCACGGCTGAAGCGGCTAAGAAAGGCATGAAAGAAGCCATGAATGTGGCTGTAAAAGGAGGTACTGTTACGGGTTTGTTTGTTGTTGGTATGGCGCTTCTTGGAGTCGCCGGCTTTTATGCGCTTACCGGCGACTTGAAAGCTTTGGTTGGAATCGGTTTTGGTGGATCTTTAATATCTGTTTTCTCTCGTTTGGGAGGTGGTATTTTTACGAAGGCCGCAGATGTAGGCGCTGACCTGGTTGGAAAAGTTGAGGCCGGTATCCCAGAGGATGATCCTCGCAATCCGGCTGTTATTGCCGATAATGTTGGTGACAATGTTGGTGACTGTGCCGGCATGGCGGCAGACCTTTATGAGACTTATGTTGTTACGGCTGTGGCGGCAATGCTTTTGGCATCGCTTACATTTAAAGGAAATGAAATGGCGGTTTTGTTCCCGCTCGCGATTGGCGGTATCTCGATTTTTACTTCGATTATAGGAACCTTTTTTATCCGTTTAGGTGCCAAACAAAATGTTATGGGAGCTTTGTACAAAGGTTTGATAGCGGCAGGTGTTTTGGCGGCAATCGCATTTTGGTTTTTGGCATTTCAATTCTTTCCGGAAGGTTCGGTTTTGGATGCTTACTCCATGTTTAAAGCGGCGTTAATCGGTTTATTGGTAACTGCCGGCATGGTTTGGATTACCGAGTACTACACGTCCACAGATTACAGCCCGGTTAAAAAGATAGCAGAAGCATCGCAAAGCGGACATGGTACGAACGTTATTGCCGGGCTTGCGGTTTCGATGAAAGCAACCGCGATACCGGTTATCATAATTGCTATCGGTATCCTTTGGGCTTTTTCTCTTGCCGGATTGTACGGCGTGGCCATAGCGGCTATGGCTATGCTTTCGCTGACCGGGATCATTGTCGCGATTGATGCTTATGGCCCGATTACTGATAACGCGGGCGGGATTGCCGAGATGGCTGAGATGCCGGAATCGGTTCGTGATATTACAGATCCTTTAGACGCTGTAGGAAACACAACCAAAGCTGTTACCAAAGGTTATGCTATCGCATCGGCCGGATTAGCGGCGCTCGTTTTGTTTGCGGCATATACGCAAGAATTTGTTGATTTGGGCAGTCCGCTGACCTTTTTACTGGAAGATCCTTATGTGATTGTCGGATTGTTTATCGGCGGTTTGTTGCCATACCTCTTTGGAGCTTTTGCGATGGAAGCCGTGGGCAAGACGGCGGGAGCAGTTGTCGAAGAAGTACGCAGGCAGTTTAAGGCTTTGCCCGGCATTATGAGCGGAGCTGATAAACCTGAATATGGCAAAGCGGTTGATATTGTTACAAAAGGCGCTTTAAGAAATATGATCGTGCCGGCTCTTTTGCCGATTGTAGTCCCTATTGTAGTCGGCTTTGTGCTTGGTCCGGTTGCGCTTGGTGGAGTACTTGTGGGTTCAATTGTTACCGGTTTATTTGTCGCGATCTCCATGACATCGGGCGGAGGCGCTTGGGATAATGCCAAGAAATATATCGAGTCGGGAAATTTTGGCGGCAAGGGTTCATTTGCTCATCAAGCGGCCGTAACCGGTGATACTGTCGGTGATCCGTATAAAGACACGGCCGGACCGGCAATTAATCCGATGATTAAGATATTGAATATCGTGGCATTGTTGATTGTAGGGATGCTTGTATAATCGTTTTCGAATCTCGAGGGGTTAAGAAGAGAAAGGCGCTTTCAAACGGCGCCTTTTATCTTGAAAAATTATGAAACAAAAAAGCCCGGGAGAGACGGGCGGGGAGATCAGCTGATTTTTGGATTGAAAGCAATTGCGATATCAGGTTTGTCATGATTGATAATTTTTTGCCGGAGTTTTTTGTCCCAGGCCTTGGCCATGAGATCATCCGAGGGAATCTCGAGGTCCAAAGATTCGGCTCCGTGCTCCTCGTCGAAATAATAATTTTTGATTTCGTAGGGAATACCATTGGGAACATCTTCGTACAATACACGAATATGCTTTTGACCGTGAAAGCGAGGGTAGCCGCTCTTGATATAAAATTGCAAACCTGAACGCGTGGCCCAGTATTTGAAATCTGCAGTGAAATCCCGATTTTCCAGTTCTTCGGGTTCGGGCACTTTGAGCGTTTTGCGCATGAATTTTTCTTCGAGCTTGGCTTTGTTGCGCTCATAATAAATGGCGAGCGGAATCAAAATGACGCTGATTCCGGCCGTAAGCAGGCTCGCGAGCGCGAGGCCGAATTTGGCACATAGAGCACCGTAGACAATGCAGGCGAGAATTGCCGCACCGACCTTGATGCCGGCGAGCTTCTGAACTGCTTTTTTGTAAGAGCCCGGCTCTTTCATGACGACGGTCTCACGGGTTTCCGGTTGTTCTTGATTTTTGACCGCATGAAGCATAATTGCCTCCAATTCAATTGTTAAACAGCAATTCTATAGGTAACCAGAAAATGAGATATTTGTCAAGTACCGAAGGGTGCTTATGATAAATAAAAAATAATAAATAATAAACCACCGCTATAGCGGGGTCCCGCCGTAAAAATAATTTAATTAATGAG
>CAYOMV010000070.1:0-6924 GCA_964405175.1 uncultured Gammaproteobacteria bacterium | reverse complement strand
GGCGAAAACGACATGAATTTCAGGATGCGCACTCTGAAAGAAAACGAGCATCAGCAGGTATTAAGCACTCTCAAAGAAAATTACGGAGAAATAACGGAATTGAGGTTTGATTCGATTGGCCCTGTTATAGGTCAGGAACTGCGTTCCAAATCCATTACCGCGTTGGTGATAGTTTTCATTGCTATCTTAATTTTCATCGGCTGGACGTTCCGCAAAGTATCAATCCCGGTGGCATCTTGGAAATACGGTTTAATCACGGTCTTCGCGGCTTTTCATGACGTGATTATCCCAATCGGAGTATTTGCATTCTTGGGTCGTTTCTATGGAATTGAAATCGGTACTTCGTTTATAGCGGCTATTCTAACTGTAATGGGTTATTCCATTAACGACACTATCGTGGTCTTCGACCGCATCAGAGAAAACTTGCAAAAAACCAGCGGAACTTTTGTGGAGATAGTAAACAAATCATTAAACCAAACCATTTTGCGCTCAATCAACACCACGGTCACCACCTTGCTGGCTCTGGTGGCTGTCTATTTCTTTGGCGGAGAAAGCATCAGAGATTTTGCGCTTACGCTTATCTTGGGTATATTGGCCGGTACGTACTCATCCATTTTTGTCGCCTCTCCACTTTTGGTTACTGTCTACAAAATCCAACAAAAAATGAAAGCCAAAAAAGGCTAAGGGACATCAAATTACAAACTGCAAACAGCAAGAGCAAGCCAAACAGCTCTTGCTGTTTTGTATTTGGCGCTTACTGCCGGTTAATGACATTTTCGTACTGTCCAATCTGTGCTACAATGTAGATTGTTATGAACGATTTTTTTACGTTCGACGTTGCGAGTTTCTTAGCTTCGTTTGGGTCTAATCCGTTTTCCGCCATGCTTGCCATTTTTGTAAATGGAGGCTGGGTTTTGTTTCTCATAGCATTTTTCTGGGGTTTAACGAAGGGCTGGCTTTACTGGAGGCAAAGCATAGCGGCAGGGCAAAAAGAATTCATGACCATGGCAATCGATATACCGCGCCTTACCGAAAAAGACCCGGGTCAATCTTTAAGGGCGGTCGAAAATATTTTCGCGCACTTAGCCGGCGCCCATGCCCCATCCACCTGGACTGAAACCTGGATCCAGGGCAAATATCAAGATCCAATATCTTGCGAAATCATCTCAATCGAAGGAAATGTGCAGTTCATTATCCATTGCTTGCGTTCTTTGCGTGATCTGGTTGAGGCTTCGATTTTCGCGCAATATCCGGATGCCGAAATCGCCGAAGTCGAAGATTATTCTAAAAGCGTCCCAACTTGGTATCCTGATACGGAGTACGATCTTTGGGGCACGGAAATGGTCCCTGCCGGAGGCAAGTCATCTTTTTACCCCTTAAAAACTTATCCGGCCTTTGAGCACTCCATGTCCGGTGAGCTTAAAGATCCGCTCGCCGTTCTCCTCGAAGGTTTATCTCGCATGGGCCCCGGCGAGCAAGCCTGGATGCAGCTTCTTTGCCTGCCTATCGACGTTGGCGAATACCAAAAAGGCGGTTCTAAACTGATAAAAGAGTTAAAAGGCGAAAAGGTTGTTACGCCCCCCAGCAAGCTCGAAAAAATCGTTCTCGCTCCTTTTAATCTTTTTATTTGGCTGGCCAACGAAATAATCGGCGGAGGCGGAAGCGCGGCTCCGGCTAAAGCCGACGATCCGTTAAAAAGCAAAATATTCAATCTATCACCCGGTGAACGCAAAGTTTTAGAAGCGGTCGAAAACAAAGTTTCCAAAATCGGCTACAATTGCAAAATAAGATTCATGTACGTTGCCAAGAAAAATGTTTTCAAAAAACCTAAAATCGTCCAATCTTTAATAGGTTTTATAAAACAAATGAACACAAACGACATGTTGTCACTCAAGCCCGAAGCAAAGCTTGTTGGCGTAAATGGCGGCTTATTGTTCATGAAAGAGCGCAGAAACAGTATTCGTAAAAGAAGGCTGATAGCCAACTATCAAAACAGATCTGTCTGGAATGGTAATCCGCCTTACTACCTCTGTACCGAAGAATTGGCCACGCTCTGGCATTTCCCGCATACCTTCCAAGTAAAGACGCCTCAACTCAAGAAACGCGACATGAAATATGCGGAACCGCCCATGAATCTGCCTTTCGGATAAAACTCATAACAAAAATAATAAATAACAAATAACAAATATCTGATTCGTCTAACGTCTAGTGTCTAACGTCATAAATAATCCGCGACGTTCGACATTCTACGTTCGACATTCGACGTTGTAAGTATGGTTCAATACGATCATGATCATGAGAATGAAATAACTCTCTTTGCCGAGACCAACTTCCGCAACCAGCGGAGGCGCTTTGGAATTAAAACCGACGACCGCCGCCGTCATTTGTACATTATTGGTAAAACCGGCATGGGTAAAACCGTACTCCAAGAAAACATGGTCATGTCCGATATTATGGCCGGCCACGGTGTTTGTTACATCGACCCGCACGGCGATACTGCCGAAAAACTTTTGGATTACATACCGTCTAACAGAATCAACGACGTAGTTTATTTTAATCCGGCGGATCTGGAATTTCCGGTGGGCTTTAATATCTTGGAATCTGTAACCGAAGATCAAAAGCACCTTGTCAGTAACGGCCTGATGGGAGTCTTTAAAAAAATATGGCCTGATGTTTGGAGTGCTCGCATGGAGTACATCCTCCAAAACTGTGTCATGGCCCTGCTCGATTATCCCGGCGCCACACTGCTTGGCATCAATCGTCTGCTTGTTGATGATGATTACCGCAAACGAGTAGTCGCAAAAATTCGTGATCCAATTGTTAAGACCTTTTGGGTCGCTGAGTTTGAATCCTGGACAGATAAATACAAAGCCGAGGCTTTGCCGGCCATTCAAAACAAAGTGGGCCAATTTTTAGCCGCCTCAGTCATCCGTAACATCGTAGCTCAGGTTAAATCTACAATCGACATCCGCTCCATCATGGATGAAGGAAAAATCTTTATCGTTAACCTCTCCAAAGGAAGAATCGGCGAAGACAATATGCGCTTGCTTGGCGGTATGCTCATTTCTCGTATGCAGATGGCGGCCATGGAACGCGTAAGTATTCCCGAAGAAGATCGTCGTGATTTTTACCTTTTTGTCGACGAGTTCCAAAATTTTGCCAATGAGTCATTTGCCTCAATCTTATCCGAGGCTCGCAAGTATCGCCTTAGCCTTACGGTTGCTCACCAGTACATCGAACAACTTTCCGACGAGGTTAAAGCCGCTGTTATCGGCAACGTCGGAACTCTGCTTGCTTTCAGGGTCGGTTCTACGGATGCCGAATTCTTGGAAAGAGAATTTGCTCCTCAATTCACGGCAGAGGATCTGGTCAACCTTCCCAAGTACAACATTTACCTCAAACTCATGGTCGACGGCGTAGCCACATCACCATTTTCCGCCACCACTCTGCCGCCTATGGCTAAACGCACGGATAACGCGGAAAAGGTCATCAGCGTTTCCCGCGAACGCTATGCTATCCCTCGCGCCACAATCAACGAAAAAGTCTTGCGCTGGAGCGGTATGGAGGCCGGAACTCTTCGCGAAGCACCTTCTGCGGTGGATGTTGGAGGTATAGAAGATTTGCCAAATGTGAACTTGGCAGACATAACACAAAAAATTGATACTCAAGACGCTTTAGCTTCGGCTGATAAAGGCAATAAAAAAACACCCGAAGAATATCTTGACGAAGAAGAAGGCGGGGATACGGGAGAATACCTCCGCATCTCGCCGGAGCGTTTGGAATCTTTACAAAAAATGGTAGCCGGTGGACAGAAAAAGAAAGATAAGCCCAAATTTAAGCACACGTGTTCCAGATGCGGTAAAGTTTGGGAAATGCCCGTGCAATTGGATCCTTCGCGCCCCATGTATTGCGGTGATTGCTTGCCAATCATAAAAGACGAGCAGAAAAATAAGGAAAAGATCAAAAAAGCCGCGCCTTTGCCCGAAGGTGATGAAAACCGCCCTCAGCCTAAGCCGCCAAAACACAAAAAAAACAAAGAACCCAATAAACCCCGTATAGTGGGCAAGCTCGATCTGCCGCCCATTTCCGACTTACCTCCACCCGAGGAAGACGAAGATGAGCCTCCTTTTCTTGGAGGAGGAGGATTGCTGGGTGATATCGCTAAGGAAAAGGGCAAGCCAATAGAAACCAGAAAAAGACAAATCGAGCGCAAGTTGGATGGTAAATTAATAAGTGACGAAAAATCAACTAAACCGGCGCCTCAACCTCAGCCACAGATGCCGCAACCGCGTATTGAAAAATCTAATACCGGCTCTAAGCAAAAAGACAGCTCCTCTGAAGAAGAAAGTCGCCCGCAATCTCTTTTGGTTTTTAAAAAGCCCGACAAAAGCAAGGTGGGCCCGGATTTTGCAAGTTCCAATCGGCAAAGTAAAAACGATTTCTCCAATCCATTGGATAAAAGGCGGTCTCATGGCATCAGAAGCGACGCGTCAGCTCAACAACCTCCCCAAAATAACGGCCCCATAACCTTAAACCCCGGAACAAGAGTCAGCTTTGACTAACATGCTAAAGACTTAATTGCCTAACGATTATGGAAACTATCAAATACAATACACTGGATAACGTCACAATAGTTGGCGAATGGTCGCCGTCTCCAACTACAATCGGAGTGGTCATTCTTTTGCACATGATGCCCTTGGATCGCAAATCATGGGATGCTTTTCAGCAAGTTTTGCGCCGTCATAATTTGGCTTCACTGGCCATAGACCTGCGCGGGCACGGCGACAGTATCAAAACCTTGGAAGGCGCCACTTTGGATTACAAAAAATTCACCGATCATGAACATCAAAAATATCTTTTTGATGTAATCGGAGCTTTTGATTGGCTGGAAGGAAAGGGATACGCAAAAAGCCAGATCATGATGTTGGGCGCTTCGATCGGCGCGAATATCGCGCTTTGGGCATTGGAAGAAGAGCCACAGCTAACCGGTGCTGTTTTGTTGTCTCCCGGCAATTACCGTGGAATCGACGCGGTAGAAAAAGCGGGCTATGTAAAAAACCACCACGCCATTTGGGCGGCCGGCTCGGATTCCGACGACCCCGAAGCTTTTGAAACTGCCAAAAAAGTAGTGGAGTCTTGTGCCGCGGATCGTAAAAAGTTCGTCCCTTACAAAAACGCGGGCCACGGCATACATCTTTTTACATCCGACCCGGAGCTAATGGAAAACCTCGCCACCTGGATAGAAGAATCATACGGCAGAGCGTAAAACAATTACCGATTAACGATTACCGATTAACGATTTAAAAAATACCAATAAACGATGTCGGAGGCCTCCGGCATTTTTATATCAAACTAAACGCTATTTAGAGCCGAGGTCTGATCGGGATGTGATTTTGTAGGGGTGAACCTTGTCTTCGCCCGCGCTGTTATCAAAGCCGAGTCGCGTTAAACACGATAAGCTTAGCTCCGGGTTGGGGTTGTGATCGGTAATCGTTAATTAGTTTTGTTATTGGTAATTTTTGTATTTTGTGGCAAAATGTTTATAACATGAATTCTCTTAGGTTTTTTGTAATTTTTGCCGTACTTATAATGGCTCCAATCTCCGCGAACGCGGCACCTGTTCGTGTTAGCTTAGCGGATTTTTCGCATACAGAAAAAGATTTTGCCGCAGCCATAGTAATGGATGTAAACACCAAAGAAATCCTATTTGAAAAAAACGCGGATATGCTCTGGGTTCCGGCAAGCCTCACAAAGCTGGTTGGCGCCCTGGTATTTGTTGAACGCCAACCCGCCTGGGATGCCATCGTGTCGTTAAAAGAAGAAGATGAGGTTGGCGGCGGCAGATTGCGGGTGGATAGCGGTGCCACGATGTCCATACAAGATCTCATGTATTCCAGCATAGTCGGTTCGGCTAATAATGCGGCAACATCATTCGGCAGATTGTCTGGCTTGGGTTATGAAAATTTTATTAACGCCATGAACCGCAAAGTTCGTGATTTGGGCTTAAAAGCATCATATTTTGAAGATGCCTCCGGCATGGACATAGACAACCGCACGACTGCCCGCGAAATGCTAACAATCGCCACCGCCGCCTTCAACCAATTCTACATTCAAAAGCCCGCGAGCACCGCCGAATATTCTTTCATAATCCGCAACACAGGTGAGCTCAAAACGGTTAAAAATACCAACGATCTGTTATTGGATCCTGATAATAATCTCTACGTCACCGGGGGTAAAACCGGCTTTCTTTACGAATCCTTGCATAATCTGGTCTATCGCGTCCGCCCCAATAAAGACGATACCGGGCGCGAGCTCCTAATCGTAGTGCTGGGAGCGCCGTCTCGCGCCGATTTATTTGCCGAAGCCGAAGCATTGGCTAAATGGTCTTGGGCAACTTACAGCTGGGATGCTTCCGCTCCAAGCTCAGTAATCGAGGAAGCCTCCAAAATCCCGAATGGAACTTTGATCAAAAAATCCGATTCCTCCGCGGTTTGGTATGTCTGGAAGGGTAAAAAATATGTACTTTTAGATGGTGTCTTCTTAGATCACTACTTTCCCAAAACCCCCATCAAAACCGTCTCAACAGAAATCACGGAAGCCTTTGCTTCAGCCCGCCCATACACTTTTGATGACGGCGAGCTCTTAAAGTCGCCAACGAGCCCGGTTGTTTACTACGTAGAACGCGGAATGCTTCGTCCCATATCTTCAGAAACCGCCTTCCTCTCCATGGGCTGGAATTGGCAAGATATCGTCACCGCCCCCGAATGGGTACTAAACACATATTCGCGAGGCTTAGCTATAAATACCAACAACACAAGCTCCGTACTCCTCACGTCGAGATAGTAGCCTCTAGCCTCTAGCTTCATCTTTAGTATCTAGTATCTAGTATCTAGCAGATATTCAACCCGTGATAAACGGATTCTC
>CAYOMV010000069.1:0-6930 GCA_964405175.1 uncultured Gammaproteobacteria bacterium | reverse complement strand
ACCGAAAGCCTCGGTGAACTTTTCGTGCAAATCAAAAATATTTCCGATCTCCACTCCTTTAACGGATTCCAATTTTGCTCCGCAATTGGGGCAAGCATCCCCGGCTTTCATTGTTGCGATTTCGATATTTTGCGCGAAAGTGCATTTATCGCAAGCCAAAATATCATCTTCGCCCGCGGGGGTAATCACCTGAAACTCATGGCTGAATTTTTTAGTAAAATCACCGCCCGAGGATTCAACAATTTTTGCGTCCAATCCGCACCTTTTAAAAATCTTTAAGTATGTCTGCTTCACCAGCTCATAATATTCTTCCAAATCTTCTTGTGTGCTATGAAACGAATACAAATCCTTCATGCCAAATTCACGCCCGCGTAAAATACCTGATTTCGCCCTTAACTCATCTCTGTATTTTGTCTGCATCTGATAAACAGCCGTAGGCAAATCTTTATACGAATGGACATACGCGCCCACGAGAGGCGTTACAACTTCCTCATGGGTAGCGCCCAAGGCGTATTCGCGTTCCGTTTGAGATTTTAGTTTAAACAAAACATCAACTTGATCCCATCTGCCTGTAGTTTCCCAATTTTCTTTAGACTGTAAAGCCGGCATTAAAATTTCCTGCGCTCCAATCGCGTCAAGCTCTTCTCTGATTATATTTTCAACCCTGCGCAATACTTTTAAACCCAAGGGCAACCAAGAATATACTCCCGCCATTTCCTGCCTCACAAACCCGGCCTGAACCAAAAACTTGGCATTCGCCGAATCCGCATCATGCGGAATCGACTTAGTGGTTTTAAAAAGCATTTCCGTGTATTTCATAATTCAAAGTTTAACTCTTAAAAATCTATTAATTCTGCTACATATTACCCATTTTATGATAAAAAAAGCAAATTTATAAAAAACCCGGAGCTTACGATCCGGGAAAAGAGGTTGGAGAGGAGAGTGGCCAAATCGGGGGGGCGATTCCAAGCACACCCTCCTCTCCAAGAGATGGAGCCACGGCATCGGTTGCCAATGCTCCGTTAAAAAGTTTGGAGAAACGGGAAACGATAGCGCATCCGCTTCTCTGAAATTGCAGAGAGAACTGCCGATCAGCTCGCCGCCTGAACGCTGCATGAGTAGGAAGTGCCGGTCGTCCAACCAAAACAGCTCTCTCTTGATGTTTATCTAATCTTAATTTTGAAAAATAGTCAAGTCAGCTTTCTCATGTTTAGCATTGACAATGCGGTAATTGCTTGTTATACAAGCCAAGAAAGGAGAAACCATGAGAATTGTTCTATTCCATACGCACATTCACTCTATCGCGATTGGCGCGGTCAACGTACGTCAAAATACCCAGGCTCCATCAACCTACAATACAAACCACGGCTGGCGCACTCGGTTTGAAACCAAAATCCCGGGTCAGCCCGGCAGTGAAATAGTTGTCATTTATGGACGTGGGATACACCGAGAACCCGAGAAATTCGAACTTTACGCATGGCACGTGCCCAACACCTACGACATGCACCTAACATACCGTCTGCAAAAAACCCTGCACGGAAACTTTCAACTTTTCGATGATGGAATTGAGCTCGTCCAAGAAGCCTTACACCAAAACAAAAACTGGAAGCTCGTAGACGACTGGGACGACTTCCCTCCTATCATCGGTCCTCTACTGCAAAAGTTCTTCTCCCGCATTTGCAACAACTTCGGCACCGGCGAACTGGCTTTCAAGATCAACAACACCGGAGCCATCTAACCAACAACCCTTTCGGGTGTTTTTTATTATTGATCATTTATTGCTAATTGGTAATTGGTCATTTATTGGTGATTGTTTATTGGTTCTTGGTTATTTATTGGAGGTAGGTTTTAAGTTTAACCTTCGAGGGTCTGAGTTTATCGAATACAAGCTCTCAAAGAGTTATTTGGTTATTACAAAAAATCCCATCCGGGATTTTTTGTTATGGTGGGCAAGGAGGGACTTGAACCCTCATGAGATTGCTCTCGCAGGATTTTGAGTCCTGTGCGTCTACCAATTCCGCCACTCGCCCAATATTATTTCTCGGCATGACCTCAATCAAAAATTCGTGGCTCGTGTCGGCCGGGGCATCCCTTGATGCCCGTGAAAAGCTTGCCTCCGCTTTTCACCCACTCGCCCAATATTATTTCTCGGCATGGCCTCAATCAAAAATTCGTGGCTCGTGTCGGCCGGGGCATCCCTTGATGCCCGTGAAAAGCTTGCCTCCGCTTTTCACCCACTCGCCCAATATTATTCGTGCGGCTATAATAAGGGATTCTAAATAATTTGGCAAGAGCAAGCGCATTTCCATGATATAATATGCCCATGAAAAATATTCTCATCGTGCTTGGGCACCCTGATACAAGTAGCCTTTGCGGCGCTATGGCTGACAGCTATGCAAAAGGCGCCAAAAGTTCAAAATACAAGTTAAAGCGCCTCAATTTAAGCGACCTGAAATTTGATCCCATCTTGCATAACGGCTACAACAAAATACAAAACCTCGAACCCGACTTGATTTCAGCGCAAAAACAAATTTTATGGGCCGATCATATCGTATGGATCTTTCCAACTTGGTGGGGATCGATGCCCGCGTTATTAAAAGGCTTTATCGACCGCGTCTTTCTCCCCGGTTTTGCTTTCAAATACACCGGCCCCAATACCTGGAATCGTTTACTTTCCAAAAAAACCGCCCGAATCATCACCACAATGGGAGGTCAATCTTTATTTTATAAAATCATGGGAGCCCCCGGCATCCGCGCTTTTAAATACATTACTCTGATTTTCTGCGGTATTTCTCCTGTCAAAGTCAGCATGTATGGCGCCATACGTCATAGCACTCCCGTTTCTCGTATTAACACTCTCTTAATAAAAGTTGAAAGACTTGGAAATAAAGGTAAATAAAAAAATCAAAGCAATAACTGAGTAACCTGTTTGTTGGATTTTTTATATTTGTACGACACACAATACAAGATGTACAATAAAACTATATGAAGCCCAGTAACGAATTAAGCAAAATACTCTTAGAGTTCTCTATTTATCATACAATCAAAGGGCATAGCTTCAAACCGCGTGCTTATGAGCTGGCATGCGAATCAGTAGCCGGACTTGGCGATGATATAAAGCAAACCTGGAAAAACGAAGGCGTGAAAGGCTTAAAAAATCTTCCGGGTATCGGAGAAAGTATAGCCGAAAAAATCGATGAATATTATCGCACCGGCAAGATTAATGCTTATCAAAAAATAAAAAAAGAATTTCCGGTTCAAATGTTCGAACTTTCTGAAATTGAAGGCTTAGGCCCCAAACACATTGCCGAACTCTGGAAACATCTAAAAATAAAAAACATTTCCGACCTAAAAAAGGCCGTTAAAAATAATCAACTGCAAAACCTGCCTCGCTGGGGCAAAGCCAGTCAAGAAAAAATCGCCAGGCAATTAAAATTATACGAACAAGCTTCCGGCCGTATGCTCTTGGGAGATATCCTTCCTATTGCAGATGCTCTGGTAGCGTCCCTATCAAATTTAAAAGATGTAAAACGCTGTTCCTACGCGGGCTCAATCCGCCGCCGCCAAGAAACCTGCGGCGATATAGATTTAATAGCAACAACAAAAAACCCAAAAAAAGTTATCGATGCCTTCTGTGCCTTATCTCAAGTAAAAACCGTTCACGAACGAGGCAAAACCAAAGCATCTGTACGCCTACATTTTGGCATCGACGCGGACATCCGTGTTGTAAAAGACGAAGTTTATGGCGCGACTCTGCAATATTTCACCGGCGACAAACGCCATAATGTCCTCCTGCGCCAATACGCTTTAGAAAAAGGCTATACCCTCAGTGAATACGGCCTTTTCAAACGCGCGAAACGCGGGAGTAACACAGGGCAAAAACTTGCAGCCTCTAAAACCGAGGAACAAATATATCGTCGCTTAGGCATGGATACTCCGCCTCCCGAAATCCGTGTGGGCGGTGATGAACTGGAAGCCGCCAAAAAACACAAGCTACCAAAACTCCTGCCTTATGGATCAATTCGCGGCGACTTGCAAGTCCAGTCCAACTGGTCCGATGGCTCAGCATCAATCGATGAGCTCGCGAAAGCCGCCAAAAAACAAGGCCTCGATTATATTGCTATTACAGATCACACAAAATCCCTCACAATCGCAAATGGTTTGGATGAAAAGCGTCTGGCTAAACAAGGTAAAGAGATAGATAAGCTCAACAAAAAACTCCGCGGATTTAAAATCTTAAAAGGCACTGAATGCGACATCTTAAAAGACGGCGCTCTCGACCTGCCCGACAAAGCTCTTACAAACCTGGATTTGGTGGGTATAGCCGTTCACTCGCATTTTAACCTCTCTCAAAAAGAACAAACAGCAAGAGTTCTAAAAGCCATGAGCAACCCACACGTCCACTGCCTCTTCCACCCCACCTGCCGCCTCATCGGCAAACGCGAACCCATCAAACTCGACATAGACGAAATAATCGCAGCCGCTAAAAAACACCATGTATTACTCGAAATAAATAGCATGCCCAACCGCATGGATCTAAACGACCGCCTAACCCGCGCCGCGATTCGCGCCGGAGTTAAACTCGTCATAAACACCGACGCGCACTCTCCCGAACACTTCAAGTTATTGCAGCTTGGCGAGTCCATCGCCCGCCGAGGCTGGGCAACCAAAAAAGATATTTTGAATACAAAAAACGCCAAACAGTTGCTGGCGTGGTTAGGTAAAAAGTAAACTAAAAAGATTACAAAAATGCTTTAAAACAATACTGGGTTACGCCGCTATCCTATTTCCCTCGCTATCAACCAACACACCCTCCAAATTCATACCCGGCTTCTTTTGCGTAATCTTTATTCTATTTAGCACATCATCAACAAAAACAGTTTCTCTTAATTTAGTTCTATTATCCTTACCTAAAAATTCGGCTTTGGAGATCCAAACCTCCAAATCATTATGCAGTTTGACTCTTATTCCCTCTTCTGTAACTTCAGTAACTTTGGCAGCAGTAAAAACATCCCCCACTTTAACATTTCTAAATGCTGTTTTTTCCGACTTGGGTAAATGCAATGTCCAAGTTTTTTCTCCTATTCCAAGTGCATCTAATTTATCTTTCAAAACTTGCTCATCATCTTTACTTCCATCCTGACCGGGCTTCATCCTATCCAAATAAACATATCGAATTGCCTTTTGTATAAACATTTGTGGATCATCTTTAACGGTTAAAACATCACCTGTTTTTCTATCGACAATTACCTTCTTTTCCAAATATGTAAGCAAAGAAATCAAACCTCTTCTTGTAAAAATATATTTTTCTTTATTACCTCTGCCAATTTCATTTTTACTGGCAGCTTTTTCCGCACTTTCATGAAATTGGGCGAGTAATGCAAGAAAAAACTTAAAACCCTTAATACCACTTAATCTTCCAAACTGGGGTTCAATATCAAGGGCTTGATACTCTACATCGCCAATTTTTACCAACGGTTGTTTTCCATAAACCATTAAATGCATCATCTGCTCATATTGCTCGGCATTTGGTTGCGGAACATACTCATAAGCCTGCCACCTATCTTTCTCCGCCTTGCTCATTGGCTTCCGGCCTGCGTATTCCGCCGGATTCTCGGTAGCAAATACTCGGAACATCCTATGTACTTCATGCTCACCTCCCGGTCCAATCTTTTCACCTTCATGTTCATAGATAGTTGTAGAGCCATTCATTTCTGTTGCGGAGTTTATCCTTTCGCGAATTGGCGCTTCTGCCAAATTCCACTCATCCAAAATCAACCAATAACCCTCTTTTTGCGCTTTAGGCAAAGCGCCATCTTGCCAACGCCATTCCGGAATTTTCAAACCCAAAGCTTCAGCAACTTTTTGCGATTCAATTTTATCTAAAACTCTCCCTGCATCTTTTGCATTCTGAATAATTGCTTTGGCTGATTCAGGTACGTTTTCCGGGTGCCTTAATGCTTGTTCAAAAGATATCTGCAACTGACCATCATTTGGAACATATTTACCGATCAACTCCGAAGTATCAGATTGCCCATTCATGTTAATTCTAATAACCGGCATATTGGCTCTCATGGCCAAATACATAATACTACTTGTTTTTGAAGTTGCCGTTTCACCCTCCAATAAACACGGTTGCTTTAACTCGACTGCTTCCGCGATTCTTTCGATTGTATGTAAAGTCCTGGCATCCAATGTGAATGATTCGAATTCTTTTGGAGACGGAACCAATTCTCCGCCTTGAGGGTTATATTCTATTGCCGTTTCCAAAACGTAAACAACATTATTTTTGCGATCAACTTCGATGGGAGCCGGCTTGTCAACCCGCTCTTGAAACGGATTTTGCTCCATTATTGCCGATACACCACTTTCTCTGACTAACCGTACGATATATTTTCCTTTATTCGAATTTCGTGGATTTGTATCACGGATAATTTCCACATCATAAGCAACACCGGGCTCAACCGTAACACCGGGCTCCAGCTCGATTGATTTACGATTGGGATGACTGTTTCTGAATAAATAAGATCCATCCGGTTTAGGATGACGCGTAAACGAAACATCGTTAATTGTTCCCAAATCTCTTTCGTGCGAAAAACCTTCAAATCCTTCTTGTGACATATTTTTATTACAAACATTATAACACAAAAATTATACTTGATTGAACACATCTGCCACTCTTGACAAATACTTAAATTGAATGTAAATATTTTGTAGAACATTTATCAAGCCGGAGGGGAGTTTAGCCGGAGGTCTAGCCAAATACCGAAAGCACAGTTAGCCATACTGTAAAACAAACTCCCCAAAAGCTAAAAAAATCAGAAGACACCTACAACTCGCCCCGATATAAATCGGGGCTTAACTTTTGTCACAATATGCACGCGCTCAGATACATATTGCACTCTTCTAACCATAGAAGAACATGCAAAT
>CAYOMV010000068.1:0-7011 GCA_964405175.1 uncultured Gammaproteobacteria bacterium | reverse complement strand
TAGAATTTATAAGTTTAGAAGTTATTTAAGGGCCTTTAGCTCAGCTGGCTAGAGCACCTGCTTTGCAAGCAGGGGGTCGAGGGTTCGAATCCCTCAAGGTCCACCAAACAAAAACTCGCTATTCGCGAGTTTTTGTAAACTCTAACTTCTAACTTCTAACTTCTAAACTCTAATTTCTAAACTCTAGATAAAGGTATCACCGCAATAGCGTCCCGATACATATCGGCAAGGTCGAGGGTTTCCGCCAGAGGCGGATCGGGTCGGATGACCCGGCGAATCCCTCAAGGTCCACCAAACAAAAACTCGCTATTCGCGAGTTTTTCTAAACTCTAACTACTAATTTCTAAAGTTTAACTTCTAAACTTTAGATAAAGGTATCCCGCAATAGCGTCCCGGTACATATAACTTTTAAATTCTAACTTCTAAATTCTAAATTTTAAATACTAATTTGGGGCTTTCTAGATCAGGTGTCATCATGTAAGATGAGTGCAGTAAATACTAAATGATGCCTTATGTCTGAAATTTTATATATACCCATTTTACTTGGGACCACGCGCCAAGGGCGTTATAGTGAATATGTCGCTAAAATGATTCTTGACCGAGCGAGAGAAGGCGACGGCATGGAATTTGAGTTATTTGATGTAAGAGATTTTAATTTTCCACCGGATGATGAGGGGCAGGGCATAAAAGATAAAAATACCAAATGGCGAGACGCGGTAGTAAAAGCCGATGGCTTGATAATTGTTTCACCGGAGTATAATCATGGCTATCCGGGGAGTTTGAAGATGGCACTTGATACTCTTTTGAAAGAGTATATCCATAAGCCGGTGGCGCTTTGCGGGGTATCGGCCGGGGGATTTGGCGGAGCAAGAGTGATTGAGCAATTGGTAGGCGTAGTGCGTGAGTTGGGTTTGATTGTGACTTTTCGCGATTTAAATGTTTCACATGTTCAGAAAATGTTTAGTGAGCATGGTGACTTGCAGGATGATTCCATCCTTGAAAAAGTTGATGGGATGCTGGATGAGCTGGAATGGATGGCTACGGTATTGAAGTGGGGGAGAGATAATTTAACTAAAAAATAACGATTTATAAATAATAAAGATTATGTTGCAATCATCCACAGAAGGATGGTTGTTTTGTTTTGTTTGTTAAATGTTAATATCCAACCAATTAATAAATTTTTAACATGGGGACCGGCATGGATGTTGCTATTTAGACTTGCGGCAGGGGCCGTGAGTTTTAGTTTGGTGCGGTAGCGATGAATGGTTTGATGGTTAGGTCGAAAGAGAGATGCGCTGTGGCGGGTTAGTGTGCCAGTAGAAATAAAAAACCGACAGGAGTCGGTAGTTTTAGCGGAGGCCGATGACGGCGAGCATACGGCGCGGGTCTTTTCCTTGGCTCGCGTAATTGGAGAAGAAATCTCCGTTTGAGCTAGCGGTGCAGATCGGGCTTACTTCGATATTTTCCGAAGGGATACCGCTGGTTTGGAGCTCTTCCACGATTTTCTTTTTTGGATCGTAGGAGGATGCTTGGGCATCGGTTAGCTTTGCGTGCAGAATTCTTTTGTATAAACCGGTAGATCGCAGGTCGTATGCTTCGCGGCAAATTCCCGGTCCGATAAAACACAAAATATCTTTACAGCCGGAGCCGAAGAAGCCTCGCATCATATTGAGAGCGCGTTCTATGATTCCGGAAAACATGGTGGAGGTGCTGGCATGGATAATGCCAAACACGAAACGCCTTGGATCGTAAACAAAGACCGGGGCGCAGTCTGCGGGCCTTAAGGTTATCAGGCAACCGGGTGAGTTGCTTAGGCAGGCGTCGATGCCTTTGTAGGCATCTTTTGCAGGGGTGTATCTTTGCGTGCCTTTTTCGAAAGCGATAACTTCGGGGCTGTATTTATGAACTTCCGTGTAGCCGAAATGGCAAAGCCTTGATTTGACCACAGCTACGTTGCCGCCATGGCGCAATTCCGGATTGATAATTTGGTATTTGCCCGGGTCTATACCAAGCTCGGCGTAAAAAGAGCGGTTGTTTTTGTCTGCTTCCGGATCTCCCTTTTTGTAAGACATATTGCCGTTTTTGGCAGTGGAGAACCCATATACGAGTTCGGGAAATTGTGAAAGAACACTTGATTCAATGTTCATCAAGACCTCCTTGAGTATGAGTTTTGTAGCAAAAATCATACCAGATGTCAATCATCAATTATCGAACTCTCCTCGAGTCTGAGCGACCTCGGAGTCGAAGACCAATAATCAATGAATGACCAATAACCAATAAATGATCAATGATGCTATGCATAAAAGTCAATGAAAACCGCAAAGTGTAAACCAAAAAGAGTAACAAAGTAACTTGTGGCACTCTTTTTTAGTTTGTAGTTGTTACTTTATACTGTATTTTATGATTCCAGTTTTCCTTTTGATGAGAGCAGGATGGCGATAGGGCGGGTGGAATCGAATTTAGAGAGAATGATGTTTAATATAACCATGATAGGCACGCAGAGGAACATGCCAACGATTCCCCAAATAGAGCCCCAGACGACCAGTGAGATAATTATGACTAGCGGACTTAAGTTGAGGGATTTGCCCATCATTCTTGGTTCGATAAAATTACCAACCGTCATTTGGATCGCAACCAAGAGGGCGGCAAGTATCAGGGCGTAGGTTATATCGAATTGCACAATCGCGAATAAAACAGGCAGGGCAACCGCGATCAGAGAACCTACATTGGGGATGAAGTTTAGGACAAAAATCAAAACAGCCCAAAAACCGGCAAATTGAATGCCCATTAATAATAAAACCGCATAGCAGGCAAAGGCTGTGAGCAAACTTACGAAGGTTTTAATTTTTATGTAAGTGTTAATATCTTTGGCAATTTTTGCAATAAGTTCTTGTGTGGCTTGGCGGCGTTTTTTGTCGGGGAATAAAGCCTCTATTTTCCAATTAAAAGTATGATATTCGAGTAATAAAAATAAGAGATAAATGAGGATCATGCTCATAAAGCCGGCGACAGTGGTAATGATGCCCGCGGCAGTTGTTGCTACGGTGCTGATATTTATCCATTCGCTTATTTGGCTAAATGTAATCCTTTCTTCCAAGTTGAAACGGGAGTTGACTTCGGTTATAAGATTTTGGAACTTTGATTGATAGGCCGGGGCGGCTTGGATAACTTCGTTAACGTTTGCGTTCACAAATCCGATGAAAATCCAGGCCAGAACAACAAAACTCAGTAATGATAGTGACAGAGCAAACCAATGCGGAATATTCCATGAGCCAATGCCGATTTTTTTATAGGCATCCGTTAGGGCTATGATGATATACCAAATAATTATCGCAATAACCAAAGGGATGATGATAGATTTGCCTATATATAAAATGTAGAAAGTGAGTACCAAGCCGATGAAGCTAAGAGTAAAAGTATGAAATTTCATATGTATTTTTTTTGGCTAGATTAAGCCAAGAAACTTGTTTTTATTGATATTTATAAACTTGACTATTTTCTTGTTATGTGGTAAAAACTGTTTTCTTTAGCGAAATATAGATAAATAGAATTTCGTATAACAGCTTATGAAAAGACATTTTAAAGCAATTTTGATTGCCGCGCTCGCGATAAGTTTATCGGGAGTGGTTTTTATTGTACTTAGCGGACAAGGACAAACTATACCGGAAGAACCAGCAGAACAGGAATTTGCATACCCGGTAAAGATCGCGAAAGCTGAAAAAGGCTTGGATTACACGTTTACTATAACAGGAAACGTGGAAGTAGACCAAACAGCCACGCTTCCGGCCGAATCGCGCGCCAGCGTTGTAGAGGTCCGGGTAAAACCCGGTGATCAAGTCAATGAGGGTGATGTACTGGTTCGCTTGCATTCGGATGCTTTGGACATGAGTTATCAAAATGCTTCAATCATGTTAGCTAACGCGCAGTTGAGTTTTGCGACCACGCAGTCGGTTTCGGGCAATTCAGCGGAGATAGAAAAGTTAAGATTGGAAACCGCGGAAATGAATTTAAATAATACTTTGGCACAAAATGAAATTTTAAGATCGCGATCAGAGCAGGCATTGGAATCCGCTAAACTGAATGTTGATTTGTCTACGGATTCAGCTCTTATTAATTTGGAGTCGGCCAAGAGATCGTTGGAAAAAACCAAGCAACTGAACGAGGCGAACTTGCAAGTGGCGGAAACGGGTTTGGAAAACGCCATGAGATCGCTTAAAACCGACATGTTTAACGGTTTAAATACTTCAAATGAATTGCTGGAAGTATCTTCTTTATTTAGAGGGAGCGCGGGGTTATATAAAGATGCCATAGGACGCAGAGGAGAAGCGGAAAAGCGCGAAGCCGAAGCGGCCCTTAAAACAGCTATAGACGCGTATCTCGCAATGGAAGATGGTTACCTCTCTGTGCATGACGCGGCTAAGAATACTGAAATTGCCTTGGATAAAACCCTGACGGTATTGAATTTGACTGACCCGTCTTATGTATTTCCTCAACCGACTTTGGCGGGTTATATTCAATCTATTTCTCAGAGCTTGGCGATGGTGCGAGGGGGAATTTCCGGCATTGAATCCGCCAATAAATCGCTAGAGACGACTAAAGCCGGGAACGCGGCGAGCTTGGCAGGGGCGCAGGCGCAGGTTGAAGCGGCAGAGGCTGCTTTGGCGAGCACAAAACAACAAAAGGGTGGTACATCGCAGACAATCATAAATGCCGAGAAACAGCACGAAGCAACCTTGGCCCAGCTTAAAAACGCAGAAGATAACGCGAGGGCTTCGGTTGAGACGGCCAGGTTGTCGTACGAAAATGCTAAAAAATCAAGCAGTTTGTCTGTTTTATCCTCTAAAAACGCATTATTGAATGCTGAGGACGCGGTGGAGCAAATCGCATTGCAAAGAGAAAAACTTATCATTAAGGCGCCTTTTTCCGGTACGGTAGCATCTATAGATGTAAACCTGGGAGATGAAATAAATCCGGGCAATCCGATTGTAACCGTGGAAAATCCGGAGACTAAAAAAGTTGTTGTGGAACTTACAGAAGCGGATGTTAACCGCATTAGCATCAATGATCAGGTAAATTTGAACGGAACAACAGGTAAGATCGTTGCGATAGCTCCCGGCGCGGATCCGCAAACGAAAAAGTTTAAAGTGGAGATAGTTCCAGAGTCATTTTCTTTAAAGCCCGGGCAATTTGTTGAGGTTGAGTTTACTGAAATCAATAAAGAAAAAGATGAAAAACTTTTTATCCCGGTAGCGGCCGTGCACTTGAACGCGGATGAAGCATATATCTGGGGAATCGAAGAAAATCGTACAAAGAAAATTCAAGTTTCCCTTGGAGACTTACAAGGCGATCAGGTAGAGATTTTGGAGGGATTGAATCCCGGAACCGAATATGTTTTGGAAGGCGGAAGAATTATTGAAGAAGAAGGAGCTTTATTGCAGAGCGTGGAGTGGTAATGGCCTACGAAAAAATGAATAAGAAAATATAAATGATGGTATTATGGTTTCAAGAGACATGTTGGTAGAGCAAGCCCAGGCATTCGGAATGACCGCGTGGGCTTTTTTTGTAAACAGATGGAGGCTTACGGTTTTAGTATTGATAGCGCTTACCGTGTGGGGGGCGATTGGATTGATTTCATTGCCAAAAGAATCCGATCCGGAAGTGGTGATACCTATCGCTGTTGTTTCTGTTGCGTATCCGGGCGCGTCTCCCGCGGATATTGAGAAACTGGTAACGGATAAAGTTGAAGAAAAGCTGGAACGGCTGGATAATGTAAAAGAAATAAGCTCCAATTCTTTGGAAGGTGTCGCATCTATTACAGTAGAGTTTCAGGCGGACGCGGATTTGGATGATTCTTTAAGAAAGTTGCGCGAAGAAGTTGATAATGCCAAGCCGGATTTGCCTGAAGACGCGAGCGACCCGGTGGTGACGGAAATCAGGATGGATGATTTTCCGATAATCAGTATTTCGTTATTGGGAGATATTCCTCCCGAGGATTTGGAGTATTACGGTGAACAATTACAGAATGAGTTGGAGCAAACTCCCAAGGTTTCCAAAGTTACATTGTATGGTATAGAGGATAAGCAAATACAAGTCTTGGTTGATATCGCTAAAATGGAAAATTACGGGCTTTCCATAGGACAGGTTGTTTCCCAGATACGTGTGAATAACGCGGATATGCCAATTGGGTCGCTCTTATTGGATGATTATTATTATCAGGCATCTATTAAAGGGCAGTATGAAGATATACAAGATTTAAAAGCGTTGCCCATAGCCAATATTCGCGGGGAAAATATATTTTTGGGCGATATCGCGGAAATCAGAGAATTTTTTGCGCCCGCGAGCAGCAAGGCTTCGGTTTTTAGAACGGAAACCCAGCAAGAAAAACCATCCGTGACTTTGGAAATATATAAACAAGCGGGCGGTAATGTATTGGACATGGTGGATGAATCAAAGGAAAGGCTGGAAACTTTTCGCATCGAAAAATTGCCCCCCGGTGTTGATGTTTTTGTTGCTAATGATTATTCGGTTTTTATTCGAGACGACATAAACACATTGGGACAAAGCGGAGTTCAAACGGTTATAATTATTTTCATTGTTTTATTCGTGGCACTGGGGTTTAGGGAGGCTTTTATTACCAGCTTTTCCATACCATTGATTTTTGCGATTGGTTTTGGCGGATTGTATATGGTTGGAGAAACTTTAAATTCGCTTACATTATTTGCTTTAATTCTTTCTTTGGGGTTGATAGTGGATACGTCGATTGTAATAATGGAAGGAATTCACGAAAATATTTATGTCCATAAAATGTCACCAAAAGAAGCGGCTTGGTTGTCGGTTAAGATGTATAAGAATCCGCTTATCGCGAGCACATTGACTACTGTGAGCGTATTTTTACCAATGGCGCTTATGACAGGGATAATGGGTGAATACATGAAGCATTTGCCGATTACAATTACGATTGTTTTATTTGCTTCTTTGTTTGTGGCTTTGTTTATTTTGCCTGCTATTGCC
>CAYOMV010000067.1:0-7167 GCA_964405175.1 uncultured Gammaproteobacteria bacterium | reverse complement strand
GCCGAAAATGAAATCAGAAAATTATTGGAGAGTATCGAACAAAGCCTCGATGATTACTCCGCCCGCTTAAATCAACTCGGAGTCGAACGCCGCGAAATCTTACATCTCTTTGCCCGTCGCTTAGAGCGGCTGGAAGTCGAAAAGATGAAGCAAAGAGTAAAAGAACAAGCTTATGGAAAAATCGAGGAATAGCCAACACGAAACTCCCCTGAAAAGTCAGCCTGACCAATCAAGCGACATGATTTCCGGAGTATTTGAGCGCGCGGATGCAATTTTTGCGGAGCCAATTCATGATAAACCGCAAAAATCTGTGGGTAGAATTCTTAAATCATTCGATTTACCCCAAGATGAAACGGAAACCTTGGTTAATGAAACAATTGCCAAGTTGAATGAATTAGACAAGCAGGCGACGGCTATTCGACAAGAGGCGGAGAAAAGCCTTTTGGAGAAAGTCCGCGGTTGGGCCAATAATAACAAATTCGCCGCGACTCTTCTTTTAGCCGGAGCAATTCATTCGCCGGTCATCGCGCGTAGTTCGGGTTTTATCGAAAAAATTGAGCAAGCAATAAAAACGGTTAAAGCCTGGGAAAGGAATGGCGCTTTTGTCATGCCTCAATCAGCCGAACAGGCAAAAAAGGCCACGGAACAAATATACGAACGCGGTAAACGCGTTGACCAAGAAAAAAGATCAGCCTACATGGATGATCTACGATCCAAGATGGAATCCGGAGAAGAGGTCAAATTAAATGAAACATATTTAAAATTGGAAGAAGTCAACGGCGAAAACCCCAAACGAGTAGAATCCGCCGAGAAAAATAAACAGGAAATGATAGAAAAATTCGCCAAGCAAATGGGGGATGATTTTACGGAAGACTTTATTAAAAACGTGGTCAATGAAATGTTCGGTTCCAATGAAAATTACCAATGGGGGCAAGGCTCTGTAACCGAATATTTTAATACCGGTAAACGTAATTGTTTATCTATTGCCCGGGCCGAGCAAATGGTTTTTGAGGCGCTTATCGATAGACTTCCAGAGGAAAAAAAGTCTAAGTATGAGCTCGGCAACGCTTTTGAAAAACAACACGAAATCGCCATCCTTAAAGTTTTAAATCCCGATGGAACAATCGAAAAAACCTATTTTCTCCAGCCGCCTGTTAACACACTTGTTGGCACAGCCGACAGACCCGGTTCACCTACCGTGAGTCTTAAAACCATACAATCGTCTATTGTAGCCAAAAAACCCATTGCAATATCATCCAATGCCAAACCCGGCGAGATCCCTCCCAGCCCGGATCTCATCACAGTATCCAACCAGCCGGTTTCCACCAATATCGATATCCAGGGCGACCTCAAAGGTTCGGATTATATAGAACGAATCGTAGAAGAAAGAAATATCGAAATCCAATGGAAAGAACCCTCAACCGAAGATCAAATAATGGATTTGGAAATTATTAAAAAGGATCCGGTCGCGCAAACAAAAAACGTTATTGAACGAATTAACACAATTTTAAAAACCGAAGCCCCAAAAGATGGCAGTGGCTTGTTTATTGATGTCGACCTAAGTAAGTTAGATTGGAAAAATGTTACACCCGAACAATTAGATAAAATGTCCAGGGTTCTAGCACTTACCGATTGGGAAAAAGAACCGGATGCGATTGTATATGGTAACTTAAATGATTTGCCTCAAGAATTAGTTGTAAATTTACCCTATAAATTGTGGCGTGAGGTTATTGTTGAAATCAAACCCGATGTTGATGGTAAGATTGACCTAAAAAAATTTTATATGATGATGGAGGCTTGTCGCAAAAGGAAAGCAATAATTCCACCAAAGGTACGTTTTGTTATAAGTGCGGATGCTTCTAATATAAAAAAGGATATTTTTGCCGGATTAGCCCCAGGTAATTTTGTTGTTGAACAGCGCGATGAGCAAGCTATTAAATTATTAAGATTTACAGAGGAAGAAGTTGAAGCGATTGTAAATTCAGAAGCAGAACATTTATATCTAAGCGGTAACTTATTTCATCCGGCAGGGCTTCAAAGATTAATTGATAATCCCAACAAAACATACCATCTTGGTTTGGGAGTATATACACATGCAATAGCTGGAAATCCGGATATATTAAAATATAAACATATTATTCCTTGGATAGACAGAATTTTTTCGGATGCGGAAGTAAATACGCTTAGAACGTGTGTTTCTGACGATGTCTATAAAAAAATAGAACCGAGTTTATTTCAATTAAACGAAAAATCAATAGAAAAGTACGGCTTTGGCAAAATAAGCGAATTTGCTAAATCCGCACCTAAAGGATAGTTTATTATTCATGATCCAAGACCTCAAAGAACGCATTAAAGATCTGGAGTCGCGCCTAACCGAAGCGTGGCAAATTTTGGATTTGAATGCCCGCAAGGAAGAAATAGATGCTCTGGAGGTAGAGGTCTCCGCACCCGATTTTTGGGCCGATCAAGACCGCGCCCGTGTAGAGATGCAAAAGCTTTCCGATCTTAAAGACGAGTACGAAAATTGGAATAAGTTCAAATCAGAACTGCTTGAGCTAAAAGAGCTCTTGGAAATCGCCGAAGCCGAAAAAGACCAATCAGTGCTTGCCGAAGCCGAAGTAAAAATCACGGAGCTGGAATTATCATTTGAAAAGATGGAATTTGCCATGTTGCTTTCCGGCCCGCACGACGCGTCAAATGCCGTTATGTCCATCCACGCGGGCGCCGGCGGCACAGATGCTCAAGACTGGGCCGAAATGCTTATGCGCATGTACTTCCGCTACGCCGAGAAAAAAGGCTGGAAGGTCAAGCTCGTCGATGAAAGCCGCGGAACGGAAGCCGGCATCAAATCCGTCACCTTTTTTGTCCAAGGCCGCCATGCCTATGGCCATCTCAAACACGAAGCCGGAGTCCACCGCCTGGTTCGTCTATCACCTTTCAACGCTGATGCGCTCCGCCAAACGTCATTCGCTTTGGTTGAAGTGATTCCCGAAATCGATGAAAAGGTGGAAGTGAAAATTAAACCAGAAGATTTACGCATCGACACTTTCATGAGCGGCGGAAAAGGCGGGCAATCCGTGAACACGACATATTCAGCTGTCCGCATAGTTCACACACCAACCAAAATAACTGTCTCCTGCCAAAACGAACGCTCGCAAACGCAAAACAAAGAGACGGCAATGAAAATCCTCAAAGCCAAACTCGCAAAGCTCGAGGAGGAGAAATTGCTGGAAGAAAAGAAAGAACTGCGAGGCGAATATCATTCGGCAGAATGGGGAAACCAAATTCGCTCATACGTCCTCCACCCGTATCACATGGTCAAAGACTTGCGCACCGAATACGAAACCGCGGACACAGATTCTGTCCTCGATGGCGACTTAGATGGCTTTATCGAAGCTGAGCTCCGCGCCGATGCCGGTAAAAAAGATTTCCGTGCGGAGCTGAACAAAGATTAATTATGGATAATGAAGTTAAAGAAAAAATTATTGAAGCGGTAGCTGTATTAAAACAAGGCGGTGTAATCGCAATTCCCACGGAAACAGTTTACGGCCTTGCTTGCGATCCCAAAAACCCAAAAGCAGTTAAAAAAATCTTTGCCATAAAAGGCCGCAAAGAAGATAAACCGCTCCAGCTTATCGCGTCATCCATGACCCAAGTCAACCCTCTCGTTATTTTAAATCCGCACGAAAGCAAAGCTGTAAAAAAGTATTGGCCTGGTCCTTTAACACTGCTCTTGCGCTTAAAATCAGGTGTTAAACTCGCGCCCCATGTAAGCCCAAACCAAACAATCGGCATCCGCGTAACATCCTCAACAATAGCCCAAGCTGTTGCTAAAGGCCTCGGCCACCCAATCGCTGCTACATCGGCCAACAGAAGCGGCTCTTCCCCGGCTGTTTCCGGCTTGGGCGTTGCCCGAGCATTTAAAAACTACGAAAACAAACCGGATTTCATACTTGATATCGGCGCCATCCCCAAAAACCTCCCCACAACGGTCGCGAGCATCGCCGAAAACGGAGAAGCAACGGTTTATCGAAGGCGCAATCAGCCTATGAACAAAAATGAAATCATCGCCACGCTAAAAAAGCTTGGTAAGCGGCCAAGTAAAGGTTTGGGTCAAAATTTTTTAATCGATAAAAATATTTTAAGCAAGATCGTTGATTCGGCGGAAATCAAGAAAGGGGATAGAATCCTGGAAATCGGCCCCGGCCTTGGAGTTCTTACCAGTGAACTGGTTAATAACGGCGCAGCCGTAACCTTTATAGAAAAAGACAAGGTCCTCGCCGAAAGACTCGATAAACAACTCCCTTTAGCAAAGGGGGCAAGGGGGATTTGCGCCGATGCCTCCAAAATCAGCTTCGACGACCTCATGGGCAAAAAACCCTGGAAATTCGTCTCCAACTTGCCATACGCCATCACTTCAATTTCTCTGCGCAAAGCGCTCTACGCAAGCAATCCGCCCATTCTCCTCGTCGCGCTTATCCAAAAAGAAGTCGCAGACAGAATTTTGGCTAAAGACAAAAAACAGCGCATGTCACTTCTCGCTTTAATGTCTCATCTTGCCTGCTCTGACATCAAGATCATTCACAAAGTCTCGCCAACTTCATTTTATCCTCCACCCAAGGTCGACTCCGCCATTATAAAAATGGTTCCCATGTCTCCTGAGTTGCGTCTCTCCAAATGGGGGATAGACCCGGAAACTGTCATGAAAATCGCCAAGCTCGGTTTTGCTCATCCGCGCAAGTTCTTAAGTCGCAACCTTAATATCAAAGCTGAACAATGGTCTGCTCTGGCGCAAAAACTCAATCTAAACGAAAAAGCCCGCGCCGAGGATTTATCCGCTGATGAGTGGGTTGAGTTGGCTAAGCTCAACTCCATTCCTAACTTTTACTCTTAAGATAAGAGGAAAGAGAACGGCTAAACAAAAACCTCCCCCTCTCTTAGTTTCAGAGAGGGGGAGGAGTGAGTTAAGCCGCTTCGACCTCGGGAGCCTCCAAGGATGGAGGCAGGGTCGAAACAGGCGCATGCCTGGCTTCGAGCATGTCGTAGCGCAGGCGGAGGAGCTTGGTTGCGGACTTGCGCAAATCCACAGACTTCTTGTTAGGTCCATGGAATTCGCAATCCAACGCCCTTGCTTGACGCATGAGCTCTTCCATGTAGAAGAGCAGGTAACCGCGGGTTCGGTGAGCTAGCGTTTCGCTCGTCATACCCGCGAAGATGGTCAGGAGATTTCGAAGTTCCGAGGAGAGCAGGATCTTTTCGATCCCCGGCTCCTTGGCTTCAGTGGGAGGAAAGAGCTTGGTAAAGAACTTGTAGTCTTCCCCAAGCTCCAGGTGGCGGCGAAGGGCGGTTAGCTCATCGAGCCTCGCTTTGGCGTAACACATGGCTACGCCTTATGCCGCCCGGCGCTTGCTCTGCTCCCGCTTGGGGAACTGGGCAACCGGGGTGGGCTCGATGCGGGTAGCGAGCGTGTTCAGGAACCGGGCTTTGCCGCCCTGCGCCTTGCGCGCGCGCCGCCGCAAGTTGACAGCCAGCTCCCGAGCCAGCTCGGGCGCTAGCCGTTCCAATGCCTGCTGGACATCTTCGTCCACCAGTTTGGCTTCGGCGATGGCCTTGGCCGCAGCCTTGGCGTCATCGAGCGCAAGCGCTCGGTCTACCACGGCCTCCAGCCTTTCGGGCTTGGCCTTGGCTTGCTTGGGCTCGCGCTTCGGCTTGGCCCTGGGGCTGATGCGCCGGGCCGTTGCCTCGAGGAAGCGCGCCAAGCGTTCCTCGTGCTCGTTCGTGCCGAGAGCAAGCTCTTTGGCCTGCGCAACGAAAGCCTCGGCAAGCAACTTGCGCAAGCCCGGCTCGGCGCTTGCCAGCACCACCTGCGCGTCAGCTTCGACACGCATGCCGTGGCGCATGGCCTCTACGAGCCCGTGCGCGATCGCGCCGGCGTCGCCAAGCTCCAAGATGGCCTCCATGCCACACCCTTTCAAGAAGTGCTTGTAAGCCATCGTAACCTCGCCGCGCCTGTCCTTGCTCTGGATCATGGTGTACTTGCGTACACCGTCCATGAGCTCCGGATCAGCCGGGCTGGCCAAGGCTTGCACACGAGCGTCTGCCTTTGCCTTCTTCTCCGCCGTCAAATTCCGTCCCTCGCGGGATCTCTTCCTGCTTGCCATGACTTATCTCCTTTTTATTTTGTAGGGATGAACCTTGCCCGCCTCGCGTAGCTTTAGCGAAGTGGGGTGTTTATCCGTTCCTTAAGAACGGGCGATCACAAGGATGCGCCCCTACTGGGTTGATGAATTTATTGAAGGAACCGCTTAATATAGCATAAAAATGGCAAAATGTCAAGTATCCAACCAGAACCTTGATTAACACGATTTTTCACCCATATTAACCATGATTCCTATATGAATTTATTCAATCTTATTGAAAATCAAAGTAATCATTGTAATCATGCTTAATCAGGGTTCAGACGTATTGTCTAAAAGATGTGTTCTTTCCCCTCAACCTAGCCAAGAATCAGTTTGATGCTTATCCACAAAATTCGCCTGCCATTTTCTTGACAAGTTATTGGTAATTGGCTATATTCTCCGCACCCCCCAAAAGGGGCATGAAATCGCTCAAAACACATTCGCATAATTCCCCTCATCACGACGTGGGACGCGTTACGTGGGACGAGCGACGTAAATTGGACAATGAAATAGTGATCGTCTAAGGAAATACGTTTATTCCCGGCCTTCGAAGAGAAGGTCGTTGCTACTTTCCGTCAGGGAGTAGCTAAAAAACTGACCCTACATATCTACCAGGAGTGTAGGGGTTATAAGTCGTAAGGCTTATTACTGAGAGTTTGATCCTGGCTCAGGATGAACGTTGGCGGCGTGTCTAAGGCATGCAAGTCGTGCGGGCATCAATTTGTAGCAATACGTGTTGATGCTAGCGGCAAACGGGTGCGTAACACATTGGTAATCTACCCTCCAGTCGGGCATAACTCACCGAAAGGTGAGCTAATTCCACGATGGACATGCGGGGGCATATGTCATTCGCATGTAAAGCGCTAAAACGCGCTGGAGGAGGAGCCTATGGCCCATCAGCTTGTTGGCGGGGTAAAAGCCCACCAAGGCTACGACGGGTAGGGGGTGTGAGAGCATGACCCCCCTCACTGGGACTGAGACACTGCCC
>CAYOMV010000066.1:0-7174 GCA_964405175.1 uncultured Gammaproteobacteria bacterium | reverse complement strand
ATACGTCAAAACCTTTCCAAAGGTTTGGGCTTCTCTAAAGAAGATAGAAATGCCAACGTTAAACGCATAGGTTTTGTGGCCGGAGAAATAGCCCGCCACGGCGGTATAGTTATTTGCTGTGCCATTGCTCCCTACGAAGAATCACGCCAAAGCAATCGCGATCTAATCAACAGCTACGGCAAATATATCGAAGTCTATCTTTCAACACCCCTCGAAGTCTGCATGGAGCGTGATGCCAAGGGCTTATATTCAAAAGTTAAACAAGGATTGATAAAAGGCTTCACCGGAGTTGACGACCCATATGAAGAGCCACAAAATCCGGAGATTACAATCGATACCAGCGAGCAATCACTTAATGAAAGCTTAAATACAATTATCAAATATTTACGAAGCAACACAAGCGTCGACTTGTAACATTTAGCAACCTAAAAGTATTTCTGATTGTACTATGAGCAACGTACGATGTACGATTATTCGAAGTGTTACATTTGATCATCCCCGCGAGAAATAAATCACTATACATTCAAGACACCCCGCCGGCTTTCCAGACTTCGACCAAAAGAATTGACCCATTTATTCATTAAGCTTATCATTAAGACGCATAAACTTAGTAATTGATAATTATTATGAATTTCAATGATGATTTTAAGGATGTTTTAAGCGAAGATTTAACGAAGTGCGATTTTTTCTATAAATCAAGTTCTTATGAAAGTCCAATAAAAAATTGGGACAACCTTGCCAATGAGAATCATATGCATGCGGCTGTTTCGGCATCGGATGAAACCGGTGAGGAAAGAAAGTCCCGTTACGCAGTTGAAATACTTACTCGAGACTTAAAAGACGGTTGCACCTTAGATCTAGGCTGCGGTTATGGTCGTCTGGAAAAGTACGTCTTACAGGAAAGGGTGTTTCCGGGCTGGATTGGGCTTGATAGTTCATTAAACATGTTGAATATTTTTCATCAAAGATACTCAACGGAACAAAGTGAACAGAGAACGCCTTTATATTTAATAAACTCCGACATAAACCAAATACCATTAAAAAATGATAGCGTTGATAATGTAATTGTTTCTGCGGTTTTTTTACATAATCCGAAAGAATATACAAAAAAATCCATTGAAGAAGTTTTTAGAGTTACGAAGAATGGAGGTAAGATTTTTATCTTTAGCAATTTTCCTAATTCCAAAAGTCTGTTGGGCCTGGAAGGTAATGCTTATCTTTGGTTATTAAAATTAATAGGCAAGCAAGATAAAAACGGACCCGTTAGATATTTTAATGAAAGGGAAGTGAAAGATATGTTTAGCAATTTCTCTACAATAAAAATTGTTAAATACGGCTTTCAAGTTTTTCCTAAAACCATCATAGGCCTGCCGGAAATATTAAATAAAATTTACCGTGTTATAATTTCCAATCCTTTGAATTTTGTATGTGAAAAGATATTACCTGCAAAATTAAAAGAAAAATTCTTCTTTACGCATTATGATGTTGTTGCTGTAAAGTCATAGCATGCTCCACCTCGTAATCCCCGCCAAAAACGAAGCCCCCTACATTGCGGACACCCTCCGCCGCCTTTCCAAATCCCTCTCCGACCTCACAATCCCATGGCAAATAATCGTAGCCGACAACGGCTCAACCGACAAAACCGCTGACGCGGTTGAAGAATTTAGAACTTGGAACTTAGAACTTGGCAATAAAATCTCGGTTATCGAGTGTCCAAAAACAGGCAAGGGTGCGGCGATCCGCTACACAGCTCTTCAATTACCAATTACGAATTATACCCCTACGCTCAAAGAGCTTCGGGGCACAGGCCAAATACCAATGCAGGAGGCCTCCGGCGCAAATCTTACAACGTTGGACTCTGAACATGGGACAAGCGACCATCAATCATTGGTAGCGGATTTGTCCGAATCCAAGTTCCAAGTTCCAGGCCTGCCCACCGAAGCTTCAGCGAAGGAGGGTTCCAAGTCCCAAAGTTTATTCGGTTTCATCGACGCCGATCTTTCCGCCGACCCTGATGCCATAGTGGGCATGGTTGGCCGTATACTCGAAGACAAAGCTGATATAGTTATCGCTTCGCGTCTATTGGTAACCAAGACAACCAACCGCAGTTGGATGCGCACATTAAGCTCAAAACTCTTCAACTTCCTCGCCGACCTCTTTTTAAATCTCAAAGTGGCGGACGCGCAGTGCGGCTTAAAAATCATGAACGCCAAAGGCCTCAAACTTATCCAATCCTGCCAAGAAGAGGGTTGGTTTTTAGACATCGAATTTCTCGCCAAAGCACGCAATGCCGGCCTGCGCATCGCCGAAGTCCCCGTACCCTGGCTCGAATTCCGCTACCCCAATCGAAGCTCACAAATCCATCATCTGCGCGATGGGATCGAGGCAATCCGCGCGATTTTTAGGGTGCGGAGATTGATTCGTACATCGTCCTTCGTGCATCTTACCAAAAACTAAAACTTAACGTACAAGTCCGAAGTCCGTTGTCCGCAGTACGGGTATGTAAGGAATATCTAAATATTAACAAAAATAGGTTATGCATAGTTTCGAAGATATGATCGTTTGGCAAAAAAGCCGTGAATTTGTAAAAGAAATATATAAAACATTTCAAACTTGTAAGGACTATAGCTTTCGTGACCAAATTCAAAGAGCTGCAATTTCCGTTATGAATAATCTGGCGGAAGGTTTTGAACGAAAAGGGGATAAGGAGATGGCTAGATTTTGGACGATATCTTTAAGTTCGTGTGCGGAGGTGAGATCTATGCTGTATGCAGGTGAAGATTTAAAATACGTAAGTACCGCAAAAGCTAATGAATTGAGATTATTGGGAATGTTAATTAGAAAAATGACGCTTGCTTTAATTAGGTCTGTGCGATAATAATACTATCACCAACCCGGACCCCGGACCCCGAACTTCGGACCCCGGACTCCGGACTCCGGACTCCGGACTCCGGACCCTGTAGTTTAAGTATGTTAAACAGTAGAATCAGAATAAAACAGTTAGTCCTATTATTAGGCGATTTTGCGGTATTTCAATTATCCGTGCCTTTGATGCTCTTATTGCGCTTCGGCGAAGTCACACCGTCAAACTACGATCAACACGCTTTGCCGTTTTTATTTCTTTCATTGGTTTGGCTGGTGGGCTTTTATGTGGCCGGTTTGTACGACTTAAAAATAACTCGCGATTCTTTAAAATTCTTGCGGACATATTTTGAAGGCATGGTGGCCAACCTTTTGCTGGCTTTTGGCTTTTTTTATCTGTTGCCCATCTTTGGCATCGCACCAAGGCGCAATTTGATTCTCTACGCGATTATCGTCTTAATTTTGGATTATCTCTGGAGAATCGTCTTTAATCGAATAATCTCCAAAACAATTTTCAAGACCAGACTTCTTTTTATCGGCTCACCTCAAGACGCGGGCCGTGTGGCGGAACTGATCGACGAAGTCGCTCCCGGCTTTGTCTTAAAAGCAGTTTTGCAAACAGCGCCCGGCACGCGGTTCGATGACGGCTCGGTTATCTGGCACGCGTCGCCCGATTCGATCCGCGGTTTGGTGGAAGAAGGGGAGATCGACACAATAATAGTGGGCCACAAACCCGAAGAAGTCCCCGGCCTGCAAGACGCGCTTTACGAAACCATCTTCTCGGCGGTCACGCTTGTGGACCGCGCCGGTTTTGAAGAATCAGCCACAGGCAGGATTCCCTTAGAGCACATCTCCCAAAGCTGGTTCCTTTCTCATATCCACGAGGGCGAAAAAGTGGCGTACGAGGGTATAAAACGTTTTACGGATGTTGTACTCGCTATCCCGATTGCCCTTGTTACAGCCGTGCTTTTTCCGTTTTTGGCGCTTCTGGTTAAACTAAGCTCGCCCGGGCCTGTTTTATACTCGCAAATCCGCATCGGAGCCGGCCAAAAACCTTTTCGTATCTACAAACTCCGCACCATGCGCCAAGACGCCGAAGTAGCCGGTGTTCCTCAATTCGCGCAAAAAGACGATCCGCGCATCACTAAAATCGGCAAATTCTTGCGCGCCGCCCGCTTGGATGAACTCCCTCAAATCTGGAATGTTTTGCGCGGCGACATGTCTCTTATCGGCCCCAGGCCCGAACGCCCCGAATTCGTAGACGAGCTCACCCGCCAAATGCCCTATTACGCGCTCCGTCATCTAACCCGCCCGGGTCTCACCGGCTGGGCGCAAGTGCAGTTTACCTATGCCTCAAGTTTCGAAGAAAACCTAAAAAAACTGCAATACGACCTCTTCTACATCAAACACCGCGCCATCATGCTCGACATCGCCATCCTGCTAAAAACAATCCGCATCGTCCTAAAACGCATGGGCACCTAAGGTTTTGCGGGTTGTGCTTCGTTTTACCCTCTGAATCTCCCTATTAGGGAGACTTGTAAACTTTGTAAACAAGCCCCCTGATCCCACTACACTAAAGTTACGGGGACAAGCAAGAGGGTTTGGGGGTTTGTTTTGGGTCATCCTTACAGAGGAGCCGGCTCAACGGGTGAACAAGTCCCTGATAAGGGATTTAGGGTTGTGTGGCTCGGCTCGGCATGTTTTCATGCGAGACCTGCAAACTTTGTAAACAAGCCCCCTGATAAGGGGGTTTGGGGGTTGGGTTGGTATACCCCACATGCTATACTCACCCCATGAAATTCCATCACTTTTTCACATTATCAGGCTTGATTTTAGCTGTTTTTTTGGCCGTTAAGCCTGTAAACGCGCAAGTATCGCCGGCGCCGGCTCTAAGCGTCGAAGCTCCAAGGCTGGAAATCAACGACACTTTCCGCGATCAACAATGGTACTTGGATGCTGTAAATGCCTACCAAGCCTGGGCTATCGCACCCACCTCATCTCCTCGTGAAATAATCGTGGCCACAATAGACGGCGGTGTTGATGATTCGCATCCGGATCTGAAAGGCATTTTATGGCAGGATGAAGACGAAACAGTAGATGGCCAGGACGAAGACATGGACGGCTATGTGGATGACGTAAACGGCTGGAATTTTGTGCTAGACAGCCCGGACACCCGCCCCGTGGCGCACGCAAACGGCGCTAACTGGGCATTTGAACACGGCACGCTTGTAAACTCGATAATAGGAGCGCGAGGCAATGATGATATCGGCATGTCCGGCATGGCTTGGAATGTTAAAATAATGCCTCTGGTTATCTTGGACGAAAACGGCAACGGCGAAACCGTGGATTTGGCTTTGGCTATCCGCTATGCCACGCGCCACCGCGCCGACATAATCAACATGAGCTTGGAAGGCGATATGCTGGACAATGATGTGGCGGAAGCCATTTTGGAAGCCACGGCTCAAGGTGTGCTCGTTGTGATTGCCGCCGGAAATGGCTTCGACGGTGTAGCTCATAACTTTGACGATTACGAACTTTTCCCTGCTTGCCATAAAGGAGCGGCCGAGCAGAGTATTCTCGTTGTAACAGCTACCGATGTGAGCGGCGCCAAGCACCCTTCGGCCAATTATGGTTCCTGTGTATCTTTAGCCGCGCCCGGCGGAGAAATCTTTGGCGCGCGCCCAACCTATGATCCCGACGGCAATCATGAAAATGTTTCGGGCTACGGTGTTTGGAGCGGAACGTCATTATCCGCGCCATTGGTTAGCGGTGTGGCGGCAATGCTTAAAGCCAAATATCCCGAATGGACGGGTGAACAACTTGCAAACCGAATTTTGGAAACAGCCCAACCTTTTTCTGCCGAAATCGACTCGGCGGGCATGGGAGCCGGTATGTTAGACGCTTATTCAGCCCTGCAAGACGCAAACCCGGCCAAACACGGACCTTGGAATCTGTTTGTCGCCAAAGGCTCAACGCCCGCTATCAGCATCACCGATAAAGAGAATAATACACTCTATTCTTTTCCTGTGGGCAACTCGGGCGACAACCGCCCAATCCGTGCATCTTTCGTACATTGGGATGAAGACAGAACTCCGGAAGTCATAGTCACCGCCTCGGGAGATAGCAGGGGAGACTGGCGTGTTTATCGCACCGACGGAGTTCTCCTTGCCGCCGGTCGCATCGCTGAAGACATCGAACCCCCTGTGCTGGGAGGCTTGCTCATCTCCACTCAAGACATCAACTACAGCGGCCGTGAATCCATCCTCTTATCCGAAGCTTCAGGTAATAGAGCTTGGCTCATTGATCCTAAAGATACCAAGCCCGAACCCACAACCTTCGCGGACGACCCTTCGCCCAAAGGGATTGTTGCCGTGGGCTTGGAGCGTCCTTTGCAATCGTTCATCATCCTCCGCCGTGGTGAAAATACATCTCAACTATACGTTTTAAACCGCTGGTCGCTCGAAGAGGGCACGGATATCGCCACCGGCAATCACGAAAACCTGCGCATGGTTTCAGCGCTCGACCAATCCAACCGCCAGCTTCTGCGCTTTACTCAAAGCGGTGATCCGTCTTACCTCATAGAAGAAGCCGGTATGATGCGTACGCTGGAAGGTGAATCCGCCAAAGAAATTAACATCTGGCGCTATCTGCAAGCGCCTCTAGGGGTAGAAATAACCGGCATGGAGGGATATTTGTTTTATGATTCCTGGCCACGCTAATCAACGTACATCTTTTGCTTTAGGTCGAGCATCATTATTTGATAGTATTTGGAAAAACTTGAGCAAAGTTTGGATATTTTTTATTGCCGAGTTTTGGAAATTGTTTAAGTTTGCCGTGGTTGGAGCCGGTGCTTTTTTAATCCATTTTTGCCTTTATTACATTTTTACAAGATTTTTAATGCCCGATATTTTTCCGGCCACCTTATATGTATTGGCCATGGCATACTCCATGACTTTCAACTATTCGGCTCACCGAGGCTGGACTTTTAACGACCACAAGCTGTCCGGCGGATCGGTTTACCGCTACATAATCGTCGTGAGTTCAGCCGCCCTAATCAACACCATAATCTTCTATTTGGGCCACCACCTGTTCAATCTTTTCGACTTATACGTAGTCCTATTCGCCTCAGCCATCGTCCCTTTTATAACCTACGCCGGCCACAGATGGTACACTTTTAAAAAACAAGCTTCTAGCTACTAGCTTCATCTTTAGTATCTAGTATCTAGCAGAACCATTAAGCTTCTAACTAGTAGCTTCTAGCCGTTCGACGTTAAACCCCAACCCAACCCCCAAACCCCCTTACCCGTCCCAC
>CAYOMV010000065.1:0-7181 GCA_964405175.1 uncultured Gammaproteobacteria bacterium | reverse complement strand
GGGGTCAGGTTGTTGCTAAGGATGGTGTCGATTGCTATTAAACCGGTTTTATTACCAGCTGATAGCGGATGGCTGACAGCGGATAGCTCGGAAAATGATGTTAGTTTGGCGGGAGCGGAGGCTGGGGGTTGGTTTGTGTCGATTTTATCGGGAGTGACAGGGTCTTTGCTGATCGTGCCCCAGGAATCACAAGATTCGCAGCGGCCGGACCATTTGGGGAATTGGGCATCGCAGTTGGAGCAGACGTAGACGAGGGTTGGTTTGGGCATGACTTAATCGTACATCGTACGTCACAAATCGCACAAGTTGGTTTTTATTTGTATGTATAGTTTTATTTTTGTAAATTTAGGGATTTTTTGATATATTATATTGTGAATATGGCTCTAAGAGGGTTGTTAGTATTTATCATTACTTTGTATTTTTTGATACCGACAGGTGTTTTTGCTATTGGTTTTAAATGTTGTGAATGCAGTTCACCTAAAATAAAAAATAATTTATGCGTTTTAATACCCGATATAAAGACATGTGACTTTGCTACAAGCGAAATAAACAAGAATACCGATGAAGAATTTAATATAAGTTGCAATACTTTGAACAGTACGGCTTGTAACAAAATTGATAGTGGCGCATCGGCCAAATGTTTCAATGAACCCGAAGCATATGACAAGATTGATAAAAAATATTTATTAGGTGGAGGTGAAGAAGATGATGATTCTGTTTATGCAACGGGTACTAAATTTTCTCTGGGTGTAGATATACCGGGCGTTGAATTTCCGGAAAAATTAGAAGTTGTTGATAGCATGGTACATATACCATATTTGGCGATTTATTTGACAGGTTTACAAAAGTATTTGATTGGCGTGGGTTTAATAGCGGCCGCATTAATTATTATTTATGGAGGTGTTTTATATATTGTTGCGAGTACAGGTGTTAAAGTTAGCGACGCGAAAGAGAAGATTAAGGATGGGTTATTGGGTTTAAGTATTATTTTGGGCAGTGTGGCGATATTAAGCATGATTAATCCGAATACGACGCAATTTGGATCTATGAAAGTAAAAGTTGTTGGTCCTGTTGATACGCCGGTTAGCCCATTGGCAGCGAGGGCATTAGTAGAGGAATCTGCGAAAATTAGATGGAGCCATAATTTGCCAGGTATTAGCGAGGCTGACTTTCAAGATGGACCTGTTTCAAGTGTCTATATACCACCTGAAGGTGTTATAGCTAGAAATGCAGAGGGGTTACCTGTTGCTCAGGGTGAATGTCCACCTGATATGATAGCTATAAGGAGAAGTGATGCGTATCAAAGCAAGATAAAGAAGGATGTTGAATCTTTTTGTATTGATAGATACGAAGCTCCGAATAGAAGAGGCATAAAACCTTATAGTGGCGTACTAGGTATTGAGGCGGCTTGGTGGTGCGATCAACGAGCTAAGCGGCTTTGTACGGTTGATGAATGGCAAAGAGCTTGTTTAGGTCCGGAGGGAGAAAATACATATGGTTATGGCGAATCTTATATTCCAGGTGAATATATAAACAAGGGGCCGGCTATAATAAAAACTAAAAATGATCCCGCGCCTTGTAATTATGATTCTGTTAATCCGGATGCGGCAAGATTAATTGGTTTACGAGATAAAATTTTAGGTGCATTTAATAAATATTATCCTCAAGTAGCGGATGGTAGTATTTTGGTGTCAGAGCAAGAAAATACCGCTTTAATGAATGCAGATTATCGTGAGGCATATTATGCTGCTAAGCAATATTTGGAAGAGATGAATACATCTGTTGAAGTCAGCGGTCGTAGACCGCGATGCGTTACCGAAGAGGGTGTTGTAGATATGCCGGCAAATGTACAAGAAATTGCTTTAAGAAAAAAAATGACATTATCTCAGTTAACAGCTTTGTCCGCTAGCGCTACAAATAAACAAGCTTATGCTTGGATGGGTTTTTATTGGTCACCAATAGCTCACTTGGCAAACCTTCAAGCAAAGCCTACATGTAATCAGGTTTGGGGAGGAGATCACTCAATAAGCTGGCGAAGTTTTGAAACCGGTTTTCGTTGTTGTATGGATTTAAGCGATGAACCGGAACTTCCGACTGAGGAGATTATTGAGGATGAAGATGTAGCTGAAGATTCTGCGGAATAAAAGTATTTATGCTGAATAATGTTTTAAAAAATAAAAAAATTAAGGCGTTATTTTTAGGAGTCACGATTTTTTTGTTGCTGTTATTTGTAATTCATCTTTATCCGTCACAGGTTTTGGCGGCAGATGATTTATTCATCGTTCCTCGTTTTAATGTTGATATTCCGGGGTTGAATGCAGAAGATTTTCAAGTTACCAGATCGGCTAAAAGTTTATCAGTACCGTTTTTAGCAGTATATATAAATGCTTTTTTCAAATATATTGTTGGAGTTGGTTTAATTGCTTCCGCGATTATTATTATTTACGGAGGATATTTGTATTTATTAGGTGCAACAGGCTTGCAAGTTCAGTCTGGTAAAGAAAGAATAAAGGAGGCGCTTTTAGGTTTGGTAATATTATTAGGTGCTTATGTCATTATGGTGAACGTAAATCCAAATTTAGTTCAGGTAAATACCTTAAATATTCCAGAAGTAATGACAAATGAGTTTATTATTCATGATTTATCATTGCAAAGTACAGCTACAGCACAAAGTGGAATATATGCAGATAGCCCCATAATTCCGGATCCTGAAATAGCAGCCGTAAAACCGGTTGTGTCCGGTAAATGCCGCGCAATTTTGGCTATTGAAAAGGAGATGTATATTCAGAATGTAGCTTCTCATGTAAGGGGAAGTGATTTTGGTTCTCGTATCCGACAAGTAGCTGAATTTTTTGCGGATTGCGGAATTAACATGAATAATTGCGGCAATGTCGCGCAGTGTGCGTGGTTGGCTGCGGGCGTAAAAGGAACTGTTAACGATAAGGGAATCTGTACACCGATTAAAGGAGCTACTAAGACAGTAACGCCTGAAATTGGTGGTGATTTATATACGTGGGCGTATGGCAGAAGGTGTCAAAGTGGAGAAAAATGCTTAATTAATGCAGAAGCTGCCAGAAAGGGTAACCCCAACAGAAATATTCCACCAAATCCAGAGGCGGCTAGAAGGTGGGAGAGTTATTTTAGATCTAGCGATCAATGTGGTAATGATATGAGATCAGCGATTTCTTTGGTTAGAAATCATTTAGTTGGAACTCTATCCAATTATCCAAATGATTTTGCAGATAGATTAGAGCCAGGGGATTGGGTTTATGTATATTCAGGTAATACGGAGTGTGATGGTATGCACTCTATGATTTTTTTAGGTTGGCACGAAACTAAAAAAGGAGTTGCTTGGATTTTGGATGGAAGTATGAAGCAAAATCCACAAATTCGAGAAAGATGCCTAAAAAATGAAGGAAGTTGCGTTGGCAGGTATTCACCGATAACTAGAATTACGAGACCAAACTTTGAGAAAGGGGATATTTATATGTCTCAATAACCAGAGTGAAAAATTATCAATAGCATTTATTACCTAGGTTGTTATCTCGACGGTTTTTAGTGGGCAGGAACGGCATATGGTATTGCTGACTTTCAGGTTTGAGGCTGGGCTGATCGATAATGAAGCTGTTTTAAATTCCATCTGTTAAATTATTATGTAGTCATTGCAAATGCGTTATTATTATTGACCTTCTTTTTGTTTGCAGAGCTGGTAGGCTCCCATTTTTTTGCTTAAGAGGCCGGGGTTTGGTTTGCCAATGTATGCTTTGAATACTGCTTCAGCCGAAGCGCCGGGTTTAACGGCCGGGTGGTACAAGATGGCATCAATTCCTCCCTCCAAGGTCAAAAGGTCGGCGAAGGTGAAGCATTTGCCTCCTATTGTTTTGCCCCATTTGCCATCACAACGATCTCTTTCCCAAAAGGTGAGCTGGCCTAAGCCAATGCCATGGCTAATTTGCATCCTTGTGTCCATACCATAGTAGAAATCGTCCATTTTGATTTCATTGTCATCATTTAAAGGGCCGTCTTTTGAAAGCTGAGCGCATGTCGCCCGCGCGCCTCCGCTGCAGTTTGCCGGCATGACGGGAACATCTATATCAAATTTTTTACCGCTGTAATATGTTCTGGATCTTAAAAAATCTATGCGAGCTTGCGGTATCAGTACTCCTTCGGCGACATAATTAAAGTTTTCATCATGACCGATGACTCCAACTTTACCACCGGATTCGGTACGGATTATGGCTTCCACAATGCAATACTCGATATTTTTTTCGGCTGCTTTTTCTTTGGCTCTGGCATAAACTTGTGAAGTGTTTACATTTTCATCATTATTATAATAGGAGCTGCCGCCTGCTATGGATTTGTGATCTTTCTTGGATAATACAAATAAGTCTTCTTCAACAAAGGGCACTGTTAGCGCGCCAAATTGGGTGAGGTTTGGGTTTAGGTTGCTTAATATTACATAAGCTCCGAGTAGAATTGTGATACCCAGAAGCGCGTCTTTGATTGTTTCTTTGCCTTCGGATACTTTGGCGCCGGTGCTTGATATTATGTATTTATAGCCTCCGATGATTACCATTAAAGCCGCGGCTATGAGGCCAACGCCCAGGAGGAATTTGTAAAGCGCTTGAATATATTGCCCAAGATAGGGGATTATTACTTGATTGTCTTCAAGGTATGGATTGCTTAAAACGAGCCCGGGGATATCAGTGTTTAAGTCGATTAAAGCAGGGGTGAATGCGGTTTGCTTTTCTTCGGACTTTGGTTGTTCGTTTGGAGCGGCGGTTTTGGCAAAGTCTTTTAATTTAAACGAAAGAGTCGGAATCGGGTCTTTTATGCAAACTCCTCCGTCTTTGATAATTTTACAAGACGCGTCTTTACTTTCCAGTTTGCAGTTGGCGTTTGCCAGTTCGTTGTTATGTTGAGCAAGATTATCGCAGTTGGAAACATCGTTTTGCAAGCAAAAAGTGCCGTCTATTTCGGGGTGGGTGCAACGGCAACAGGCCGCGGAAGCTGTTTGAGGCCATAAAATAAAAAAAACAAAAACAATCATGCCGGAGAGCAGGATTTTTTTGAATAAAAAATCGAGGGCGCTAATTGTTGATGAGTTTTTTAAGAGCATCGATGATTTTTTGAGTGGTAACTTCTTGAGAAGGCATGCTTTGGGTGCCTACAAACACAAAAGGAGCTTTATCGATTCCGTCGCCTTTGGCAATCGCGATAGATTCGGCGACATTATCGCGTATTTGTGTGTTGTATTGGCATGCGTTTAACATTTCCGGTTCGAGGCTGACGTTTTCGATCATGGCCCTGATGTAGGCTCGGCTTATTTTATCCGCGTTTGACTGAGTAAAAAGATAATGCATTGGCCAACCCTGCTCTAAAATTCGAGAACATTCGGAAATGACCGCGGTTTCAAAGCTCATGTCGCCGTCTTCGATTGAAGCGGGGAGGTGCCTGTAATTTAAGCGGATTAAATCGCCATAAGGAGCGAGTACACCGATTAATTCGTTGAATAGTTTATTGGATTCGGGGTTTGTGTAATCGCCGTAAAAAACAATGCCGTAAGTGGAGGAGGTGGAACCGATGATAAATCCGTCGTCAGTATTTACGGCAGGGGGTTTGATTTGGCTGTAGGGCACTGATTTGGGAGGAATTTTTTGGGTTAGTTCCTTGGGAGGTGAGCCCGCGACATATGTTTTTTGATTGGTTTTGTAGATTGCGTAACCCGATCCGATTATAAAAACGAGAAAAGCTAAAAATACGATTCCAATAGCTGCTTTTTGAGGGTTTATATTGATTTTCATATTTATAGATTGAATCTGTATAGTTTGCCGGTGTTTGTATCGGTGTAGATAAGGGATCGGCCGTCTTCGCTTATGGACGGGGTGTTGATGGCGTGAGGATGTGTAACGGTGTTGATTTTTTGTGCAGTGCCGGTGTTTAGGTTGATGCGGTAAATATCGTCGGAAACGGAGCTTACCAAGTCTCTGTCTAGGGCTGAGCCGGCGGGGAGTGAAACGGGCACACCGCAGTAGATTGTGGAGCTGTCGGCCCAGGCGCATTTATCCGCCCAGGTGTTTATGTTCAGTTTGCGTCTGTTTTGGCCAACTTGGCTGCCGCTCGCGTCGGATATCCATAACATGGGCTTGAATTGGTCTCGTTCGTGATAGATGCTGTATAAGAGCTGTTTGCCATCAGGGGACCATGAAGGGAGAAAACCTTTGCCGGCAACTTTTAGTGGGCGGAATTCTTGGTGATTGGCTCCTAATAAAATAATTTCTTCGCCATTGTCGGGCTGTGGATCGCCGGTTTTGGAAAAGCCTATAACCTGATTATTTGGCGACCAGCTGGGGATTACCCGGTCCGCGTTATTACCAAGGTGATAGAGTGCCGTGAGTTCGTTACCATCCGGGTCGGCGCTTATTAAATAGCGGTTGTTTTGATCCAAGCCGATGCTTTTTGCCGCGATTTTGCTATCTTTTGGCGCAAATTCAAAATCCTCCCAATGATTGGGCAGGGTAACTTGGCGCTCGGTTTCAAAATCGTAGTAAATATTACTTCCATCGGGAAATTCCAAAATAGCCTCGTCTTTAACGCTCGACCAGCTTATGTTATCTACATTTAAAAATTGACGGTCGGAAAGGGCGGCGGCGGTTCCGTCGCGGTCTAAACTGTAAAAACGGCCGTCATTTGGGTCGTAATAACGCGTGTTGCCGTCGGATGATCGGCTTATGGCTTGGGTAACTTGGTCTAATAGGAGTTCGGATTCTGTTGTGGCGGATGTTCCCTGGGACCCTACGGTTACGGGCAGGGGAGCTGTTCCGGGGATTTGGCCGGTTTCAATGGTATCAGTATCTCTAGCTCCGGCTTCACCAAAAGAGCCTGTGTACGAGGGGGATTCGAGCGGACTTTCGGTGGGGGCAGGCGCTATGGGGCGGAAAAAGAAATGATATAAGGCGTAGCCTGTGCCTACGGTAAATAGAACGAAAAAAACAATGAAGATTATTTTTTTTTGAGCTTCGGTCAATGTGATCATACAAGCATGGTTATGCTTGTATTATAGCCTAAAAAAATACTAAAAACAATTAAAAGGTCAGGTCAACCAAGCTTAGGATGCCAAAATAATCCAAACCATAGATTGAGCCTAATAATATCAGGGCGCCAATAAGCACCCATATGAT
>CAYOMV010000064.1:0-7186 GCA_964405175.1 uncultured Gammaproteobacteria bacterium | reverse complement strand
ATAAACGGATTCTCGTTATAAACGCGATTTCGTTGTTAGAATTTAGAAGTTAGAAGTTAATCTAGTTAAAAAATCCGCTTGATACAAGCGGATTTTTTGTGGAGCCGAAAGCGGGACTTGAACCCGCGACCTCTGCTTTACGAAAGCATTGCTCTACCAACTGAGCTATTTCGGCACAATTCTCGAATAAACTATAAACTATAAACTATAAACTATAAACTATAAACTATAAATTTGGAGTAATTTTAAATAACGATGTACAAACGCCCGGAGCTAAACGTCCACAGCTAGAAGCTAGAGGCTGGAAGCTTTTAGCTGAAACCATCAGCTAGAAGCCGGCCTTAAGCTTTTTGTAAAAGCTTGTTATTTTGCTATAATGTTACAAACCTATGAATAAACCGGTAAAGGGATTTTTAATGTCCATGAGTTTACTCGTTTGCGCGGCTTTCGTCAAACCTGCTATTGCCGCTACCACCTATTTTGGCGGCTCTTCGTTTACGCCGCTTTTTCTGGATTCCGGCTTTATGGGTCGTGAAGTAAACTTAGATCTGCCTGAGCTTGATGTAAAAGTAAATTTCTCAAATACGGATATTCCACATCCCGGTGTTTTAACAATTGTCACCGAGCAAAATAAAAACTCCACATCTTCTCTAAGCAACACAATAGTCCACGATCAAATAACTCTCAACTGGCAAACCAACGCGCCCGTCTCGCCCGAGTCCGCGCTCCTAACCATCTACACGGATAAATGCGCCGAACTCAAAGATCAGCAATGTGTTTTAGAACAGGATGTTTTTGGAAATATAGAAATCATCAAACCCGAGAAAACCGATGAAAACAGTTTCACTGCCCGTGTCGCCTTAAACGCCAAGCTAAGATTAGTTTATATAGCCATGGAAGATCAGCCGGAAGAAGACCCGGGCTACATGACCGAAGGCTATGCGTCTTGGTATGCTTATAAAAACTGCAATTGTGCCGCTTCGCCCGATTTCCCCAAAGGCAGTTATGTAAAAGTTACCAGAGTAAGCGATCCTACAAAATCCGTAGTTGTACGCATCAATGATTATGGCCCGGAACGCGACATCTTCCCCGATAGAGTCATCGATCTCGACAAAGTCGCTTTTCAGCAAATTGCCCCCCTTGGTGCAGGTGTATCTTATGTAATAGTAGAACCTGTCGATGCTCCGCCCGAACCGGCCATGGCACCGGTTGCTAACAATACCCCAATCGCCGAGGAAGAACCAATTTGGGAATATTAGTCTAAAACATACATTTTTTCTTGTTTGAAAAAACTGCAAACAAATGAAAGTAATTGTAAAGAATTTATAAACAACATGATTGAACTAAAAAACATTTCCAAAGTTTACGGAGCCGATGTGCACGGCCTAAGGGATATAAATTTAAGCATCGAACCCGGTGAATTTGTTTGTATTGTAGGCACGAGCGGAGCGGGCAAGACCACCTTGGCAAAGATGCTTATTGCTGAAGAGCGGCCCACGCGGGGTAACATCAAAATCGGCGGTTGGGATATCACTAAAATCAAGCGACGCGACATCCCGTACTTGCGCCGTCAAATAGGAGTCGTGTTTCAAGATTTTAAACTTTTACGTAAAAAAACAGTCTGGGAAAATGTTTCTTTTGCTTTGGAGGTAGCCGGTGAAAAATCAAAACGCATCAGAGAAATCGTACCCCATGTGCTCAAAGTCGTAGGTCTGGATCAAAAAGCCCATCGCTTCCCTCATCAGTTATCAGGGGGCGAACAGCAAAGAGTGGTTATCGCCCGTGCTTTGGTTCATAGACCCAAGATAATTTTAGCCGACGAACCCACCGGCAACTTGGATACCATTAATACGGCCGATGTCATCGAGGTTCTTAAAAAAATTAATAATTTTGGCAGTACCGTGGTGTTGGTCACTCATAACCGAGAAGTGGTAAACGCCTTAAAAAGCCGAGTGATCACAATTTCCGACGGCCGTATCATTTCAGATAAAAAACATGGCAAGTACGTTTTACAAGGATAAATTATGAAACTCTTAACTACAACGGGGCGCGTAATCAGTTTCGCTTGGAAAAATATAACCAGGAACGCTTGGATTGGTTTAGCGACCGTCCTGGTATTGGTTTTGGCGCTTTTATCCGTGAACGTGCTTATCGGAGTTAACGCCCTAGCTTCTTCCGCCATCAACATCTTGGAAAAAAAGATAGACGTAAGCGTTTATTTCAAACCCGAAACCCCGGACGCTATACTGGAGCAATCACGCTCCTACATGGCATCCTTGCCCCAATCCGAAAAAGTAACCTTGTTTACCGCGGACGAAGCCCTGGCAGCTTTTCAAGAAAGACACAAGGACGACCCAAGTATTACCGATGCTTTAAATGAATTGGACGGCAATCCTTTTGGCGCCACCATGGTTATCAAAGCCGCGCAAACATCCGACTATCCATTTTTAATGGAAGCGCTAAACAATCCTCAATTTTCGTTCGCAATCGAATCCAAAACTTACGACGACCACACTGTGGCAATTGGGCAAGTCGAACAAATCGCCTCCACCGTCCGATACTTCGGGCTTATTCTTACGGTTGTTTTCACTATTTTTTCCGCTTTAATAGTTTACAATTCAATACGCGTGGCCATCTATACGCAGAGAGAAGAGATAGGAATTATGAGGCTGGTTGGCGCTTCCAATGCCTTTGTGCGCATGCCGCTTATTCTAGACGGTATCTTTTTTGCCATAATCGCTCTCGCGGTAACAGCCGGGCTGATGGCTCTTGCGATATCCGTGGGCGAGCCTTATTTAATTAGTTTTTACGACGGTGCTGATCCTGGTTTAAAAAAGTATTTTCTGGACAATCTCTTATGGCTCTTGGCGGTGCAGGGGATAGGTTTAAGCGTCATAGTCGCCTTGGCTTCATGGGCCGCTGTTGGCAGATATTTGCGTAAATAAATTATGCCCAAGCAAGAAAACCAAAATCAACCGGAAAAGGAGCGCTCTAAATTGCTCAATTACGCCAAGAACAATCGTTCCAATGATTTTTTAGCGGATGTAATCTTCGCGGCGACTCAAGATCAATCTCGTCAAAAAAACACGGTTGTTAAATCTCAGCCTGAGCACGATAAGACGCATAAGTCTTCAATATCCATTATTGGCGCAGACGAATTTGGGATAAAAAATGAACTTATCAGCGCAATGGCAAATACTTTGCCCGGCGCATGGCTGTCTAAAATACAGCTGGGTTGCCGCAATCACCCCGTGCATGTTGCCAATTCAGCCGGCCAGCAAGCTTTTTGTAGTTTTAAAGTTTTGGATAGTGGTTTAATGGAATTGGAAGTTTTTTATCCTTTAAGCCATAAAGATGGGTTGGTTGATATGCTTTCCGGCGCTCTAGCGCAAGCTCATGCTCAATTTTATTATCCCAATCGCTTGTCCACAGAAGCTTCTCAAACCATAGATCGAGCTTTGCGAGATTTACAAACCGGATATTTTCATGATGATTGGAAATTTGCCAAAACCCACAACCACTTGCCCAAAAAATATTACCAAAATGGAAAAAATGCAGTACTTTGGGCTTCTATTTTGCGATCTTTATTCCGCCTGGAAGAGCCTGGTAATACTCAAGAAAGCATCGCCCAAACCTTGGCTTCAACTCAGCACCTAAGCCAAAAAGATTCCGAAATTTTAGCCCAAGCCTTGCAAGAATATTTTAATGAAATTGCGCCTGATTATGATTTTTATGAAGCGGCCGTTCAGTTTAGAAAAATAGAGCAAGACATGAGATCCGCGCTTTTAGCGTCCGGAATTTTGGAAATCTTCTCAAATCTGAAGGACAAGGGAATGAAACGATTCTTTACAACTTGGTTAAATGATTTGGACCAAACCCCGCAAGCTCATCAGGGCTTGGCGCTCGAAAACGGCCATGTCCCGAGCCTTAAAGCCGGTATGGCTTTGGATGACGCGCGGGAACTGGGAGTAAATATCGCGGAGAGCCTGCGCGTAAGCAATCATAATCCGCGAGACATAAGAAGAAACGGCGCAAATTTAACCGCCAATATCAGGCGATTCAATGACATTTGGAATACTCTGGATAAAAAAGAACAAAAAAATATAAGGCCCAAAATCATGCGGGTTATTCACGCCTCAATCGTTTAAATATGCGATCCGAGATAAAGCACTTAATCATATATTCAAAGTCCCACGAACCACTTGGCGAAATGATTTTTGATCATGATTTATTTTGCCAAGCTTTAATATATCCGGAAGGGGATGATTTATTGGGCGGTTGGTTTGAAAACTGGCAAGTAAACGGCATTCTTTTTTATCATCCTCAAGTCGATTCAATCAGCGCCAAAGGCCTGGTGGGCGAATACGTCAATCTGCACGATCCGGTCTTTCCATCCGCCCTGAGGCAATGGCTGGAGAAAAGAAATTTTTACTCACTGGCCATTCCTCACGAAGCTTGGGATGCTTGGAACTACATACAAGATTTACCGCTCGATGATTCGGAAAAATTTTCCATTTCGCAAAATCTGGCCTGCGCAAAACCCAACGAACTGGAATCTCTGCAAAAATCTTTGCTTAACTTAAGAAATGCAATGGAAAAGGAGACAAAAAAAGTTTCTCCAAAATTAAAAACCAAGTCAGTCTCAAAAAAGACTACCAAAAATAAGGTCAAACTCAAAAAATAGTCACCCCACTCGCTTTCCTCGTTCGAATCCCCTTAGAAGTTAGAAGTTATGAGTTAGAAATTCTAAAATCCGCATAAAGCGGATTTTAGTTGGTTCCGAGGCAGGGATTCGAACCCCGATAAACGGCTTCAAAGGCCGCTGTCCTACCATTAGACGACCTCGGATTATTTTTTTGTAATGATCTAAATCTCCAATTCTTCGTCGGGTTCAGTGTGTATCAGTTGGATTCTCCGCCGAAGGCGGATCCGCCTATGGCGGAGAACCCCGATAAACGGCTTCTCGCAGATCCGCCTCTGGCGGGAAGGGTCGCTGTCCTACCATTATCATAGATCCGCCTTAGGTGGAGAGGACCTCGGATTATTTTTTTGTAATGCCGCTGTCCTGCCATTATCTGGATTCCTCATAGATGGAGAGGACCTCGGATTGCGGTAAGTATAGGTAATATCGATAAAACGGTCAAGCTTATTCTTGTTTTACTTGGAGTTGGGCGCCAATACCACATAAGTTACCGCTTTGCTGGGCAGTGGATGGGTTTGATGCGCGTAATGCAAAACAAACCCCGGACATTTTTTATTTAAAACATCATCTAAAGCCTGTTGAATTCTTCCACTTCCCGATCCCGCAATTATTCTAACCACCGTACACACCCTTCTTTTTTCTCTGACGTGTTCACGACTTAAAAAATCATCAATTTCATGAATCGCTTGGTCATACGTCACACCGTGTAAATCCAAACTGGGGATTTGTTCTTGGTTGAGTTCGGCCGCAAATATTAGGCTGTTTAGTTCTGAATTGATAATCATTTGATGCAAACCCTTTTCAGATGGGCTTATTAATGCTAAGCTAGCATAAGCTTATGAGAATATCAATGAACGTCACGCGTGAATTTTTAGGAGGAATCACTACCTCAAATGTAAATTTACTCACTTTTTTAAATGGAAAAGGAAAAGGTGTTATAGGAATCGAACTAAACGCCAGAAGGCATATTAGGGGAGCGACTGCTTTTTGGCATTTGGGCCCGGACTGGTTTGAGCAGCACATATTTAACATACATGACATGCAAATCATGGACATGGTTAAAAGGTCAAAAAATCTTAAAGATCTGGAAAAAAAATACAGGCCTATAATAAACATGATAAAAAAAGCATTAGACAGGGAGATGCCTGATGTCATGCTTTTAAACGGCACGTATTACATGCCTTGGCTGGTTTCTATCGCGGCACACGAGCTCGAAATCCCCACGGTGTTGAGATATGCCGGAGTCTTGTCTCGCGAAACGGCTCACATGAAACCTAAAGCCAGAAAGATGTTTCAGGAAATGGAAAAATCTTTTCAAAAGAGGGTTTATTCTTACATCTTCCCCAGTAATCTGGTTAAAACTGTTGTAGAAGATGAGGTTTATAAATCAAAAATCAAGAGGCCGTTTGTAGTACCTAATCCGGTTAACATACCCGAAGATTATAAACTGCCAAGAAGATCTGTAGAAAGGCGAATCGCGGCTGTAGGCAGATGGGATTATATAAAAAATTTCAATGCTTTTTTTGATATCCACAAAATACTGAAAAGACAAAAATGGGACCATGTTGCAACTTTTGTAACCAGAGCTGAAAAAATAAAAGGCATTCCAAAGTCTATTAATCGTCTCGCACCGATGACTCCGCATGGGCTTTGGAGATTTTATACAACGCAAGGTTTGGTCATCTCGCCCTCTAGATTTGAAACATTCGGCAACGTACCCATGGAAGCGGCATGGCTCAGTATTCCTGTACTGGTTTCTGATAAGATGGGTTGTGCCGAAATCTTAAAAATCGCCGGTTTGGAAAAAATGGTCATGCCCTTTGATGATTTAAAAGCTGTTGCCGAAAGAGCTAAAGAATTATGCGGGCAGTATATTTTACCAAAGCAACTGAATAACCTGCGAAGTCAGCTTGATCCCCAAACAATAAACGAACAAATTTATGGAATCTTGCGCGAAGCGGCGCGCAGTGTATAAAACATTTGACCATTCCACATATTTTGCGTAAGCTTTATATACCTAATTCTTAAACATCAAAAAAACCTATGATGTTTGACGACATGACTCAAAACGACGCACCTATGACAGATGCACAATCAACCGATGATGCCGCAATGCCCGCATCTGAAGAATTAGAAACTCAAGCTCCTGCAGAAGAAGCAGCTCCCGAAGCTCCTGCCGAAGAATCGGCTCCTGAAGCTCCCGCAGCTGAGTAATACTGTTCAGCAATAAAAAAGGCCCGAATTTCGGGTCTTTTTGTATGGGGATATCAGATCTTGACCGTAAAAAAACTTGGGTTTAATATTCAATTTACCTTTAACTCTTAAACATAAACTTTTTTATGTGGTTTGAAGACGACGAAGTCATGATGGATGATGAAGAAGTCGACGAAGAAGTTCGACTTCCCGGTGGAGTGGGGGCTCGACATGCAGAGCGAACACGAGCGGTTCCTCACCGAGGAGCACTTCAAGCAGCCGGTCGTCGTC
>CAYOMV010000063.1:4106-7232 GCA_964405175.1 uncultured Gammaproteobacteria bacterium | reverse complement strand
GTAGTTAAAATTTAGAAGTTAGAAGTTAGCAACCCCCTATGCATAAAGCTTCGGGGTCGGGTTTAGCAATTATTACTTGAGACACCTCTAGAGGCTAGAAGCTAAAAGTACGAAGTTAGACGTTGGTGTTTAGTAATTAGAAGTTAGAAGTTAAATTATATGATAATATATATACATATGTCAGCCATGCCCGAAATGATGCCTTTAACACCTCCGCACGTTTTCTTACAAAGAGAACCTGTTAAAAATCGCCCTGATAAAGTGACAGCCTTAGAATTGGAATCTGCGGAAGTTTCACGGCACGAAGTATTTGATTACCCCAAAGCCGTACAAATCTTTCGGGAAACTTTGGAAACAAATCGACAAGGCAAATCCCGATTGCTGGAAACGGAATTCCAAAACCGAATTATTCGTTACATGCTGCACAAACCTGTATCAGAACTGGATAGACTCTTGCAAAAAATCAGCGCCGAAGCTCAAAAACAATGCCGGCGTCCTGAACTTAAAAGTCAATTTGCAACTGAAAAAAACAAACTCTTAAGCGGTATAGAAGCTGTTATTCAAACTTTACGGCAAATTGAAACTAGATTTTTAGCCGACAAGCGCGCCGGCAAAATCAAGCCCGGTACAGAACTTTTTTTAGGCACAAATAATATGTTAGACGCAGAGGCCGCTATTGATTTGGCTGCGATTTTATATTCTGAAAACGGTCTGTCCGAAATTCAACTTCATCAAGTTAAGGGGAGCAAAAATCCGATAGATAAAAAAGAAATAAAAACTATACTGGAAAAACATCAAATTTTTATAGACAAACTGGCCTCCGGTCATTACGCCGCTTCTTACGAATTGAGTAGAGCAGGCTTGGCGCGGCAAGAAAGAGATATGGCCGCTTTCTTTGAATCATTCGGCACTGAAGCGGACCAAGAAAGATTAGAAATTGTCCAAAAACGCTACGAAAACCTGTTTCTTGAACTGCTTACAAATCCGCCTCAACAATTAAACGAGCCCGCGCTTGAAGAATATCTTCAAAGCAATGTAGCTGATATTGCTTTGGTTGATTTCTGGCAACTCTTCCACAACAAGCACTCGGGCCGTATCTACGAACTATTTGCCGTAAACACCCTGGGAGAAGATCTATCCGGCGAACAAAAATCCATGATCCAATCATTGCGCGAATGGTGCCTAAGCTACCTACCACCCGCTGAAGCCTGGGGCGAGCTCTACCGGCAATATCAACCTGATGCGCAATTTATCACTAATGACGCAAACTTTATATCAGTCATCGACCACCCCGGTCCGCAAATCACGCACAAACTTAAACCAAAAACAACTTAATCCGAGGCTTGACTTATTTAACATATTCCTTTAATATGCAAAATCCTTTCATACTTACCAAGGAGAGGAAAATGAAAGACAAAGTCGGCAAAACTGCCGCCGCAATGGGCTTCGCGCCCGCAACCGGGCCAATAAAGCCACCCTATGAGCACCTTTGGAACGAATTTGGCGAAATGTTGGAACGCCTCATGGACACCCAGGAATATCAAGTTATCAAACGACGGCGCCTAAACGGTGAAATCACCGCCGCCGAAGCCTGGAAGCTCACCGGCGAATTGGCTCAAAAATTACAACAAAAACAATAGTTCTTTTATCCCTCACGCCCCATCCCGGGCGTCTTTTGTTACATGCTACATGTTACAAGCTACATGCTAAATGTTACATGCTACATGTTACAAGCTACATGCTACCTGTTACATAAACAAAAAAACCACCGACAGTGTATCGATGGTCTGGGTAGAAAAAAGGTACTAACCAAAGGCGAATGGCCCATAGTGTCCGCGGTGCCACATCTTATCATGCGCACTCACGCGGGGAACATTGTCCAAAATGTGCAATTCCCGATCAACTCGGGGACCCGCTCTTAAATATGCCCGAGCGGCAGGCGCTATTTCAATGTACGATCCTCGATCAACTCGAGGGGCGGCGCCAATTTGTGCCCGCGCCATGGGCTGATTCTCGTGTCTGTCGGCAGTTGGCACGCTCTTTGCGTACCGTGTCTCCGGTTGCACGGAAAGCTTGCGCACTCCGTGAATCGTCCGGATCTTTGATGCCTCGGCGTACATTTCCGGATTCTCCGGCGCATGGATATGCGGAACCAGATATCCGGTTGTCCCGTGCTTCGTGTTCTCGACCGCATTCGGCTTCGTTGGCGCTGTGCCTGTTGATGCTTTAGCAAAGAGCTTCAGCTTCTGCCCGCCTTGAAGAGCAAAACCGATCTCTTTGCCTTCGTTCTCGCGGAGCCAATCAGCATAGAACACTGTGCCCATAGTCTTCCAGTCCGCGCGCTTGATGCGCCAACGGCCCTGATGGAAGTTGAGCTTGTTTTGGTTCATCGGCCTGTCCGCGAACTCCAGTGTGTACGGAATTGTCGCGGCCGCCCTGTTCCCACGGATAGTTCTCTTGGCATCCCAATCATGATTGGGCAAGCACTGCTGAATCTGATAGATATCAGCGCCCGCCTCGATGAACATCTCCACATCTCCGGTCTTTTCGACCTTGACGATGCGAACATGCTCGGGCACGCAGTTGATCCGCGCGTTCTCAGTACCCGGATGGGTTGCTGGGCTGTAAGCCGGCTTATTGCCGCCGTTCGCCCTGCTTGCAACTTCCGGATAACGCAAGCGCCATTGGCGATAACGTTCCGCGTCCACGCTGGACTTGCCATGAACGTAAACCTCGCCTTCGCCCGCATCCGCGCTTCCGCTCCGTCGATGCCCCGCCGTCCTCACCGCCGCCGTTCGCTTTGGCTGTGCAGGTTGAGGTATATTCACGGCAGGCTTGCTCGCGTCTTCCGCGTCCAAAAGCTCCGCCGCTTCTTCGGATGACATGTCATCTTCTTCCGCGGCTTCCGCTTTGGCAACCGGCTCCGGCTTCTTCACTTCATCCGCGCGAACTGGACGCACGTTGTACACATAGTCCTCGAAGCGTTTCCTTGCCTCGGCGAGCTTCCTCTCGCGTTCTTCTGCACGACGCTTTGCTTCTGCAATCCTGCGCCGCTCGACAAACTCCGCGTCCAACCTTGCAACGCGCGCCTCTGTGGACATGCGCTCCAAGGTGTTCAGGCAGGCA
>CAYOMV010000063.1:0-4096 GCA_964405175.1 uncultured Gammaproteobacteria bacterium | reverse complement strand
AGCGGCCGAAGACTCTTCAGGGCCTTTGCCCAAGAGCTTGCCTACAGGATATTTACGGTAATACTCACGCCACCAAATTTGGCGCCTGTTGTAGTCGTGCTCGCACGCCATCACCTGGCGATGCCACTGCTTATCACTCCCATGCTTGCGCAGTTCGTGATAAGCAGTGTTGATGCACTGCTCGGAGATCTTATCCGCGCACATGGCCTGGGCCAGTGCGGCTGATTGCGCGCTCGCTTTTTGCGAGCTCAGGAAAAGTAGGAAAAACGCTAAAAACGAAAGAGCCAGTTGCAAGTAACTTTGCATGCTCCCTCCGGTTTTGGGTTTCAAGGTTCGGAAAAGCCTGCGAGTTTTTGAGGAGATCGCAGATATATCACTTTGCTATAAAAAACCATCCCTGTCAAGGATGGTTGGGCTTATAAAAAATAAATGCAAAATTACTGTAATTTAAGCGTAAAATAAGCTAATACAACCAAACCTAAAATAACCCTGTAATAAGCAAATGGTATAAATGTCTTTGTTTGGATAAAGCGCAAAAACCATTTACTAACCCCATACGCAACCACAAATGAAACCGCGAAACCAATTGTCAACAACCAAAATTCACTCATACCTATCGCTTTGTCATATTTCAATAACGAATAACACGACGCCGCTATCAGCGTGGGCACCGCCAGCAAAAAAGAAAACCTGACCGCAAAAATTCTGGAATAACCTAAAAGCAGTAAAGATATGATGGTGATTCCGGATCGTGATGTCCCCGGCACCATGGCAAGAGCCTGCGCGGCGCCAATCATAAAAGCATGGCCATAACTGAACTCTTTCAAAATTTGATTGTTATTTTTTATATTTCTTCTTTCTACCAATAAAAAAATCAGCCCATAAAAAATTAGCGCTCCGGCAACCACCCATGGATTAAACAAATGCTCCTCAATTACATCACCAAACAACACCCCAAGTACAGCGGTTATGGCAAATGCTGCTAAAATCTTACCCCATTGCTCTTCGAGCTGTTTCAAGCTCCATTTCTTTGGCCAAAGATCTTTCCAAAAAATAACAATCACCGCCAAAATGGCACCCGACTGAATCACAATATCAAACAATTTTGTAAACGATTCCTCAAAAGCAAACCACTCGTTAAACAAAATCAAATGCCCCGTTGAACTGATCGGCAAAAACTCGGTAACACCCTCTACTATTCCCAGTATTATTGCTATTAAAATATCTTGCATACTCAATAATTGTATCTAGTATTTTGTATCTAGTATCTAGCAGTTATGATTTAGTTTCGTCAGATTCAATCTGTTCATGGGACGATTGGATGTAGCGATTTACTGCGTAAGCAAGGTACCCGGCGGCAACCGCGCCAAAACCGATATCATCCAGCCAGCCTAAAAACGGCGCAAAATCCGGAAACAAATCCACCGGCCATATTAAATACAAAACCGCGAGCCCAACACCCAATTTGGGTTTCCAATCCGCGTTTTTATCTAAAAAGAATTTTATCAATCCTTTCCAATATGGAATAAAACTGGTTTTTTTCATAGTAATAACTACACACTATCTGCTTTTATAATATTGATCAATCTTCTTTATCAAATCCTTATAAGACAAAGTAACAAAATAAAAATCGTTAAAAACATTCCACCCGGAAACTTTTTGCTTTTTCGGCCTCGGAATTATCATCCAATGCAAATGCTTGATTGATGATCCTGAATTTGGCCCCAACTGCAACATAATGTTAAACGATTTCGTCTGAAACAATTCAGACAATAAATTCTGCGAGGCAATAAGCACCCTGCTAAACTCATCCCACTCCGATTTACTCAATTTATCGGTATGCGTAACATGGCGCTTGGGAACAATCATTAAATTGCCGTCCATGTATGGATATTTACATGCCAACACTCTCCAATACTCACCCTCCAGCTTTTGAATTTCTTGATCTTTTATCACTTTAAGATCGCAAAATTCACAACCTTTGGATTTATGAGTTGTCTTATAATTCTTACGATTTTCTTCAAATATTCTCATAAAAAATTACCGCCAAAGCTTAGAAACTGAGCTATTCGCTTAAACAGTTCCCAAAACTCAGCGGCAAAAAAGCTCACTTAGATTGTAACATGCAATCATTTATCAGGCGATCGATCCAAAACTGCGAAGTTTTTTAATATTGCCATCACATAATCCGAAGTATGTTTCTGGCTTTGTTCCGGTACTGTAATAATCTTAGCGCCGTTTTCGCGGGCATAAGCTATACGATCGAACACGGCATCTTCCGTAGAGGTGGGAGAAACAACTATCGCATTGGGTTTAACGACATCTAAAGCCTGCTTCATGTCGTCAAAAATAAAAACCATATCCACGCAAGCCAAACCCGCAACAACGGCGGCTCGATCTTCTTCTGAAATAATCGGCCTGTGCTTGCCCTTAGCGGCCTTAACCCTCGCGTCCGAATCAATACCTACCAACAAATGCGAACCGTATTCGGCCGCTTTCCATAAATAGCTGACATGGCCCGGATGCAACATATCAAAAGCTCCGGTGGTAAAAACCACAAAATTCGTCTTACAGCTTTTCCAAGAAGCCAAGAGCATATTCAACACGCCGAAATCAACCACCTTGTCTCTAAAAAATGCCTGTCTCATGCCTGCTCCTTTCAAAAGTACCGAAACAACCTTAAAAAAATTACTCTGTCTAGTCAACTTTACCTTATCCATCAATCAAAAAGCGTACGCTTTCAACAAACCACCCAGTTCATCATACGAAATCGCGACTTCTTTTGGCCCTGCCGCGTATGCGGCAACTTGGTAGGGAGGAAATATGAAATTAATAGCGTCTTCGGTTAAATAAAATAACCTGTAATTATCCGCGTTCGGCCCCGCCCCGCTGTTAATCCAATCCGGCTCCGCGTATTCTTCTTTCATTAATTCCAGCCTTGCTATATTTGAAACATAATCCAACCAGTTTAAGCGAGCTCCCGAATCCTCATCTATCTTGGTTGCCATCGGATTAAAAATGTCTTCAATCGCCATAAGTTCTCCGCCTTCCTCAAGATTAAAAACAAATGTTAAATAAATCTGGTTAGGATGCGCGCCGCCCGCGTAGATACTGCCTTCCATTACAACGCTTAAAAAATATTCATCATTTCTTGTAATCTTATAATCATACTCCAAAAACCATGGCCCCGGATCATACTCATGGTTCATCTCCTTATAATCTTTCAAAAAATTGTTAACTTCTATATTTGCCGAGTCATCCAAATACTCATTAACGACTGCTACGTATTCCTCGTTGCCCTTAAAACGAGGAAATTTTACTTCATAACTATAACCATACTCCTCATCACTTAAAACAACCGTATCGTAATCCAAAACCGGCTCGCTTTTTATTTCATTAACGGTTGATGACGGCGCGATATTTTGCGCGTTATCCGGCGCTTGTCCTTCTTTTTTATCGCACCCCCATCCAGTTAAAACTAAAAAGCCCAAAAAAAGTAGTAAATATTTTTTCATAGCATTGTTATCATAAACAAAATACCCAAACTTAACAAATAAAAAAGGCTCATAAGAGCCAAAACAAAACGAACATTAAAGTGCGGTTATAATCGCCTGCGCCAACTTTTCCGAGTCATGCCTTAATAGGCTTCTTTTAAGCTGGTCCCCTTTTACCTTTAACGCAACCGAACCGGACAAAATATTTGCTCTCAAGATTTCAAAATCTTCTGTGCCGTCAAAATCGTCCTTTATCGGATGCTCACCCGCTTCCGTGTATCTTTCAAGCAACGAAGTTGGTATTTCCTGGCTGTTCACGATAACCGTATTCACGGTAGCCGGCGACAGATATTGCGACAAGCATTTTAAAAAATCTTTTGACGAATAACCGTCGGTTTGTGCTTTTTTGGAAACCAAATTCATAACAAATATTATTTTCGCTCCGGATTCTGCCATAGCTTTGGTTATATCACCTACCAGCAAAACCGGAATCAAGCTCGTGTGCAAGTCACCCGGGCCCAGCGCTATCGCGTCCGCGTCTGTGATAACGTCTTCGGCGTCCGGGTTAGACATCACCTGCGGATCCAAAAAGCATCTGCGTA
>CAYOMV010000062.1:0-7433 GCA_964405175.1 uncultured Gammaproteobacteria bacterium | reverse complement strand
TGTGTTCGCCCGTTCAGTTATCGAAGCACGGGCGAACACAAGGTTCGCCCCTACATAGTCAGAATTTAGAATTTAGTCGTAGATTATAGATTTTAGATTTTAGAAGTTAGATTTTTAGTAGTTAGAAGTTAAAATTTAGAAGTTAGAAGTTAAAAGTTAGAATTTAGAATTTAGTAGTTAGAATTTAGAAGTTATTAGTTAGAAGTTATTCAGTATCCGAAAACGCCTTTTTCTCTTCCTCAATCTTTAGCAACTGTTTGGGATCTGTGGTAACAATCTGATCTTCCGCGTATGAGGCTACCACTTGTATAGCCGCGTGCTTGTTACCCGCAAAAAATATTCCTTCTCCCCTGCCCGCTTCCAGTAATAGATATTTTTCCGACTGGGTCAACAAAAAGACTCTTGCCACCAAATCAATTGCCGCCGGGCTTTGCCTTAATAATAACTGAATTGACGAGTTTGTCACAATCGCTTGCCCGTAAGGAGAAGTTAAAAAGTCATTCACATCCTGTGTAATAGTTGTGATTCCAAGATAATATTTGCGGCAACGCTTTACAAGCGCGTGCACAAACTTGGCCGAATCCTCATATTGCATGAGCCACCAAGCTTCATCAATAACCAATATTCTGCGCTTGCGCTCGCTCCTCACAGTATTCCAAATGTAGTTGATAACCGTATAGATGGCTATCGGCCTCAATTCGTCCTCCAAATCGCGCACCGAAAAAACCACCAGCTGATTATTCATTTTTACAGTTGTAAGAGAATTCAACAAACCGGAAAAAGTTCCTTCCGTATACTTTTTAAGTCTGACAACCAAATCTTCCGTACCTTCCATGCCTTCCAAAATATCCTGAAAATCCTGCAAAACCGGAGGCTCCACCGCAGAAAGATCAGCCCCGGGCACAATATCTTTTTTAGCGAAAGTTTCTAAAAGAGCCCTGTCTAAAATCGAATCCTCAGCCACCGAAACTTTACCCAACATCAATCTAAGCAAACCTTTTAAGGTAATTACCGCGCTCCTGATAATATCCTCAACCGATACCTCTCCCTCAACCGGCCTCGGCAAATCAAAAGGGTTAATCTTCGCGTCTGAAGACAAAGAAATATTCACATAAGTACCGCTAACAGCGTCCGAAAGATATTTATATTCCTTTTCCGGATCGATAACAATCACTTCCGAACCAAGCATCATGGAACGCAAAATTTCCAGCTTAACCGCGTAAGATTTTCCGGCGCCGGAGGTAGCAAAAATAACAGCATTGGCGTTTTGCAGAGAAAACCGGTCGAACAAAATCAAAGAATTGTTATGCCTGTTGATTCCGTATAAAATCCCTTCGTCCGACGTAAGCTCCGCCGATGTAAATGGAAAAGACGATGCGATGGGCGAAGTACTCATGTTAAAAGTGATCATGAGCTCGTCATTGCCCAAAGGCAGTGTGGAATTAAAGCCCTGTTCAGCCTGAAAGTATGCCCGCCTGGTATAAATAAGCATGGATCCGAAAGTCGATTCCACATGCGACGACAATCTTTCCAGTTCTTCTTTGTCGGACGAGTAAAAAGTTGTATAAAAAGCAAACTGAAAAAAATGTTCAATACCTTGTGTTAAATCATCACGCAATTGTTCGATATCTCGCAAAGCCGTTTCTTCGGATGGATCGCGCGGTTTGCCTTCTTGTGCCGCCGTATTGATATTTGCTTCCAAAATACCCACTTTTTTCTTTAACTGTTTCAAAATTACGTCAGATTTTACCGGGTAAAAAAACATTGCAATATCCATCATGGAATTCAAATTGATAATCGGAGATGCCCAGCCAACCGAAACATAGCGCGGATATGTCACGATAAAAATCGTACGCGCGAAAACATTCCCGAGCGACACAAAACTCGCCTCCACCTTCATGGCCGACGGCGATATGAGATCTTTGATGCTCGCCACTCCTTTGCGGTATATGCGCTCCTCCTCCAAAGCCTCCTTCTGCTCTTTCTGCTTTTTTTGGAGCTCTTCTTTGCTCAAACCCTTATCCAAGCCAACTCCCCCTTTGGCGAGCTCGGCAGCATCGATCTTTTTTTCTTCAGTGGTTTTAAAAGCCATACTAACGCTTCGCTTTCGCTTCGCGTAATTTCCAATAATCAATATACAATAACCAATTTTGGATCCGCTTAGCGATATTTATTATTAATCGTTTGATAAAAAGTGTGAATAATTGACGGTGTTTGTTATGTTTATTGTTGTTATTCCTCTATTTGCAGTTTATCCAAATCCGTCATACGCTCGCTTTCAAATTGTTCAGGGTTATAAGCCGTATAATACAATTCTATCAAACTTTGCGTATCAAGTTGAACCGCGGAAAGCGACATGCCTTGTAAACCTGAAATTATATTGTTAACTCTAAGCATTAACGCGGTTTTATGCTTTTGAAACCTTTCCTCGGAAAGCTTAATAGTTACCATGGGCGTAAAAATCGCGCTCAACCTGTCCACAAAACCCTTTTGCGCCTCAGCCGCCGGGTCGTAAGGCACTGTAATATAAAATCTTTTTTGCATAATCTCCGCCAAATCAACCAATTGCTTAACATAAGAGCGGTAATCCGCGATCTGATTACGCAATAACTCATTTTCCTGCTCTTGTTCGGATTCTCTCAACCTTTCCATATAATCATCAATATTCATCCTTCGAGATTGAATAACCACTTGAATGGGAAAATCCAGAGAATTAAGAAATTGCATGTAAGCTTGCACTATCGCATTTTGTTCATCCGCGGATTTCAAAGCAAAATTAATACTCGACACAAGCAAGACCGCCCGCAAAGTGCCATCCTTAAGCACAACCACGTCTTCTTTGATTTCCGCGATGTCCAGATATCTTTGGGCCGGAACCCCGGGCTTAGCCCCCGCTAATTTTTTGCTTTGCATAATAATTTATTGTACTTAGCTTCTAGCCTCTAGCCTCTAGACGTTCGACGTTTGACATTAGACGTTGGTACTTAGAAATTAAAGGTTAGAAATTAAAGGTTAGTAGTTAAAAATTAGAAATTAAAAGTTAGAATTTAGAATTTAGTCGTTAGATTATAGATTATAGATTATAGATTTTAGAAGTTATTATTTAGTATTTGTTATTTAGTATTTACGGAGTATCTTCCGGCTTATAAACTCCCCCTGTATTTACAACCAACGCCAAATCCCTAAGCCTGCTCGATGAAGGCCTTTTCTTAATTTCTGCCTTTTTGATTTCCGGCAATCCAATGACTTTCTTTTGGCTTTTAATTTCTTCCAAACTCAATTCCTTATTCCAAACTCTTAATTTAGGCCTAATCTGGGTCTGCAAAAAATTTACAAAGAAAAGATGAAACGGTTGCCCGTTGATTTTTAAAAAAGCAAAAGTACCCGCCAAGCCCGCTGTTGGAATAAGCGCCAAAATAAAGAATGCCGTTTCCAATAATCTGTATTCCACAAAAATAATACCCGCCGCCACCAAACAAATCAAAAACTGCCTAACGGTTATAGGTCCGATAATCCTATCCTCCTTATCGATAAATTGTGGAACAATAAACTGTCCTGGCATAACTATGCTCGCTATCGCTCGCGAATTACCAAATACCAATTATCAATGTTGGAGTCGCTCCGCGATATTTATTAGATTAATCTTTTTCAGATTATAGATTATAGATTATAGTTTGTAGATTATAGTTTGTAGATTATAGATTATAGATTATAGATTGTTGATTGTAGATTATAGTTTGTAGTTTGTAGATTGTAGATTATATATTATAGATTGTAGTTTATAGATTATAAATTGTTGATTGTTGATTGTAGATAATAAATATTAGTTTTAAAAATGCAATTGATTATTTAGTTGAATTAAAGCTTCGATCTCATCTCTGGTTAAAGTGTCTTCCCCGGCCTGCCTTTTCTCTTCCGCTATATCGGCAATAGGCTTCTTACTCTTAAAACTTTCCGAAACCAGTGTGAGATACTCTTTCATTACGGGAGACGCTTGCCATCCTCTTATTCCGGCTACCTTTTTTTCAAAAGACTCCTCCTTTAGCGTGTCCAATCTCTGCAAAATCTTCTGCGTGGCTTCCTGGGGCTTTGCCGCCAATCTCCTAAACTGAGCCAACGTCATACTTTCCAGCTCACCCGCCAAACCGCGCAACTTGGGCGCCGCCATTACTCCGTCAACCGGAGCTTTAACCGCCTGAGGCACTCGCAAGCTGGCCGCAGAAACTCTTACTCCCTTAACAGCACCACCGGCCGCTCCGGCCGCCGCCGGGGCCATAACCATCTCACCATACTTTTTCTTTTCCATTGCCGCGCTTTTAGCCGCAATTGGATGCTCTTTTGCAGGCGCGTGTTTTAAACCCTGCTTCAATGCTTCGGCAAATTGTTTTTGTTCGATTTTAGATTCTTGTTTTTCCTTTATTTTTTCTCTATACCACTTGGCATGCTCTTCCGCTTCTTTCTTCCTTCTTTCTTCTATTTTTCTTTTCTGTTCTTGCAATTGCTTTTCCAGCTTAGCCTTTTCTTCAGCCGCGATTTTTCCATGATAATCCTCATAAGTCTGCTCGATAACTTCGGCAATTATTCCCGCCTTCTCTCTATCCAGCCCCAAGCCCCCAACTTTCGTGTCTCTCTGCAATAATTGCAACAACTCTTTGTCGTTTCGTACATCGCGCAATCGTGACGAAATCACATTTTTTAATCTTCTCTGCAAATATTCGCTGTCAGGCTTATCTTCCACTTTTGCCCAAGCATCGTCCACCGCTTTATCCAATTCTGTTAAAACCTTGGGCTTCTCCGGCATGTTTTCTCTTATTGTCTTTATTTCATCCTCATCTTCGCCTGCTTCAGCTTCGGCCTTGCTGTCTCCGTTCATTTTTACAGACCTTTGTGTCAACTGTTCCGCGTATTGCTCTTCGCTTAAAAATTCCACCTGCTTAAACAAAGTCTGCATCTCTTCCAAGGCTTTTTGCGCGGTATCTTTATCAAAACCCAATCCGCCGAATTCCGGCAATCTCACCATCACTTCTTTAACCTGATCCGGAACCAACTCGCCCTTGGCATATTTTTCCACCAATCCTCTCATACTTGCCCTGGCTTGCTTGCCCATGGAATGCATACCCAACCTGTTTACCATTTCCGAAACCGCGCCCGAATAAGACACGGGCCTAAACAAAACTCTTTCCTGAGGCCAATTTATATATTTAATCTGCAATTCAGTTAAATAATTGGTCAGCTCACTGTTAAACAAATCCCTAAGAGGCCAAAAAACTTTTTCCAAAATTATTTTTATTATCTGTCTCAAATCATCTTTGGGCAAATTCGCCCCCAATAAATTCCTGTACAATTCATTCAACCCCTCGGGCACAGTCCTAAATCCCAAAGTTGTATTCAATATAGGCGTCTCAACCAAGTCAAAAAAATGTTCTTGGCTTAAATTAAACTTCTCTATCAAATCAGCATAAACCGCGTCCGCGGTTTCCATAAAAAAATCCTGCACCCCCTGGGGCAAATCTATGAATCGTTTGTATACTTTCCTGTTAGCCATAGATTATTTACCTTCAAATAAAATCCTATGAACCGCTGAAGCAGCCTTAAAATCCTCCGAAGGACTGCCAGGCGGCGGGGGTTTGATAGCAGCTTCTCTAATTTGCATTGCAGGAGTATCAATCTTTCCATCATCCCTGTCCCTGTCGGCCTGCGAAACCACATTCATGTAAAAATTCCTGATGTTTTTCTTCTGATCTGGCATGCCTGCGTTCATCGTATTTAATATTTCCGCTTGATTCAGGTTACGCATTGTTTCTTGCATGATCTTAAATGCCTCACCCTGGTTACCCACCTGCCTGGAGAGCGAGGATAGAGCCGCTACCGTATCCTGGCTGTAATCACCTGATTCAATTTTGGCCGTAAGCTCTTCCATCGTCTTTTGAAAAGCCTGCCTGCCAAGATCATCAGCAAATTCTCCAGTTTTCGAATCATGCCCATATAATGCCTTGGTTGAAACATCGTGCTTTAAATATTTTTGCGCGATTTCCGCTTGAACACCTACGCCTCTATCCGCGGTTTGTCTCGCGACAGCAAGATTTTCTAAATCCTCACCAAGCTCTTCGGCAATCTTGGGGCCCATTTCCCTGCCCAAATCAGCAACAGTCGCATCTCTCAAATTGCCATTCTCGTCTTTAACCCTTCCCAGATTACCAATATTAGATTGTATCTGTTGTTTAGATGCATCACTCGCATTTTTCAAAATTTGTTCCGGATCGCTTGTAGTCCTATCAAATCTGCCTTTGGCGGTCGGCGATTGAACAACCGCGATTCCAGCCTGCTGATAATTATTGTTTCTGGCTATATGATATTCTTCTCCGTCTTTAGAGACGTTCACTGTATAATTAGAGGCTTTGTAAGCTTCATCCGACAACTCTTTACCATCCGCGCCTTTCTGCGTTATCAACTGTTTAACTTGAGCCGCGCCTTCTTTTGTTCTGGCGTATTCAAGATGAGCCTTCATAAACTGACCCTGCTTACCACCCATAAACTTCTTATATTCCGAATCATTTTCTATACCCACTTTTAATTTACCCTCATCATCAATCCACCCTTTGGAATGAGCGTAATTAAGCGCGTAAGTACCATCCATAAATGCCTCCGGCTTAATCTTTCTTTCACTTTGTGTATCAGAAGCATCTCTTTTAGCTTGCTCGGCGCGTTTGGTACCAGCTAATGCCAATGCAGGATTCTTCTCGCGCATTTCTTTAATCTTTTTCATCAAGTCTTCATCCTTATTATCTTTGGCAAAATTTTCAGCAGCCGCCAATTGAGTTGCTATTTCGTTATTAGTGAGCTCCTGCGCGCGTGCAGCCCTGGCTTCTTCTGAGGCTTGCGCGTACGCGGGGTCTTTTTCTACCTCGGCTTTATGTTTATCTTTTAATTCAGATTGATAAATGGAAGTCATGGCTAATTGCGCTTGAGCCATTTGCACACCTCTAAGATCGCCCTCGCGTCTGCCCAATTTCATTTTACCCGCTTCATTTTCTAAATACTGACTATATTCCAACGCAGTCATACCACTGCCGACTTCTTGCAATACCTTCGCTCTCTCTTTTGCCGCCTTTTTGGGTGCAGACGCCACTCCCGCTATAGCTTTTTGCACACTAAGCGGTGCATAAGCAAAAGGTTTTGTGGTTTGTAATTTTTGCGCTTGTTTTGCCAATATCCCAGTCCTCGCCTCAACTTCTCTACCAGCCGCCCAAGCTCCTTTGCCGGCTACTTTTGCTCCCTTTGCCGCGTACCTGCCAGCTATCGCGCCCGCCGCCAAACCCCCGGCCAAACCGATTCCCGCTTTACTACTGCTTAATTGACCAATCAACCGCTCTGTTCCGGGCGCTACTTTTTGGGCAAAACCAACCGATGTCTGCACTCCCAAAAGCATAAAA
>CAYOMV010000061.1:0-7501 GCA_964405175.1 uncultured Gammaproteobacteria bacterium | reverse complement strand
ACCAAGGATACGATTCGGTAGTAGCAAATATTATTAGCAGGTCCGTACAACCAAATAGAGGTTTTTTTACAATAGATCGGGGATCTAAAGATGGTATGGAGCTGGGCATGGCGGTGATCTACGGGGAGGGTGTATATATCGGTAAAATTACAAAAATTTACGAAAGAACAGCGATAGTTACTCTTACAACCGACCCTGCAAGCAGAGTGGCGATTTCCAAAGCCGGAGAAAGGAAATTGATAGGCATTGTAGAGGGCATGGGAAATCGGACAGCCTTAGCCACTTTAATACCTCAAGAAGAAGAGTTGTTGGCCAATGATGTTTTGGTTACATCGGGAACCGAAGAAAAAGTTCCGCCTGATTTGATAATTGGCTTGGTAAACGAGGTGAAGGATGATTCAACCGATCCTTTTAAAGAAGCTACTCTAGAACCATTGGTGCAAACGGATTATATAAGCATAGTTGCCGTGGTAAGGCCCAAAGCATTAAGCCCTTTGTAGTTTATGAGAGCATCATCTTATATTGCCGTGGCGGGATTGGCCATATTATTGGGCGTTTATGAAACGAGTTATTTGGGTTCGTTACCGGGAAGTTTGCATTTCGTTCATCCGATGGTGTCTTTTTTGGCAATATATTTTCTACTAAAAAGACCTCAAGCCGCTTATCTTACAGCCGCGGTATCCGGTTTAGTTGTGGACTTGATAAGTTCGGAGCCATCAGGTTTTGCTATTGCGAGATGGTTGTTGACAGCGTTTTTTTTAGACTTGCTCTCTGAAAATATTATTACCAATAAATCTTTATACGGTTCGTGGATTTTAGTGGCAGGGGGGTGGTTGTTTGAAAATGTTATTGTTTGGATCACTTATGTTTTTTATCTGTTAATTTTGGATAGAGAGTTTATTGTTTCCGGTTTTATGCCTTCTTTGATGACCTTGGCAGCTAACATAGTTATCATAACGGTGTTGTTTTTAGGGACATCGTTTTTTACGAAGCGCTTTTTAACGTATATACCTTTTGTTAAAGATCGATATGGCGGATGATAAGCGTTTTTTCTTCTGGCCTGATAAGAGCCCTTGGGGCTTGAGGGTTTCGGATACTCGAAGTAATCAGATAAACTCTGAAGTTCTTTACGAAGAAGACGCGACAAAAATTACGGAAAGACCAATTTTCGTTGGCTTGGCAATACCGCAAGGCCGTTTTATTTTTGCCGCCATGTTGGCCGTACTAACGGTTATCGGTTTAACCACGCGAGCATTTTGGATGCAGGCGATAAACCAAGATGCTTATCAAGCCAAGGCTGAAGCGAACAGGCTTAGGACTATGGTTATAACTCCTCCTCGAGGCACGATTGTAGACAGTAGTGGTGTTGTTTTGGCGGAAAATGAATCGTCTTTTGATGTGGTGGTGCAACCTTTGGATTTGCCGCAGGAAGAGTATAAGAGGAAAGAGATATTTGGAAAAATTGGCAGAATTACGGGGATGGATATTGCTTCTTTGGAGTCTGTGATATCTTCTTCGACAAAATGGGATATTTCCGTGCCTTTGGTGAGAGATATTCCTTATGAACAAGCCATTCAAGTAAAAATAGATTTGGCGGACGAGCCTTCGGTAGGAGTTTCGCATGGCTTGAAACGCAAGTATCGTCAATCCGCGGAGTTGCAAAGTTTGGGGCATATTTTGGGCTATGTGGGCAAGATTTCACCCGAACAGTATGAAGATAGAAGAGAAGAAGGATATCTGCGTACTGATTTGATAGGCAAAGCCGGTTTGGAGGGCTCTTACGAATTTTGGCTCGCGGGAGAAAGAGGGCAGAGGGTTACGGAAGTGGATGCCTTTGGACATGTAAAAAGAGTGGTTTATGATGAAGAACCCAAATCAGGAAATATTTTGGAGTTGTCGTTGGATTTGCGTTTGCAACAAGCGGCCGAGCAGGCAATAAAAGAAAGTGTAGAAGAGAATGAAGATATAAAGCGCGGAGTAGCAATTGCTATGGATCCGCGTGACGGGCAAATTTTGGCATCCGTGTCTTGGCCGGCTTATGATAACAATGCCTTTTCAGGTAAAGTATCGAGTACGGTTTATGCCGCGTTATTGGAGGATGAAAATACGCCGTTACTGCCCAGAGCTTGGGCCGGGCTTTATCCATCGGGTTCAACCATAAAACCGGTATTTGCGGCCGCGGCTTTGGCCGACGGTATAATAACTCCAAATACAACCATATTATCTACCGGAGGAATTTGGGTTAGCAACCGATTTTTTCCGGATTGGAAGCCGGGAGGACATGGGGCTACGAACGTGAGAAGAGCAATCGCTTGGTCGGTGAATACGTTTTTTTATATGATCGGAGGCGGTACGGATAATTTTACGGGGATGGGCGCAAACAGGATGGCTGAGTGGCTTGAAAAATTCGGTTTTGGAGAACCGACCGGCTTGGATATTGATGGAGAATACGGAGGATTGGTGCCAACGCCCGAATGGAGAGTACAAAAAAGAAATGAACGCTGGTACATTGGTGATACCTATAATTACTCAATCGGACAGGGTGATCTTTTAGTGACTCCTTTGCAGATCGCGCTGTCTACTGCGGAAATTGCCAATGGAGGCAGGCGTATCTACCCGCACTTTGTTAAAAACACCGAGGCTTATGACGCTTACCAAAAACATAGCGGTCTTGAGACTGTAAAGGAACCAATAGCTCCAATTGAGCATATCCAAACCGTACAAGCCGGAATGAGGGATACGGTTATTTACGGATCGGGCAGGGCTTTGGCTAATTTTCCGGTGAATGTTGCCGGAAAGACGGGTACCGCGCAGTGGCGTAATGACAGGCCCAACCATGCTTGGTTTACGAGCTACGCCCCTTACGAAGACCCAAGAATCGTGGTTACCGTCTTGCTCGAAGAGGGGACGGAAGGCTCGGAAACAGCGGTTCCGGTCGCGAGGAAGATATTGGAAGCTTGGTACAGAATATCTTCGGTGAATGATTAAATTGACAGAGGCAATATCGCAATTTATACTTAATTTAACAAATTAATCTTGATACGCAGGCATACAGGCTTGCTTTGTATTGTTTTATACTTATGACGCAACAAATACATTATTTTAGCCAAGAAGGTTTGGATAAGCTAAAGGAGGAGTTAAAAGTTTTAAAGACCAGCAGAGTTAAGGAGACGTCGGAAAAAATTGAATCCGCTAAAGCTTTAGGTGATCTAAAAGAAAACGCGGAATATCATAGCGCCAAAGAAGAGATGGCTTTTATTCAGGGTAGGATCAGAGAAATTGAAGAGATTTTGAAGAATGTTAAAATTATCGAAGAACGAAAAGGTGGGGATACGGTTAGAATCGGATCTACAGTGGAGGTTGAATCTAAGAATGGCCCAAGAACTTACAAGATAGTCGGTTCGGCAGAAGCGGATCCCATAAACGGTTTAATCTCTAATGAATCGCCGATGGGCAAATCTTTTTTGGGTTGTAAAAAAGGAGAAGAGGTTGAAGTTAAAACTCCGGGTGGTATTGCGTTTTACAAGATTATTGATATTAAATAAATTTTTAATATGATAGATATTAAAATTCTGCGGGAGAATCCGCAGATGGTTAAGGAAAATAGCGAAAGGAGAAGAGCGAACGCGGATATTGATGCAGTACTAAAAGTTGATGAGCTTTATACGGAAAAATTACAAAAAGCGGAAAAGATAAGGGCGGAAAGAAATGCAATTGCCGAACAGACAAAGGCGGGAAAGCCCACGGAAGAAAATATTCAAAAAGGCAAGGAGTTGAAGGAAGAGTTGGCGTTAATAGAAGAAGAACTCAAAGAGCTCGGGGCAAAAAGGGATTTATTGCTCAGATCCATACCTAATCTGACACATACTGACACGCCGGACGGCGCGAGTGACGAAGATAATAAAGTAATCAAACAAGTGGGTGAAATTAGTAAAATCGATGAGCCTAAAGACCATGTTGCTATCGCGCAAAAACATGATTTAATCGATTTTGAAAGAGGTGCAAAAGTATCGGGGGCTAAATTTTATTTTTTAAAAAATAAGTTGGCTATTTTAGAGCAGGCCCTGATTAAATATGCGATTGATTTTATGGTTCGGGAGGGTTATGAATTTATCACGACTCCGGATTTGGCTAAGGAGGAAGTATTGTTGGGGAAAGGGTTTATGCCGCGAGGGCCGGAGAAGCAGGTTTATTATATTGAGGAAAGCGATTTGGCATTGGTTGGAACCGCGGAAATAACCATGCTTGGCTTTCACATGAACGAAGCATTCGAGGCAGAAGCTTTGCCAAAGAAATACGTAGCTTTTTCGCACTGTTTTAGGACGGAGTCCGGTTCATACGGCAGAGAATCTTACGGGCTTTACAGAGTGCATCAATTTTCTAAAATTGAGATGTTTGCATTTACAAAACCGGAGCAGTCTGAAGCATTGCATTTGGAGTTTTTAGCACTGGAAGAAAAGTTTTGGAGCAGTTTGGGAATCCCTTATCAGGTTGTTGATTGCGCCGCGGGGGACCTGGGAGCTTCGGATTACCGCAGATATGATATTGAGGCTTGGATGTGGGGCAGGAATGAAGGCAAAGGGGCTTACGGAGAGGTAACATCAACTTCGAATTGTATAGATTATCAATCCAGAAATTTAAATATTAAATATAAAAGCAAAGAAGGGGAGAAAGGCCTTGTGCATACTTTAAACGGTACGGTTGTAGCCACTCCGCGCGCGCTTATCGCGATCTTGGAAAATTTTCAACAGGAAGATGGCTCTGTTGTTGTGCCTGAAGTACTGGTGCCTTATTGCGGTTTTGACAAAATAGGATAATGTATCAATTTAGTGTTCATTATGGATGAAACAAACAAACAAAGTTTAAGATCTTGGGTAGAAATTTCCGAATCAGCGATTGCTCATAATATTACTTCCGTAAAAAAACTTTTAGCTCAAGGTACAGAGCTTACGGCGGTTGTTAAATCAAATGCTTATGGCCATGGGTTGTTGGAAATAGTTGAAATGGCGTATAGGCAAGGAGTTACTAGATTTGCGGTTGATTCGCTTGATGAAGCATTGGCCATTAGATCAAAGTATGCTGATGTTTGGATTTTGGTAATGGGTTTTATCAACCCGCAAAGATTAAATGAAGCCGTGGAAGCGGAAGTTTCTTTTGTCGCTTATTCGGATTTGTACTTGAAAGAGTTGAAGAAATTAGATCAGAGGAAAGCCAAGGTTCATTTAAAAATTGAAACAGGTACAATGAGGCAAGGTTTATGCGGTGAGGATTTGTATGAATATGCGGAAAAATTGAAAAATATTTCCAATGTTGTAATCGAGGGCATGTACACTCATTTTGCCAATATTGAAGATACGACCGACCATTCGTTTGCCTTAAAACAGTTGGAAAGATTTGATAATGAAATCAAAGAATTAAAAGCAAGGGGTATTGATCCGCGCATTAAACACGCGGCTTGTTCGGCGGCGATTATACTGCTGTATAAAACTCATTTTGATATAGCGAGGCTGGGTATATCGCTTTACGGCTTTTGGTCTTCTAAAGAAACGCGGGCAGTTTCGCAACAGAAAAACCCTGATTTTATGCTAAAATCAGCGCTAACATGGAAAACACGTATAGCGCAGATTAAGAATGTAAAAGCCGGCACGGCAGTAAGCTATGGACTAACAGAAGCGGTTGCAAGAGATTCTAGGCTAGCGGTTTTGCCAACCGGTTATTGGGATGGGTATGACAGGGGTTTGAGCAGTGTGGGGCATGTTTTAGTGCGAGGAGTACGCTGTAAAATTATTGGCAGGATTTGTATGAACATGATGGTTGTAGATGTCACAGACTCGCCCGAAGCTCATGAAAACGATGAAGTTGTTTTGCTGGGAAGGCAAAGTAATGATGAGATTACAGCCGATTCAATGGCCGCAAAAATTAATACCATAAATTACGAAATTGTAACCAGAATAAATCCTCAGATAAAGAGAATCGTAGTTGAATAAATAATTCCTATGATCTATCAATTTAAAAATAATGATGAGGATGGGCAGGGGAGAGTAGTGGGAAGGGCAAGCAGGATCAGATCTTCTTTAACGGCTTATTTTTTATTTTTTATTTTTATTATTTTTGCGATTATTTGGTTTTTATTTTTTTCTCATTTTTTTACGATAAAAAAATTCGAAGTTGAGAATTTAAAAGTTTTGGAACGGGGTGCCGTAGTAGGGGAGATGGAAGATTTCTTAAAATCTAAACCGGGATTTTTAAAAGATAAAAAAAATTTAATATTGGTGAAGGAGGATGAGATTGAAAATCATTTAATGAATACATTTTTTGTTGATAGTGTAACTGTGGATAAAGTATATCCAAATATTTTACGACTCAAGATTGAGGAGCGTCAGAGGAGTGTGATTTTGGTCACCAATAACAAAATTTATATTGTAGATGATTATGGCGTGATTACCGATTATGCCGATGAAGCCATCGCGTCAACAACAAGAAATTATTTATCGTCTTCCGTTCCGGTTGATACTCTTAAAGAAATTTTTGTTATCGCGCCGACTTCGACGATTTACGAAAAAGGATTTGAATATACAAATTCAAATCGTGTAAGAAGTTGGCTGGATTTATCAAAAAAATTAAGAGACGCGGGTATTTGGTTTAAAGCCTTGTATCTAAGTGATAGTGAGTTAGGTTTAGTAAAAATTATCTTAAAAGAAAATAAAGACGTGATAATAGACGCTGACGCGCCTTTGGATATTCAGGTTGAAACGTTGAGGCAGTTTATTCAGTCTAAGCCCAAATGGGATGATATTCACGAGTATATAGATGTCAGGATACCGGGGAGGATTTATTATAAATAGTTCATAGCGGATGGCTTATAGCGGATGGCTTGAATTCTAGTTAAATACAGGTCACATAAGACCTGGGAAGGGGTAGAGGCGCTTAGAACGCAATTTTGGGCCTCTTATTATTTTTTCGCTAAATTTAGCGAAAAAATAGCTACTAGCTACTAGCTTCTAGCTTGAAGCATGTCAGGTTGGCTTACGTTTAAAGCCTTTGGCTTTAAACGAGTACAAGAAGTTTGAGCGGAGTGTATTTTACGATGATTGACGGCAGGAAAGCGTTGTAAAATACACGTTATGTTATAAGACTCATGATCTACCAAGTTAATTAAAAGTGCTAAGTTTAGATAATAACCACCATCATGTGTCTTATAACATATATTGTGCGACGCCAGTTATTGTGTGAAATTCGTCACTTCTTTAAATTGATCAACTTTCCCTACCGAATTTTTTTTGATTTTCCCCTACGGGGAAAATTTAATTACCGATGATCAATTAACAATTACCAATGTTGGAGTCGCTGACGCGATTCTATTTATTTTTTACAAAAAAGAAGCACTACTCTATCTTGAGGTATAGGAGGGAATGTAATGAGTCGTAAAATAAACTAATATAAATATTTAAAATTATAAATTGGCAACCCAACCCAACCCAACCCAACCCCCAAACCCCAC
>CAYOMV010000060.1:0-7786 GCA_964405175.1 uncultured Gammaproteobacteria bacterium | reverse complement strand
ACCCGGAAGTGGCTCTGCTTACCGATTGTACGTTTTTGTGAAATAAAGTGTTTTCTATTGGAGAGCGAAGGTTTTCGATTAATAAAACGGTGAAAAAGAGCCCTACTCCGATAATGGAAACATAGCCAAAGCCAAGAACAAAAAGCGGAAAAACCGCGAGTAAAGTTAGAATGTTCATTACTTTTATAAGTCCGTATTTTTTTTCGAGGTTGGTACTGAATCGGGTTAAGAAAGCGGCGATTATTAGAAAGATTGAATAGACCAAGCCGAAATATTCGATTGGGAGACCGGCTTGTTTCATGTATGGCTGAATAAAAGTAGCGAGCGCGATAAAAACGCTTGTAAAGATGGCTATGTTTAAGATGATGTTGGGCAAGCCTTTGCTTTGCCGGATCGAAAATAAGGTATCTTTAACAAATGCATACGATTCTTTGAATCCTTTTTTTCCGTTATGCTCTTTAATTTTTGACCAAGTGAGCGTCTGTAAAAAGTTGATCGCGGCCGGGATTGAGGCTAAAAAGAAAACTGCGTGGAAACCCAGCTGTACGGCTAGAAACCCGCCAACGGCTGTGGCAATGCTTTCCGATACCCTGGCGTAAAATTTTTGTTTGGCTTTAACTTCGGTGTAGCTTGGAGAATCTTTTACTTGTTCAAGATAATCGTAGGCATAAGCGGTTTCAGTGCCGGAACGAAAACTTTTGCCGAGTTCATATATTAGATTAGCGAGAACCAATGTCCAAAAACCGCCCGCGAAACCAAAAGCGATGAATGAAAGAGCTATGGTTGTCTTGGAGATGATTATACTTTTGCGTTTGCCATAGAGATCCGCGATTATCCCGGTAGGGATCTCTATGATAAAAGAAAAAGCCGCGCCTCCGGTGAGAACCCAAAATATTTGTGAATAATTTAAGCCCAAATCCTGAAAGAAGATAATCAAGATTGGCACAAAGTAGGTTTGGTTTTTGAGAAAGGATGCCAGGTATAATTTGTTTACTTGTTTCATAGCTTACAAGACTATAACAAAAATCCCATTTATTGTGATGTATGGGATCAATATAGATTCTTTGACTTGAGAGAGTCGGTTAGGCTCTTCCAGCATTGCTGGCAGAGATCGTGGTCGTCGTCGGGCGTGATCCAGCACTTACGCCGGATATTGTATACCTTGATTTTACGGCCGCATTCAATGCAGTATTTTGCCATGGGATCCTCCGAAGGTTCTTTTAGAAGAATAATCAATAAAACTCTTGATGTAAAGACTGTTACTTTTTAATTTTGTTCCGACATGATATGTTGAGGGTCTTAACTATTAAGAGTAAATATATGGTTATAAATATCGAAGAAAAAATTTTTCCCTCTAAAAAATATATCGGCATGAAACAAACTGTAAAGTTTGAGGATATTTCCAATCAAGAAATATATGCAAAGGCTTATGCCGAGCTGGGCAAATATTTTGCTGAAAAAGGCATTGTTCCATCCGGGCCGGCGGCTGTAGTTTATTTTACCTGGGATATGGCAACGCAAACGTCTGAAATGGCGCCTAGCTTTCCGGTATCAGATGTAAATGAATGCGACAGTGAAGTATTGGAAATTTTTGAAGTACCGGAATCGGGTGCGGTCGTGGCTCATCATGAAGGAGATTACGCGACATTGAAAGACGCACATGATGAGATGATGGCTTATATCAATGAACATGGCGTGGAAATGGGTGGTTTCGCGGTTGAAGAATACTTAGTAGATCCGAATTTGGAAACCGATTCGAGCAAATGGAAAACTGATATTTGGTATTTTAAAAAATAGCTCTATAAGCTATTTATTTCTAAAAAAAGACTCGAGCACAGCAAGAGTCTTTTTTCTTTATTTCTTGGCGAGCTTTGGCGCTATCACAGCCAGGTATACAGCGCTTAGACCTACCAATATATACACCAACCTGCTTAGCCAAGTCATGATACCGAAAATGGCGGCTACCAGATCGAAATTGAAAATTCCCACCAATCCCCAGTTTAAACCGCCGACAATGACTAAAATAAGGGCAATCCAATCGAGTGCGTTTAGATTCTTCATAAACTTTTTTTTGGGTTAAATAAGCGAATTATTCGACCTTTAGTTTATGTATTTTGGGTTTGTTTTGGATTTATGAATTAGTTCTTAGTTATACTATAATATTTTTTGAATAATACGGCAAAATTTTCAGCATACCTTGTGTTGACAGGTTTGCTTGCTTCGTATAATTTTTCAGTGCAAGTGAACTTCTGCGTTTGAGGGAGAGTACAATGTTTGAAGAAGAAAAGAAGATTTTTCATGATCTTTGGTCGGAAAATATGGATCGGCCCTTGTACCATAAAAAACATTGGGGCATGTTGAATACATTTTTTGAATCAGCTTTAAGAGCGAGAAATAAAGAAATGCTTGATTTTGTTTTACTGCTTGCCACACTGTACACTAAGTTTGTAGATGAAGTCGCCAAGGCGGAACACTAAAAAAATCCTCATAAGAGGATTATTTAATTAGGTTTATAAGTTTTGGCTTCAACTCTTGTGCGTCTTCGATGATGAGGGAGCTTGATACGTCTATTTTTTCACCTAAACCGAGATTTAGCCCATGGGCAATGAACGGATTGCTCCAGACAGGATAAGAGCCCAGTTTTTTTATTTGCCTATTCGCAAGCAACAAGACTTGTTGCCAAAATTTGTGATGTACCGGGGTTTGTTTGTAGGCTTCAAACAAAAACGCCAGAGCCGCGGCATCGGCGGCAACCGGGTCTGTAGATCCGATTAGAACTCCGGTGTTTGGAACGTGCTGAAAAGATTTGAACAGCTTGATTCCAAAATCCTCAAGCAGATATTTATTTGGCCCCATGGTTGTTTGTAGTTCAGTGGCCACAAAAATCGTACCCCGCAATTTTGACGCGACTGCCAATTGGATTTCGGCAATCATTTCAAAAAAGTCCAATCCGGGGATTTTTTTGGCATGTAAACCCGCACTAGAGGCTTTATATTTGATATAGAAATCAAACGGCCCTTGCGCGTGGAATAGCATGCGGCTGTCTTGGCGCAGAATACCAACCCAGTTTTTAGCTCCAAGTGTAACTCCCCCTTGGCCGTGTGTGCTGATTCTGGGGAGTGAGATTATATGGTCGGTCTTGGCTATCCATGGCGTGATATAAAAGCCGTTGGGCCAGTTGGCGGCTTTGGGATCTGTAAAGTGCGTAAAGCTTTCCCAAGCGTCTTCTTCGAAGGCTGCAAAATCCGCGTCTATTTGGGAGAGCTTGGTTTTTTTAAAGCAGTCATGGGAAGACCCGCGGACGATGCCCTTCGGCGAATGAACAACGTACTCCACACCGGATTGGTCGCCGACGATTGGGACACCGCCTCTGTCTTTAATAAGCTTGGCGAGTACTTTTACGGCTGATGGATGGGTTGTTGCCGGGTATGGATCGGGCGAGTTTACGGCGGCTTTGATGAGGACGATATCACCCGTCTTCAGCCAGTTAAAATCCTGTAAAACTCGTAGAAAGAATGCTGCAAGTTTTTCTTCCAATTCGCTTAATGGAGTGTTTTTAGGAATCCCTTGAACATGTGTTTTGGTCATAGTTACCTCGTTTTGTAAGGTGCCGTTACTTGATATCACGAACCTAAAACTATATCAATATTCGGCATCTTTTTGTTATATTTAAACTACTTGCCAATATTTTACTATTTGTGTAATATATTGCCTATTCTTGGGTAACAGCCCCGAAGTTTTCAACTTTGAGACTTGGGAGGTAAGAGGTTATCTAAAGATAATGTTCATTCTGGGGTAGCTCAGTGGTAGAGCAGTCGGCTGTGAACAGGTTTTTCTTTGACAATATGAGAAAGGAAAAACGTACCTATGCCATGCGTGCCGATTATCTTAAGGTAAAACTGTCATCGTGAGATACACGCGGGCATAACGCAGCTTTCCGCCGCGAGGCGGTTTGAAAAATGAGGTGAATTGCTGGAAGCCTAAGTCTTTTATCGGAAGAGACATGGTAATCAGCAGCCAAGTCCTGAGAGTGATCGAGGGAAAGGTTCAGAGACTATCCTGAGAAGGAGTACCCTCTATGAGGGGAAGCGCCTCACCCCCGTTTATTACGGGGTGATGATATAGTCCATCCCAGTTGGAAACAATTGGATAAATGTAACCGATTGGTCGTGGGTTCGAATCCCACCCCCAGAGCCAGCAAAAAAGTTCCCGTTTGGGAACTTTTTTGGTATCACTAGTAATCAGCTAATCTTCTTATTTCCGGGTGTTGTTGGATTTTTTCCAAGGCTTTGGATTCGATTTGGCGAATGCGTTCGCGGGTAACGTCAAACTCTTTGCCCACTTCTTCAAGTGTGTGCCCTACTCCATCGACAAGGCCAAAACGCATTTCCAGAATTTTTTGTTCGCGTGGAGAGAGATCTGTAATAATATGACGGACATAGTCTTTAAGCAATTGGCGGCCGGCTGATTTGTCCGGGGTCATGTTTTTAACGTCTTCGATAAAGTCTTCCAGCGTGGAGTCTTCATCATCTTCGCCCACGGATGTTTCCAGGGAGACGGTATCTTGGGAAATTTTTATAATGTGGCGGACTTTGTTAACTTCCTCTCCCATTTCCGCGGCTATCTCTTCCGGCAATGGTTCACGGCCCAAGTCTTGAATGAGCTGGCGTTCGATTTGCTGGAATTTGTTGATTGTTTCAACCATGTGAACCGGAATGCGGATGGTGCGGGATTGGTCTGCTAACGCGCGCGTAATGGCTTGGCGGATCCACCAAGTCGCGTAAGTTGAAAATTTGTAACCTTTGCGATATTCGAATTTTTTAACAGCGCGGAATAGGCCGATATTACCCTCTTGAATCAAGTCTAACAATGAGAGTGATTTGCCCATGAATTTTTTCGCAATCGAAACCACCAAACGAAGGTTGGCTTCGATTAGTTTTTTTTCGGCTTCTTTATCCCCTCTTTCTTTGCGTTTGGCGAGCGCGACTTCTTCTTCGGCGGTTAGAAGCGGTATCTTACCTATTTCACGCAGGTATATTTGAATATAATCGGCTGTTAGATCAAACGGATCCACTTTAAGAGCTTCCGGAGCGATCGCGCTGTTTAGAGATGTCATTATTTCGTTGCGCTCTTGCTTGCGCCCTAATATACCTTCTTTCATTTCCACCATGCCAACTCCTGCGGCGTCCATGCGGTCGATAAATGCTTCGTAAACAGGGATATAGTCCTCGATATCCGGAAAAGCGTACAGTACTTCGGTTTCTGTTAAAAAACCGCGTGTTTTAGCTTTGTTAAAAAGATGATTGAGGATTTCTTCGGACGGAGGCGGGGCTTTTATGTAAGGTGTTTTCGAAATCGTGGGTGTCTTTGCTTTAACGGCGGATTTCTTTTTTGAACCACTCTTAACAGCCTGTTTTTTTACAGGTTTTTTCTTTGCGGGTGTTTTTTTGGACGCAGAGGATTTTTTTACACTCTTTGCCTTTTTTGCTTGTGGCGAGGATTTAGATGTTTTTGGCATACATCTTGTTATACTCCAGGGCCGCGAGCGGGCCGCTCAAGGGCGGGGCCGGCGGGAACGGAATACATTAAAATAAAAAATAATAATTTATAAAGAATAAATAATAAAGCTAGCAGATCAATATTAATAAATCAGATGGCTTTATTATTTATTGATTAATATCTTTGTTAAGGTTTTGAAATTTCAGTAAGAGTTCTTGAATGCGTTCGGCGTCGCCTTTTCGTTCGGCTTCGCGCATTGCGGTTTCGAGTTCTTTTCGATATTGCTGTTTTTGTTCATTGAGCAAGCGAGTTTCGGTGTTTGTGAACTCTTTTGCAAGTTGCTCGTTTGTTAGATTTTCAAACTCGCGATCCGCTAATAAAGTTAAAAAATCCAAGAGCTCTGAAGTTTCTTGATCGATATCCTGATCAGCTTGAACGGACGAATTGTACTTTGTATTTAGATGGTTGTAAAGCTTGGCATGTGGAGGATGGCTCCAGTTGATCTGTATTTCGTGGAATAAATTGGGGTTTTTTACAGTCGCGGCCAGCCAGGTTGCTTCAAGTGTTTTTAACTTATCGTCTACTTTTTTGCCTGGGTTGATGGTTTTTTCAGTGGTTTTTTGTTCGGATAAGTTGTCGGATTGCCTCGGATTGCTATTTTTTTTGATACTGCCCGCGAGAGCCGCTCTTAAGGCATCTGGAGAAATATCTAAATCTTTTGCGAGCTTTGTTACCCAAGCATCTCTTTCAACCGGATGAGGTATGTGGCCGCATTCATTTAATACGAATTGGGCGATTTGTTTTTTGCCATCAGGCGTTGATTCATTAAATTGTTCAAAAGCATGGCTATATATCCAATCCATGATAGGTTTTGCCTTACGGATTGATTCTTTCCAAGCGTCAACATCTTTACGGATTAGTTCATCCGGGTCTTTGGCAATATTTTGATCGTAACGAATAACTTTGATTGTAAAATCCATTTGCCTTGCCAAATCCATGCCTCGCAAAGTCGCATCAAGCCCGGCTGCATCAGTATCAAAAGCTATGGCAATATTTTTAGTATAGCGTTTAATCAAATTTAATTGCTCGGGAGTTAAAGCTGTTCCGCTGGATGCCACAACGTTTTTTACATCAAATTGATGCGATGTTAAAGCGTCCATATTCCCCTCAACTATAATTGCTAAATCTTCGCGCTTGATATCGCCTTTGGCTTTATCCAACCCGTATAAAACTTGGCTTTTTTTGTACAAAACAGTTTCCGGTGTATTGATATACTTGGCCGTTTTTTCATCGGCAAGAATGCGCCCGGTAAAACCGACGATGTTGCCGAAAGCGTCGGCTATGGGGAACATTAATCGGCTTCTAAAACGATAATAAATACCAGGGCGGTCGTCTTTTTTATTGGCGATGCCGACTTTGATTAAGTCCATTGGCGTTATGCCCTGCTCTTTAAACTTGCTTTCAAATTGCTTCCAATCCGCGGGTGCAAACCCCAGTCTCCATAAGTCGGCAGTTAAATCGTCGATGCCTCTTTGATTGATATATTCGCGAGCGATTTTAGCCTCCGACGAAGTGACTAGAGTGTGCTGTAATAGTTTACAAATGTACTCATTGATTTGCTGTAAGCTCTTTTTTTCACCAATTTCTTCCTTGTTAAATTTTGGCAAAGTTACTCCGGCTTTGCCAGCCAAGTGCTCTAACGCGTCTATAAATTCCATACCTTCGATTTCCATGACAAAAGAGATCATGTCACCACCTTTATTACAGCCAAAACAGTGCCAGCTTTGCCTGGGTCTGTTAACCATAAAACTGGGTGTTTTTTCTTGGTGAAACGGGCAACACGCCTTAAAACTACCGCTACCGGCGGGTTTTAGCTGGAGGTATTCCCCCACTATGTCGACAATATCTAGGTGATTTTTTACTTCTTGAGCGGAGTCCATACAAAATAACGTTTATTACGATACACGTAACACGTTTATAACGATGTGCGTTTATCACGTTACACGTTTATCACGAGTATAACAAGGATAAGTCAGAGATTATTAAGTTAAATTGACAGTATGAATAATGTTTGATAGATAAATGATGCCGATGAACCACAAGGAGGCAGTGATGTCAGCACGGACCGCGATCTTTTTTCCGGGTGACGCGTATTTTACCAGCCAGCGTCAACTTGGCGATGAGTATACTTTGATCGTACAGTTATACGGCAATTATCCCGGTCAAACGTTATTTGTGTATAGCTCAGGAGCATTGGAAAAAGCGATTCAAGAAGGTTTGAATATCA
>CAYOMV010000059.1:0-8250 GCA_964405175.1 uncultured Gammaproteobacteria bacterium | reverse complement strand
CGGCGACAACCATGCCGGTGATAATGAAAGCCGGGTACATCAAAGCTCCGCGGAGCTTGGCTTTCATGTCGTAATCTTTTTCTTGCTGGTCGGCCAAATAATTCAAAACATCGGAAAGCTGGCCCGTGGTTTCACCGGAGCGGATCATGTTGGTGAAAAAACCTGAAAAGACAGAGGGATATTTTTCCATGGCGTCGGACAGCTTGGCTCCGCCTTCGATTTCACCGGCTATATCGGCCATTATGGACTTAAGCCGAGGATTTTTGGTTTGATGGACAATGTTACGAGTGGCGTCGACCAGCGGTACGGACGCGGAAACCATAACTGATAACATTCTAACAGTTGCGACAATTTCTTTTGGCTTGACGGCGTTTAAAAATTGCATCAAAGACGCGGTTTTCGCCTCAACTCCGGCATATGTGTCGATGGAAAGGACCTCGTACTGGCGATCCTCTAGCGCTTCCAAAGCGCTGTCGCTGTCGTCAGCTTCAACAATGCCGGATTGGATGCGTCCGTCGGGGATTCTTACTTGATAACGAAAACTTGGCATAACTAATTGAGAATAGATTGGATTTTAGCCACAACATCTTCAGGAAGAGTATGCGCCTTTATGAGGTAGCCCGCAACGCCCATTGCCTTGGTTTTATCAACATCTTCTTTATTGCTAAGATTTGTTATTACCAAAATCGGCAATTGGCGTAAATTTTCGTTTTTTTGCAGTTCTTCCATTAATTCGTAACCATCCATATGAGGCAAGATTATATCTAAAAGAAATAAATCCGGTTTTTCTCTTTCGGCTATTTTCAGGCATTCTTCTCCGCTGGAGACGGATATCACATCATATCCGGCCAAGTCTAAAGCTTTTGTAAAAATTTGCGACAAGAAGGCGTCATCTTCCACAAAAATAACTTTCTTTTTTTCCATAAAACCGATAGTAAATTATTTATTCTTACCGCTTGGCTTATCCAAAACGTGTTCTTCTTTTTCATCTTCAACCAGGTCCTCGGAGTCTGAAGTGTCTTGAGCCAGGCGTTTTACCTCTTCAACTGTTGTAAGGCCTTCGGCGGCCTTTAGCACCAGATCTTGATACAAAGTTATCATTTCTTGGCGCTTAAACTCTTTTAGAAAATCTTCATGCGCGAAACCGTTTTCGATTAGTTTTTTAGCGTTTTCGGTAAATTGAAAGACCTCGGCAACAGCGGTGCGGCCACTATAGCCTACGTCACCGCACTTGGGACAACCTTTACCGTGATAAAAAACTATTTTTTTAGTTAAATCAACATTTTCGAGATATTGCTCGGGAATTTCTTTTAAGACTTCCATCAATTCCTTACGTGTCTGATCCGGGATTTCTTCCTCCTCCTTGCAAAAGGGGCAAATCTTACGAGCCAGGCGTTGCGCGACCCCGATATTCATTGTGGCAGCCAGCAAAAAAGGTTCCACCCCCATATCAAGTAAGCGGGGCACCAAGCCATAGACGTCGTTGGTGTGCAAGGTTGAAAAGATGAGGTGGCCGGTAAGAGAGGCATGGATGGCCAGTTCGGCGGTTTCACGGTCGCGGATTTCTCCGACCATGATGACATTTGGATCTTGGCGCAAGAGCGAACGCAAGCCTGTGGCAAATGTGTACCCTATTTCAGGGCGAACTTGGGATTGGTTAACACCTTCGATATAGTATTCAACAGGATCTTCCAGAGTTGAAATGTTTACACCGTCCGAGTTTAAGAGGTTTAGGCCGGAAAAGAGAGTGGTGGATTTACCTGAACCGGTGGGGCCGGTGATAAGGAAAGGCCGTGCGGTTTTTTCAGCTCCTCTTTCATTATTTCTATATATTGTTTGCGGAAACCCAATTGTTCCAAGGTGGGCGCTCCGGCTGTTGTGTCCAAAATACGCATAACCACTTTTTCATGGTCAACAACAGGCAAGGTGGAGATACGGAAATCTATTTTTTTACTATTGAATTCTTGGGTAATGCGCCCGTCTTGGGGAATTCTGGTTTCGTCAATTTTGAGATTAGCCAAAACTTTGACCCTGGAGACGAGTGCCGGATGTACGTAGATTGGAAGCGATAAAGATGTGCGCAGTACGCCATCGATGCGGTATCGTATCCTTGATTCATTGCCCACGGGCTCGATGTGGATATCGGACGCGCCGGCTTCAACCGCGTGGCGCATGATAACCGAAAGCATGCGCGATACGGGCGCGCCTTTTATGATATCTTCGATTTTACCTCCTTGGGTTAGTTCTTCTTCTTTATCTTTTTCAAACTTACCCTTGGCCGCTTCGAGTGAGGTTTCTATTTCAGCTTCCAAGCCGGATAATGATTTTACGAATTTATTGATTTGCGATGCGGGCGCGGTGGCCAGTTTTGTTTTCCATCCCCTTTCACCGGCTAAAAATTCGAGCGCTTCAACGGCTCGATAATCTTGCGGGTTACGTAAAATAACCGTAAGCACGTTATCTTGAAAGTCAACAGGGACAAGTTTATAAGTTTTTAGAGTCTTTTTGGGAATTAGGCTGATTATTTCGGGGTTTACTTCGATATCCGAAAGATCCATGTATTCCACTCCCAAAACTTCGGCTTGCGTTTGCGCGAAATCTGAATCTGAAACATATTTACCGCCTACCAAGGCTTGTTCCAAAGTTTTTCCACGGCCAACCAAATCTTCGGCAATCGCGCGCACTTTGTCGTCTATCTTGCCTTTGTTTTGCAAATTATCGAGTATTTGGCTATTCATAATTATTCGGTTTCAGTTTCGGTTAAAACTTCAGTACCGGTAGCCACCGGCGAAAGTTGAAGACGTGCCCTGGGTACGGAAGTGGGCGTACCGGTCGCGGCCGGAGTGATGATGGATTGAAAAGGATTGTCTCGACCAACGGGCATATCGGGCACAGGTTCCATGTAATCTTTTTTCAGTTCGTTGAAAGCTGGATTTTGCGAGACATCGGCTTTGGGATTGAATACTTCGGCTTTTTTGGGAGGCGTTGGAGGCACCTGGTAGGCGGGCTCCAGCGCGAAAGACACAAAAATGTAAAGAACGCCTACCATTACCAAGGCAGATACCGCAAGCACGATTCTGGAAAAAATTGGCGGAGCGCTGTTTATATTCATAATTATTCTTGATCCGAAGTATAATAATATGTCCTAAGCTGAAGCGAGAACGAGGCCGATTCTTTGGAAAAATCCGAAACTGTGAGCATCTGGATATCGATGAGCCGGAGGCTGGCTTCCAAGCTGTTTAAAAAGTTTTTTAGAGCGGTATAATTCGCGGCTTCGACATTTAATGTTATTTGTACGTTTTGCAAATTTTTATTTTTGGTATTCTTTTCCGATCCGGGGCTAAAGACGATGCTTAAAATTTTCACGTTGGTTTTGGAGGCTGTGCGATTCATGATTACCAAAGTTTCGGGTATGCTAAAACTTCTGGGCAAAGCGCTATCCACCTTGTTTAATACTTCGGGCGCTATTGCCTCCGCCGCGTTTACAGAGCGCCTTAGGCCGGCCAAATAATTTTGCTCGTTTTCGATGCTTTGTCTGATGGAATCCGTATGCGCGCGAATGTTTTTGTAATCGTCGATTTTGGGCTTAATCACAAAATATCCAGCCCCCACCAAAACGGTAATTAAAATCAAAATTATCGACGAATAATATTCGGTAAAAAGTTTGGACGGACGTTTTATCTTTGGAGCCTTCTTTGCCATTTCGGGCTCGTTGTTACTTGTATTTTTTGCCATGATTAAGGTTGCTGTATCGCGCGGCCAAAAAGTATTTAGCCGGGCAAATAAAAACCCTAATTAGATGCGGTTTCGATTTCTGTTTGTTTAAATAATAAAGCGTGGGGCTGTAAATACAATACCAGTTGGAAAGAAACATAATTTTGACCGTCTTTTTCAGCGACATTAAACGAATTAGCTTCTGCCGCTTTTACCATGGGCGATTCCTCAAAAATCATAAGTTGCCGGGCGGCAGCGTCATAGCTGGCGGCGGTTACGCTCATATTTATCCTACCGTCACTGCTCATCATAAAAGATGCGTAGGAGATGTCTTTTAAAGTATTTTCCTCTAAAAACTTTAAAACGTTATTCGCGGAAATATGTGTTTCCAATAGATCATTTAAAGCAATAAGGCGCGGCTCCAAATCTTGAAAAGCCTGCCATTTATCTTGCTCTGATGTAATGCTTGATTTTACTTCATTATAACGATTTTGTATTAATTTCTGTTCTGAAACAGCTTGTGCGGTTGCCTGATCAAGCAAAAGATAAGCCGAACCGAAAATCACCGCAAAGAGTATGGACAAAAAGACCAGGGTAAATTTGCGCTTGGGGATATTGATATGCAAGTCGCGCATTGTCTGTTCGTCTAAAAGGCTGACATGAACCGGTTTGCGGACGCGCTTGATGATCCTGACTCTGCGGCCGCTTTGGGGCTTGGTGGAGGCCGGGCGGATCCGGGCTTTTGGTTTTGGAGTTTCGACTGCGGACTTTTTGTCGGTTGATTCTTTAGTTTTTTGATCTGCCGGCATGCTTACTGCCGGAGCGACAGGCTTTTTAATCGCCGACTCGGGTTTAGCCGCAGACGGTTTAAAGAATTGCGGAGGAGATTTGGGAGGAGCTTCCGCGGGCCTGGGTTCTAGATATTTTTCTTTTAAAGAAGCGAACAAAAGACTGGCTTTATAGTATAACCTGGTATAAAGCGGCTCCCCTATGAGCATTTGATCCACTTCGCTGGCGTCTACTTCTATGATTTCCACATCTTCTTCTTCGGTTTCGGGCACATGCATACTTACCGGCTCTTTTGGAGCGGCATGAAGGCTTTCTTTTTTTATTTCTTCTTCCTTCTCTCTCAAGGAGGAAGGAAGGAAAGAAATGTCAGACATAGATTGGTTTATTCGGTAATATCACGCATCGCGCATCCCAATGAAACACTAAAGCGCGAGCCTATCTCATCTAGAATAGGGCGCAAGTCCAACGGGTAGACTACACGAGCCCAGGGATCGCCCAAAAAAGCGTTAACATTCATCTGCTGAGTTAAAAACTCAGTGAGATTGGGTAAGAGCGCCGAGCCTCCGGTTAAGATGATTTTATCTATCCGCCTTTGTTCGCCAACGTCCCCTTGCCCTTGATAAAGAGAAAAAGAATATTTAATTTCGTTCAAGATGGGTTTCATTAAGCTTTCGAGCATCGGTGTTAAATCGCCGGAAGGCGCAAAGGAAGCCATAGATCGGATGTCGCGTTTCATGGTTTCGGACTGCTGGTATGGTATGCCTAACATTTGGGAGATTGTTTGGGTGATAGCGTCGCCACCGACTGCGATAGAACGATTAAGGAAAGGAATGCCTTTATCAACGACTGAAATATTGGTGCGATGGAAACCGATATCGATGACCATGACGCTTGACCTGTCTTTACCGATAAGTGAGCGGATTTGAGCGAAGGTTTCGGTTTCCAAAGAGATGAGGTTTAAGCCGCAGCGTTTATTTAATAAATCTATGTAGCGATTCACCAGTGTTTTTGGAGCGCCGGTAAGCAAAACGCGGGAAACTTTTTTTTGCCCTTCGGTTTTAAAAGCGCCTTCGATAATTTTGCTGTCCAATTGGATTTCGTCTAAAGGAACCGGGATTAGCTTTTTTGCTTGAAGAGTTATAGCTTCTTTAAGTTCTTTTTCGTTGTTAGCCGGGACAGAGATTATTGACGTAAAGATAGAGGAAACAGGGACCGCGGCGATGGTGTTTTTGGTGGTGCATTTGGCTTTGGAAATCATGTTTTTTATGAGCCTTGCCGTTTCTTCAAGCCTGTCTCCAAACATTACATCAAAGCTTTCCACCGGCCTGTCGACATAAGCATAAGTAACAAGCCGCGCGTGACCGCTGTCGTTTGAAAGCTCAACCAGCTTGATTCCGGATAAACCCAGATCAAGGCCGATAAAATTTTTAGTTGTTTTTTTGGAGAATAATCCCATATTTTTTAAAATGATACTTCGGTTGAGCGAGGCAATGATTTGCTTATATCTGATAACCCCGGAGGCGGATTCACAACCGCGCGCCCGTCGAAGAGGATGCGCTCGGCAGGTCTGGTTGGATCGGTATTATTGTCGCGCTCGAGATGGAATTGGTTAGCGATAAAGATGCCCACCATTTCCAGATAATCATCCGGCGGTACACCTGTTGAACCGGTCCAAATATCGCCTTCAGCAAAATAAACACCGCTGATGTTTGTTACATCAGAATCAATCATTATGTTACCGCCGGCTCCAAAGGCATCTTTCACAACCACAACACCGAATGAAGCCAGATTTTTTAAGCGGTCTTGAACAGCGGCCGACGCGTATTCGATATTTCCATCTATACGCAAGTCAGCACCTTCGATGAGCAATAAGCCTGAACCGTTACCCTCGGGGCCGGATCCGTTCTGAAAGGTTTTCGCGGGAAGGATGAGTTCTCCGCCTCCGGTGTAGCGATATATTGCACCATTTAAATTATCCGGAATACCTGAAGCATTGGCAATATTCCAAACCTGCGCGTATCTGCCGTCTATTCTCATGCCTTCCAGATCTAAAAACCCGAGTTTGTTGCGATAGTTGGTACCTTGAGAAGGCAGGGCTATTTGGCCGACACCTTCTTGGCGGCAGGATTCCGCGGATGTCCATTCGATTGTTTGATCTGAACGCAAGCACCACTTGGTATTGGTTAAACCGGTGGCGGCAGATGGTTTTGTACCGGTAATGCCAAGTTGTGAATAGATATTCCCTGTTGAAACCTGCAACCAAGCCGCGCACACAGAAGCATTACCTCGGCAATCCGGATCGAAGCAATCGACCAATCCGGTTGAGTTGTCGGATAGATCGCTGCAACACAAATCAGCTTGGTTTGGGTCGCCTGTGAAGGCGACGCATTGGTGCTGAGGAGGGACGCACGCAGGGTCGGCGGCGCAATCGGAATCATCACAATCGATATCGCCATCGCCGTCGTTATCCGCGCTGTCGTCGCAAACTGTTTCGGGGAGACAGACAGGGTTGGCCACACAATCGGAATCGGCGCAGTCGATTGGGCCGTCTAGATCGTTATCCAAGCCATCGTTACAGATGGATTCGGTACAAGCACAATCGGAGTCGGCGCAGTCGATATCGCCGTCGCCGTCGTCATCCAAGCTGTTGTCGCAAATTTCTGTGCAGACAGCGCCGCAGGCAGGATCCGAGCAGTCTGCTTGGCCGTTTAAGTCGTTATCATATCCATCATGGCATTCGGGGTAATCGTCTTCCGGATCTTCATTTAAAGCCATACCCAAAGCTGACGCGTAAAAATTGAGATAACCGATACCCGAGCCGTCGCTGTTGCCGTTCCAGCCAAATGGCGAGCCTTGCTTGGCGGCATCATGAAAAATTTGGTTTATAGGGTCGTAGACAAGTTTGTAATAGGTGGAGCCCGGGCCTCCGTCGCATGCTCCGATATCACGGCAATTTAAAGAAATCCAGCCCGCATCTTTTTGGTTGCAGATTACAGCCCAGCCGTGCACTTCGACCGTATTTGTTCCGGTAACAGGTTCGGCATAAGCGTAAAACTCACCCCCCGGCGGATAAGGATAGAAAGAGCCGGTGCACGCCGGAATATTGCAAGAATCCCCAAAACACACAAAGCCAACATTATCAGACCAGATAAAGCCGTTGATTTTATGCCCATTGGTTGTAATTGATGGGTCGGGAGGTGATTGGTAGGGAGGATTGGGCGGTGTTGTGTCCGGCCACATTAAAAGATCCCAATGGTGTTGAGGAGTTACGTTGGGATCGATATGAATGCCGTAAGTTCCGCATGGAGGCGTGCCGCAAGCTCCGGAATTGATGTCGTTTAGTGAAAACCAGCCCACGTGAGACGACCAAGCCCAGCCGATGATGTTGTCGGCCGACGTGGCCGAAACGTATTTGGGATCAAGTGTTGAGTTATGCGCGATGCCCAGCGCGATGCCCAACGCCAAGAAAAATACTCCTGTGGGCAACATGAAATGCGCACGCCAAAAACCCGGCGTCATGTAATCATAAAGCGCCTTCCGATTTTTGGCTTTCTTGGAATACTTTTTCCTCTGGGGCATTTGTTAAATTATAGCACAAAAACCGCCGGAAGCGGCACAATCTTAACTGTGGAGAACTATAACTACGTCGAATGACGAGCTTCTAGCTACTAGCTACTAGCTTCTAGCGGATAATCACGTTTATCACGAGAATCCGTTTATCACGAGGTAGCATTACGTCGAGAGGCT
>CAYOMV010000058.1:0-8385 GCA_964405175.1 uncultured Gammaproteobacteria bacterium | reverse complement strand
CGCTATAGCGGGGTCCCGCCGTAAAAATAATTTAATTAATGAGGCGGGATAATAAAGAATAAAGAATAAAGAATAGGTAATGGTTACTAGATGAGATCCAGTTTTAGTTTGTTTAGGTAGTTTTCGAAGGGTTTGTGGAAATTACTTGAGGAATGTATGCCTTTATGGATTGCGAAGAGCAATGGGGTGCGCGCGTGGAGGCGTTTGGCAAGTTTGATGCCCAGTTCTGAAGCGCGTATACCTTCGACGGTTGTGAGGCCGAGCTTGGCCGGATTGCTTGTTTTGGCTTTAATAAGTTTTTGGCCGTAGGTGCGGTTATGGCCATGAGGCGAGAGGCCGGTTACAAGTAAATCGCCCAGGCCGGCGAGTGAGGGTGCGGTTTTGGGATCCGCGCCGGCACGGAGCATGATGCCTGCCATTTCGCTTACAGCCATGGTTATTACCAGAGCTTTGGAATTTGTGGGGTAGTTTAGGCCGTCGCAAAAGCCCAAGGCGATGGCGTATGGGTTTTTTAATGCAGCTCCCAAGCTGACACCTAAGAGATCGTGGCTTTCGGCGCATTTTATTTGGCCGTGTCGCATGAATCCGGCGAGTAGTTTGCGCGCGCCGGGATCGGCAGAGGCGGCCACAAAAGCCGTTGGAGTGTTTTTAACAAGTTCGCTCGCGATAGCGGGGCCGCCCAACATGCAGACTTTTTTGCGTAAGTTTTTCGGTAAATGTTTTTGCAGGCTTACGGCGATGGGTTCCAGAGTATCGGGGTCCAGCCCTTTGGAGATGCAAGTTATCACCGCGTCCTCGCGGAAGAATTGTTTTGCGTTTTTTAAAACGGGCAAAACGGCATGGCTGGGTACAGCGAATATGACTATTTTTGCGCCTTTGAGGCATTGTTCGAGGCTGGAATCGGCTTCTATCGTATGCGGAAGGCGCACACTTTTTAAATATTTTTTATTGCAGTGTTTTTTATTGATCTGTTTTAGAACGTCGGGCTCGATGCAATACATTTTTACTCTGTGCCCTTGGCGGCCGATATGATAAGCGAGGCTGGTAGCTATGTTTCCGGCGCCCAAAATGGCGATATTTGTTTTTGGCATAATTAAAGTTATCTGTATTTTACAGCTTGGTACGGCAAGAGTCTAATTGTGAAGTTGCCAAATCGAGATGTTGCCGGCTTCAAATGTTTTTTGCCAATCAGCATTGAACAACATCTCATAATCTTTTTTATGGCTGATTACGTGAGTGATTTTTTGCTCTTGCAAAAGAAATTTGAAATTCGAAGCGTTTTTGCTCGACAGCCAATTTTTATAAGCTTCATATCGCTCGCTGAAGTTTGGAGTTTCGTGCCGGTGGCCGATCCAGACATAATTTCCGGATTGCGCGGGAGTCCAGAGGCAATTATAGATATTCGTGCAGAGAATTAGTGAGTTTGCCGGAGCGCTTTTTAGAAATTGCCAAGCTTTTTTTGTATCATTTGAAGCGTAAAAGTATTGGTTTAAATTAGGGTCTGTTGTAAGAGCGAGTTCGGATTGCAGTAGATGTAAGTATGGGAAGCTGAGCAGAAAAAGCAGAGAGGCTTTTAAAATAAGATCTTTTTTGGGTTTTAGACTGTGGTAAATATGCAGCCAAAAAGGCAAAGTTAATATTGTTAGAGCGGGTAAAAGAGCTTGGGTGAATTTGCGATTCCAGGGCAGGGGCGAGGCAATACAAATCAAAGAAGCTATCAGCCAGATCCATATCCAAGTATTGCCAGACAGGTTTAACTTGGATTTATTCCAGAGAATCCAGATGTAGGCGATTGAAATGGGAAGTAGAATTATGAGCCAGGACCATAATGGATCAAGTATGAGGTTGTTGGTTATAAGATGATGCTCCCGTAGTTTAGTATCATTAAAAATTAAATATATGTAATAGATGGCACCGGGGAGCAGGGTGGAATTTAGGATTAGGAATCTAAAAAAACTTTGTTTATCTCGGTTAAGTGACAGGGAAAAGATGCTTATTAAACCGTATATCGGTATAAAGTAAGGATGGAAGCTTACATGGAAGGCGAGTGTGAATATGGGCAGAACGCCAAGTTTGCGTTTTTTGCTAATTATTTCCCAAAGCCAGCGTGTGTTTAAAAGCAGGAGCGCGAGGGAGAGGATCATGTGAGCGCCGCCGAGCAAAACAGAGCTAATAGCGAACTCGCTGCCTAAATCGGCAGGTACTATAGAGGTTGAGCTCCAAGAATTGGCGATGGTTAAGTACACGGAATAAATCCAGCCGGTGCTTGTGCCAAATAAAATAAGCACCGAAGCCACTCGTGCTTCGGTGGCATTTTTCGTTACACTTTTAGCTGTGGCCAAAATCGCGAAAGCTAAAATAATCGTGGTTATGACGCGAAGGATTTCGTGTGCTTGTATGGCGCTTGTACCCAATCGGACAAATAGTCCTCCAAATATCCAAAACGGGTCGAAGCGAGCGATATGTTCGGGACCGGCGTAAAAGTTTGTTAGTAAAGGCGAATTTGCTGATTGGGAAATGTAATTGATATAAATGGCAGTATCGCTTGAATTTGCAATTGTGGCGCCCAGCCAAAAATGATCAGGCGGAGCTAACATTATTGTTCCTAATATTACCGAGTATTGGAATGCGAGCATGATGGCCGCGAGAACAAGCGCAAAAGACCACTTTTTAAAAAAATATATGAAATAAGAAACTGTTTTTGTCCGCAAATTTTTTACCATCATTTGGTTAAGGGGACTACTATGTTGTATGGCGCTTCGGTTCCTGAAATAGTTTGGGTTCCACTGCCAACCAAGGCGGGTACTAAATATTTGTAACTGTATTCATCTCCGGTATCAAGCCTATAAAATGCAAAAAAAGTTTCGTTAATTTCAACCGTGCCCTGAGGCTGGCCGCCAAGGCCTCCGTTTAACATATTTTGGCGCATTTGCTGTGCTGTTATGGCGGGGTAATCTGATCTGGCCGGAGTAGCCGCTAAAGTGATCCAAGCGTATTCCACTTCCAGCGTGCTAGCGTTAAAGATTATATAACCGCCGATTTCAGACTTGCCTTTTTCGTCCATTATATTTTTATCGTCGATTACCAGGTCGAAGGTTACAGGGATGCGTGATGGGTAAGTATTATCCGTGCAATTGTTTAGCTCTGCTTGCGGCGCTTCGGCTTCGAGGAATGCTTTGGGACCGGATAGTTTTTGAAAATATTCTATGTTTGCTTGGCTGACGCAGGCTTCTTCGTTGCGAATTTTTCTCAACCATTCGCGCCAATCTTTTTGGATCGCTGCATTACGGTATGAGAGAGGATCTGAACCGCGGTTTATCATAAAATCATCAACCGCATCAGATATCAGTTGATCACTGGGCCACGAAGATACAACCGTGTTCTCCGGGGACTGTGACGCATTAGCATATGTAAGTCTTCTTTGGCTTGAGTCGTAGCTCCAGACTTCGTTTGCCGAATTAGTCCATGAAAAAGACAGTTCCAAATTTTTGGCATCTTTGCCTATTAAACCGGCCGGCATGCCCATAGAAGTGGTGAGGTTTTGAAATTGAACTTCATCTAAAGCATTAGGTGGCAAACGCAATACTGTTATAAAGGGTTGCAAACTCGGCAAGTCGGTGTTTATGTTGATGCGAGCGTTAGTTTGATCGACTGTTGGCGCGGAGGGGATTTCGCCGAATCCAAATTTTTGCGGAATATTGTTACCGGTGTTTAGTTCACTTAAGGGCGTCGCGATATTGATGGAGGCAGGAGGGGTAAAACACCCGGCGGAAAGAGTGACGGTCGTTAAAAAAACAATCAAAGAGATTTTTTGCATATTTATTCTATTATAACATGTAGCACGCACGGTATGTAGCACGCATAAGTGTCGGTTAGCAAATGGCAAGGAGGCTTTATAATTAACTCTTAAGCGCAACAAAGTTTAGACAAGCTGACTTTTTCTTTATGACTTGTAAACAAAACGCATGCCTTAAGCCGCCTTTACGTCTAATCTTGACAGAAAAGCGGAGCAGAGGTATATTCCTAGTTAAAAGCTAGGATTTATTTATTATGAACAGTTTATTTAAAGTGTCAGCAAAAAATCACGCGGGTATGATATTAATGACCATACTTGCCCAGAAATCCGACCTAAAGCAATCGAATTCGGATAACGGTTTTATTTCTTTAAAAGACGTTGCGGGAGAGATGGGATTATCGCAGAAATTTTTAGAAGAAATCGCGGCATCGTTAAAGCGCGCCGGCTTGGTAATTGGCAGGAAGGGGCCGGGAGGCGGATATAAGCTGGCAAAACCGGCAAAAGAAATTTCCGTGCATGAAATTTTAGTGGCTCTGGAAGGGCCGATCGCTCCCATGAGTTGTGATGGAGCTATTTGCCCGGTTGCGGACCAGTGTTCGTCTAAAGTTTTATGGAAGGTTTTGCATAAAGAGTTGGTGAAATCTTTAACGCAGACAAAGCTCCAGCAAATTATAAAATAATTTATGCAGAAGAAGCTCAGAAAAATGAAATCAGGTAAAAAGCCGTTTATATACATGGATCACGCGGCAACTACTCCGGTTGACGCCAGAGTTTTAAAAATCATGTTGCCTTATTTTGATAAATTTTACGCCAACCCGTCTTCATTGCACGAGCCCGGCCAGATTGCGGGAGCGGCTGTTAGTGAAGCCCGTGAAAAAATCGCCAAGCTTTTAAACGCGCATGCTGACGAAATTGTTTTTACGTCCGGGGGTACGGCTTCGGATAACTTGGCAATCGTGGGCAGTATAAATGCTTCGGTTTGTGAGTTGCGAAAAAATTTTGGTAAAGATGTTGTGCCTCATGTAATTACCACGGCCATAGAGCACCCGGCGGTACTCGAGTCATTGATAAAATTGCACTCCAAGGGGAGAATTGAATTAACGCAATTAATGCCGGACAAGAACGGGATGATCAGCGTGAAGCAGGTTGAAGAAGCGATAAATGAGCGCACGGTTTTGGTTTCGGTGATGTACGCCAATAATGAAATTGGTACAATCTTGCCAATTGCTGAAATCGGAAAGATGATTTTGAAAAAACGCAAACAGGCAGGCGGAGTTTATCCGTATTTCCATTCGGATGCTTGTCAGGCGGCGGGGTATCTTGATTTGAATGTTGAGAAATTGCACGTGGATTTGTTAACTTTGAACGGAGGCAAGATTTACGGACCAAAAGGAATCGGGATGTTGTTTGTGAGAAGGGGAGTTAAAGTAGAGCCAATGATTTATGGCGGAGGGCAGGAGCGCAGATTGAGGTCCGGAACAGAAAATGTACCGGGTATTGTTGGGTTTGCCAAAGCTTTGGAGCTTGTGCAGGCCGGCCGTGAGAAAGAATCGTTAAGATTGATCAAGCTCAGGGATAGAATGATAGAAGGATTGTTAAAAATTGATAAAACAAGATTAAACGGGGATAGAGAGTGCCGGTTGCCTAATAACGTGAACATATCTTTTATGGATATCGAGGGTGAGGCGGCTATGTTGTATTTGGATGCAAAAGGTATCTATTGTTCAACAGGGTCGGCGTGCGCTTCCAGGGCTTTGGATCCGTCGCATGTTATTTTATCGATGGGTTTAAGTTATGAAGCGGCGCATGGATCAATCAGATTCACTTTGGGCAAATCTACAACCAAGAAAGATGTTGATTATGTTGTTAAGGTTATGCCGGATATTGTAAAAAGATTACGCGCAATAAGCCCGGTTTCTTTGGATATGAAGTCATTTAATTAATTAGAAATTAGAAGTTAGCAAACCCCTATGCATAAAGCTTCGGGGGTCAGGCTTAGCAATTATTTATTAGCTACTAGCTTTCAGCCTCTAGCCTCTAGCCTCTAGAAGTTCCTAGTTCGACGTTCAAGTCGTGATGAACGGATTCTCGTTATAAACGCAACCGTTCGACGTTAGAAGTTCTACGTTAGACGCTGGTGGTAGTAGTTAGAAGGTAGAAGTTATTAAGCAGTAAAGAGGATTTTATGAATCGACAGAAAGGAAAAAAGGGATTGGATATTACACCGGCGCAAAATGGCGGGAGTGGTTTTTATTCGGATGTGGTGAAAGAGCATTTTTTTCACCCTAAGAATTTTATGGAAGATGAGACGGGTTATAAAGCGGACGGACAGGGTATGGTGGGCTCGCCGGCTTGCGGAGACGTGATGAGGGTTTGGATACAGGTTGATCCCAAAACTCGACGCATCACCGATTTGAAGTGGAAGACATTTGGCTGTGCCAGCGCGATCGCGGCGACATCTATGATGAGCGAGATGGTTACGGAAAAGGGTGGGATGACATTGGAGCAGGCCAGAGCTTTACGGCCGCAAGATATTACGGAAAGGTTGCATGGTTTGCCGACTCGAAAGATCCATTGTTCGGTGTTGGGTGATAAGGCTCTTAGAGCGGCGATTAATGATTATTACCGCAAACAAGGCGAGACTGATAATATTCAAATTGAAACCGGGCGAGTAATCGATAAAGTATTAAAAATAACGGATCAGGATATTGAAGAAGCGGTATTAGATGGCGCGGAAAATTTGGAAGATGTACAGCGTAAAACCAAGGTTGGTACCGGGGATCCGACTTGCATACCCGAAGTGGAGCAATTGATTCGGTTTTACAGAGAAAAATATTTTGGTACCGAATAGAAAGAGGTCTACGAAATTACGAATAGTTGTTTTATTGTTTTTTGTATTTGCCGGCTATTGACTTTTTTATGGTTTTTGGTATGTTTTCTTAGGTACTTTCAGAAAGGAGCCTTGTCATGGGGCAGTATTACATCGGTCTTTGCGTGATTGACGAGCTGGATGGGTCGCAAGTTGTGGTGGAAATTCCACTGGAGGTTTGGACGGATGATGAAGCCAAGGCCGTCTTTGGTGAATGGAAGGCGAAGCATTCGGAGCAATATGACGGCAGGTCGATTGTTGGGGAGCCGGTGCTGTACTTTTTGCGCAGGGTCGCGTAGGAGCTCGTGATGAAAGTTAGATACCTGATTAGCTACGAGTCTTTGCCCGGCGAACCTTGGAATAATATGAGCGAGCGCCATACGGTTTTGTTGGATGCTTCGGATGATGCCGATGCCAGACGGCAGTTTAATGCTTTTTGCAAAAAATATCCGACGCATCTAAGAGGTGAGACGATCATAAGAGACAGGTGCCTTATTAGAGAGGCTGTGTTGGCAAGGGAGTGAATCTTTGGAGCTTAAAGCTCCTTTTTTTGACCTTGATTTTCATGATTTAACGATTAACATGATTTGAATAACGGTTGGGATCTATTTTTAAGTGGTTATATGGTTTATATATTGACGAAAGAGGGTATGAGGATTAAGCTAGCGGTATATGGAAAAGAAAATAGTGAAAATTGAGGTAGACCGTGACGCGTGTATTGGAGCCGCGCCTTGTGTAACCGTCGCTCCAGGCGTGTTTCAGTTGGACGAAGAGAACAAAGCGATTATTGTTGACGCCAAGGGCGCGGATGATGATACTATAAAGCTGGCGGCCGAAAGCTGCCCCGTGCAGGCCATAAAGTTGTTTGATGAGGATGGAGAGCAGATATATCCATGATGCTTTTCAGCCTCTAGCTACTAGCTGCTAGCTGTAATATTATGCATGAAAAGACCCCGCGGAGATCGCGGGGTTTGAGTTAGGTTTTTGGTTTGGGAGGTTTGCCCGGGGCTTCGAAATCGTAAGCTTGGGTAGTGCGACTTGTGTCGGGTTTGAAATCCTCGTCTTCGATGAAAGTTCCGGGCGAGCTGTAGGCTTGTGTAGTGTCTTCGCCCAGCCAGTCTATATCATCATCGAGGATCGGGACGTCGTCGTCTTCATCCGTTTCCATGGCGTAGACTACGGGAGTCTTTGGTGTCATCTCGCCGTTTAAGGCTTTCCGCCAATCTTCTTGGATTTGGATGATGTCTGAGCTTTCATCCCGAAATTCCGTAAATTCGGCGGTGCCTTTGGGATATTCCGGAACGATGGGGGTTATGTCGCTGTCGGCTTCGGCTTCAGCGAATCCGCCGGAATTCAAGTTGGCGCGGGGGGTAGGCGGAGCGGGCGGGATGTCCACTTCGGAATTGGTGGCCGGGTGGTCAGAATCGGGGATGAAGGGCTTGGTTTGTGATTTTGGAGATCGGCTGCTTGCTGGCATATCATCGGCTACGAATTCGCCAAGTATGGCATCCATTTCCGCCGCGCTGAAAGACTTGGGAGCCTTGGCCGATCGTTTGCCGCGCGGATTTTTTTCCAAAGCGACAGGGGTTTCCGCGGATGTAATTTCTTCATCCGTTTTTGCGAAACTCATAGGTGGAGTTTGCAAGTTTTTACGTGTCGACGAAGCTGACGCATCCGACTGGACTAGGGCATCATTCGGGTTGATTGAACCCATGTGCAT
>CAYOMV010000057.1:0-8458 GCA_964405175.1 uncultured Gammaproteobacteria bacterium | reverse complement strand
TAATGCGCCTGCACCTACGGACCAAAGAATGGTGACGAAAGATACAAACGTTGAAAAAGCTTTTCTCATCATAAGAATCCTAGTGGATTTGCCTTTAATGGACAGTTAGTTCTGTCCGAGCCGCGGGAAGCATCCATAAGAATGATTTCCCGCTTATTCTTTATTAGTGAAGAGTTCTGGCACATCTTCCCGACAAACATCGGGACCGACCTTTTTAGATGGCCGTGGCGAGGATTTTGTGTCGCCGGGCGTCGGAGTTCGAGATCCCTACTAGATTTTATCCCTCCCTTCGTAAAAGGAGAGATGGGGACCCCGCATGAATCGCTTTCAGGGCCTAAGCCGAGTCAGAGACGCATACGATTCCCCCGCCCGTCAGGACATCCGTCAGAAGACAGATACCCTGTTTAACGGGAGAAACCGATCAAATAATTAGAAATTAGAAGTTAGCAATTAGCAATTATTTATTAGCTACTAGCTTCTAGCCTCTAGACGTTCAATGTCACATTAGCTCGTGATCGGATTCTCGCGATACACGTGATCGTTCGATATTGGTTTTAGAAATTAGTAGTTAGTAGTTAGAAGTTAAGAGTTAGTCGTCGTTGTTGCTGTTGAGGTTGAATCGGTTCCGGTATCTGTGCCCGTTGCTTGAGTTTCATCGTTTTGATTATCGATTGGTTCTGTTTCTTCGGCGGGTTGTTCTTGAGTTTCTTGTTGAGCTTGGGCGTCTTGTTCTTCTTGTTTGGCTACGTTTTCTTCCATTGTTTTTTGTGCGGCAAAAACTTGTTGAGTACCAACTTTAACCAACACTAAAGCTTCGTCTAAGTTTTTTTCGGCGGCCAGCTTGTCGGCTTCGGTGAAGTTTTTAACAGCTTCTTCCAGCTGGCCCTCGGGATCTGCTTCCGGCGATTCGGCGCCTTCCTCGTTTTCTTCTCCCGTGTTCTCTTCGGCGGTATCAGGTGTAGAGCTCGCAGAAGCAGTAGTGGTCGCGCTATCTGCAGAAGGAGTATCCAGCATCGCGCTTGAAGATGCGGTGTCAGCTTTTAAACCGGTGGATTCGGATACTGTTTTGGTAACTTTTTCGTTATGGGTTTTTAAAACTTCCAAAAGCTCTTCTTCGGTGACAACTTCGGAATTATCCGCATGTGCCTTTACCAAAGCTTCGATGGCCTTAACCGATGTATCAGACGCGGCGGCTTGCGCTTCGGATAGCTTAGCTCTTTCCTTGGCGGGTAATTGGTTTTTGGATTCCTGTAAATCAGCGATAACCGAGCCCGAATTTTCATCAACAAGCTTGGCGGTTTCTTTTATTTTTTCCGGCGTGGAAGAATTTTTTACATCATCAAGCTGATTCTTGATTGTATTCATGTCGCGCTTTAGAGTTTCGGCGGCCTGCTTGACACGTTCGGATTTATCAGACATTGGACTATCCAAAACTTGTCTCATTTCATCCACGCGGCGCTTGGTAAATTCTGTCTTGAGCTTTACTTTTTCATCCGGTTCTTTTACAAGAGCTATTCGCGCTTGTTCGGTAACAAGTTTAATACTGTATAAAAAATCACCCGGCAAAGCTCTTTCGGATGCCGAAACTGAAAAAAGCGAACCGCTAAACAATGCGATAACTATGGCCATGGCAATAGCGGCGGGCGCGCGCATCCATTTAAACGAGATAGCCGGAATAAAAATATTAAAACTGCGGCTAAGGGCTTTTTTGGGTTTGGAGCCGACAGGCTGTGAATTAGCAACCTGCATGAGCAGTGTTTCGCGAGTTTGCTTAACCCAAATATCATCAGGCTTCATTTGCCTGGCGGCAGACCTGATGTTGCGGATTCGCTTGAATAAATGATAACTGCTCATGTTTAGATCGATAGTCCTACGAAATTACGAATTGGCGCGAAATTACGAATGTTCCTTATGGCTTTTTTGAGTCTATTCGTATTTTCGTAATAAATTCGTAATTTCGTAGACCTAATATACTTACTTTTGTTCTTTTAAGGCTTTCATTCCCCGGTAATAGATTACGCGCACATTACCCGGGCTTTTGCCCAATACAGACGCTATATCCGAGAAGCTGAGGCCGTCTATAAGGCGCAAGGCCAAAACGTCGCGATAGGAATCTTTGAGTTTATCCAGTTGGTTTAAGATTAGCGACAATTCGGTGCGGGCTTCCATATACGATCGCCCATAGCCTTCGTCCTCTTGTAATAAGTAAGACGTATCTTGAGTATCAAATGTTACAAATTCCAAACTTTCGCTTATTTTACGGTTTCTATAAAAATCCGCGATAAGATTGCGGGCTATCTGGTAAAGATAGGCTCGAATGTTTTTAATTTTCTTTTGCGACTGTATGTGTTGCCAAAATTTGGTGAAAGTTTCGGCCGTTATGTCTTCGGCGTCTTGCCGGCGGGGCAATTTCAAAATCACGAACCGGTAAATGCTCGCTACATAACGATCATATATTTTCGCAAACGCCTCTGGATCCCGCTTGACCTGAACACGATAGAGGAGATAGCGATCTATGAGTTCGGCCATGGCAAAAATGATGATGAGAAAAGATGAGCAAATTGCTCAATAAACATAAAAAGGCAAGTATAAGATTGCCATAAATACCTATTTTTTTCAAGACCCGGGCTCCTAAAAGATGCGGACTTTTGTAAGGCTAATAACGTTTCATGGATATAGCTCGCTAAACGCCCAAATAACAAAATGGTGATTATAACTGAAATATTTATTGATTATTACCGTGTTTAACGAGATTAGTGGTTGCTTATTATCAACATGTTTGTCTAATATAGTGTTGACAAAATCATGTGTTATTTGTATATTTAAGTTAAATATGGCGGATGAAACCAACAACAAAAACACATCTCCAATCCGTTTAAATGTCTCTGAAGCGGCAAAGCTGTTTGGCGTATCAGACCGTACTGTTAGGCGAGCAATCTCCCGCCGAGAGATCCGCTACATCGTGGTGCGCAACAGATACCAAATTCATTTTGAGTCCATGCTTAATTGGTCTCAAAAGCTCCCCCGCCTGCAAAAAAAACGAGATCAAAGCGGTTTGGGTCAATGGGTGGAAAAATGGAAAATCACAAATCCAAAATATTCGCCAAGGCCGCCCTACTCGGTAAAAGCCTCGGACGAAACATAACAAAATTTATTTAAGAAACAAGATACAAAAAACTCAAAAAACAAATGGATTTTGTATCCTTGGAACTTACAAAAAATGTTTAAAAAAACTCCCGAGCGCGATTCGGGAGTTTTGATTTTTTAATTTGCGTAGATTGACTCGAGATTTTTGAGATGGTCTTCCCAATTAAAATGATCGATCACTTTTTGCCTGCCGGCGCTACCCAATTCAAACCTCTGCTCGCTGGTAAACTGCTCCATTTGGCGAAAGGCTTCGATCCAAGATTCTATGGATCCGGGCTTGGCTAAAAATCCGGTTATGCCGTCATCAACAAGCTCGGGCAAGCCGCCTATGTCGGAGGCTATAACAGGTAAGCCCTCGCTCATTGCTTCCAGTACGCTCAAGGGCGCGTTTTCGTACCAAAGAGATGGCACGCATATGGCTTTGGAGGCGCGCCGAGCCTCGGCGAGTTCGGAGCCAGCCAAGAAACCCAAAAAGTTAACCCTGCCGGGCGCGATGCTTTTGGCCAGCTCTTCGAGCTCGGGCTTTTGCGGGCCTTCGCCGATGATGTTTAGGTAGACGGATGGGACACGTGCCGCGGCGCGGATTAAGATGTGGATGCCTTTTTCGGGGTAGAGACGGCCGATGTATGTGTAGTTGCAGTTGCCATCTTCTTTTTGGCGCATGAGGTTCTCAGGAGTTTCGATTGGGTTGGGCAGGTAGGTTAATTTCCCGGGCGGCTCTCCCCACTCCTCCATTTTTTGTAAAATAAATTTAGACGGGCAGATAAATGTTTTAACGGTCTTTTCGTAGGATTGGGCGAGCTTGGTAAAAGTCATTTCAGCGGCACCGAGTATGTTGGGCGCGATTCCGGCAAATAAACATTGATGCAGTACGGTATTATAATATTTCCCTCCTTTGCAACGTTCGCAAACAGAATTTTGGGTGTACATTTTATAGTTAGGGCAAGCCAGTTTGTAGTCGTGTAAAGTTTGCACGCATGGGACTTTGTGTTTGCGGATAACAGAGAGAATGCTGGACGAGAGGTGGTGGTAGATATTGTGCAGATGGATTACATCGGGCTTAGTGTCTTGGATTTGCAAATCAAGCGCCGCGGCCGCTTCCCTGTTCCATAAAAAGCTGACCGCTTTTTTAGAATCTTTAACCATGCCCTCTTTGCGGTCATAGTTATGGCGGGTGACAAAATATTTTCTGTCTTCGGTTTGCAGATCTTTGGATGATTTTGTGGCAAAAGCATGCACCTTGTGGCCGCGGGATTGCAATTTTCCGGATAGTTGATGCATGTAAACCTCGGCGCCTCCGCGCAATTCAAAAAATTTATTTATTTGGAGTATCTTCATAACTGGATTCGATGAGGGAATTGTAAAGCTCCGCGTGTTTTTTAGCCATGGTTTCGAGCGAGTATTGGCTAAAATCACGGGCCATAAGCTGTTGGGCTTTGGATACGGCCTTGCCCGGGTCGTCCAGCACGTCTTGGACGGCTTTTACAAGGCTTTCAGGCTTGCCCGGTTCCGCGTAGCTTACATCGCCCCCAAAAATTTCCCGCATCACAGGCAAGTCTGACACAACCATGGGCAAACCGGCGGCCGCGGCTTCCATGGCAACCAAGCCAAAGCCCTCCCATGCCGAGGGAAGTATAAAGAGATCATGATTGGCATAGACCGTGTTTAAATCGTCCGTGATACCCATCCAATGCACGCGCGGCAAAATACCCAACTCGTCGGCCAGATATTTAAGTTCGCGTTCCATGGAACCTTGGCCGTAGATATGCAGTTCCCAGCCGGAATGAATTTCGGCGAGAGCTTTGAGCAGAATATCGGGATTTTTTTGCCTTTCCAAGCGGCCTACGAATAGAATTTTGGGAATATCTTGAAAAGGCCGGTTTTTGCGTTTTTCAATTTTGGCTAAATCCACTCCGTTTTTTATTGTAACGATTTTTGCAGGGGTTATAAGCAGTTTTTCTTTTATGAATTCGGCAACCGAATCGGATATGGCGATATACTTTTCCGAGTAGCCGCGCAATATCCTCATAACCGTAATACCAATAAATCCAAAGTCGACTTTGACGTTATGGATGGTGGTAACCACGTGTTTGGCTCCGGAAAGCCTGGCCGAGACACGCCCCCAAAAATCGGCGGCGAAAAGATTTGTGTGAATTATATCAGGCTTTAGATTTACCAATAAGTTTTTAACTTTAAAAATATTGGCCACACGGCTAAAGAGATGGCGCCTTTCGAATATTGTGTGGGCGATATTGTGATGGATTAACAAGTTACGCAAATCCCCGCCGGTGACGTTGGCGATAATGTGGGCTTCGTAGCCGTGCTCGGGGATGCGTTTCGCGAGTTCCATTACCAAACGTTCCGCTCCGCCGCCCGCGAATAGAGTCGGCAAGATGAAAACCGCGAGCTTGGGCGCCGAGGCATTGCGGAACTCCAAAACCTTGACGGCTTTTTTAAAATTAAACACAGCGCAAAGTGTTGCATCAGCCCAATCCAAAGTATTAAACAATAGAGTTCCGGGCTTAATGCTTTTGCGAGCTTTTTTATAAATATTGGGAAAAAACTTTCCGGCCGCGGCTTTATAATAGACACGTAAGCCGGCTTGTTTGGCACCTTGGCTTGGCATCGACTTACTTAAAATCGCCAGAATCGCGCCGTGCTTTTTGATCTTTGCTTTGGCGGAGTTTAAAAAATCATCCAAATCAGGTTTAGTTGCCGGTGCTTGCGGATTTATTATGATGTCGTATTTTTGCGGTGGTTCTTCGTCTAAAATCGTGGTTTTGCAAAAGACATTAAGCCCCAATTCATTGGCCAAGCTCTGTGTGTTTTGCGCGGAGATTTCCGAGCGGTGCAAGCAGGTTACATTGGAACCAATTAAAGATAACGGCATGGCATATTGCCCGGCTTCATCGTTTACTACCAATATTTCCAAAATTTTACCCGGGTGGGAATCCGCAAAAACGTTTACCCGTTCGATAAGTAAATCCAAAGAACGCAAGCCCGCCGGGACTCTGTGGAGCGAAGTTGCGCTGTGATGAGGCTGGCTGGGTTTCATATCAACTTATGCCAAAAAGGTAGCTTTCCTTTTCCTGTCTTAATTTTTTCTTGTAATACATTTCGGAAGCGGCTAAAAGCAATCCGATGGGCAACCAAAGATGACTGGTCCAATAAGCGGTATTAAACATTTGGTAGACTACAGCGCCAAAAGCGGAGGCGGAAAGCAGATAGCAAACAATGAGTGCTTTGCCGTTTAATTTTTGCATGCGGATATAAGCGTATCTGGCGGCCATAATTATGACGGTAAAATATGCCAGCAAACCAAAGAGGCCGACTTCGGCAATCAGTTTGGTAACAAAGCCGTGCGCGTCCAAGGGCGCGCCAAACTCCATTAAAAAGACACGGGCATTGCCCACGCGCCAAATATAAGTGCCGGCGCCGCTGCCAATAATTGGATGCTCTAAAAACGCGGTCCAGGCGATTTCGGTTAACATCCACCTGGTGGAGTTAGAACTTTGCGCGGTTGGAGAAAAGCTAAACTGGAGCTGATAGAGGGCAAGAGGAGCCATGATTATACCCAAGAGGATTAAATACGAAAGATATTTTTTTACCAGCGGGCGCCAGATGGTTAAAAACAAGAAACCAACTTGAAGGGCTAAAACTATCCAGGCGCTTCTGGCAAAAGTTAATAATCCGGCCAGTACCTGGGCGCCTGACGCGGCAATCAAAAAGGTTCGCATCTTGGCTTTTTTGGTTAGGTATGACAATGCCAATGTTACCGGCGCCGTGAACATTAAAAGTTCGGCCAGAAGATTATGGTTGTCGCCTATGGGATTGATTCCCAAGATAGGAGTTGGGTGAGCGCGGCGCACGGCCCAGGCATAAGGTTCGATTTCAAGTAATGACGTGTAAGCGTTTAGAGCGGCCAATACACCGACCAAAGTTAAGACGCCGAACACGGCTTTAAGCCGTCGCTCGGAGCGGATCAAGTTGGCAGGCAAAGCTATAAAAGCCACATAGCAAAAAATAACCGGGCGTAAAACAAATTTGCCAACCAAAATAGGATCCGGGCCGTATGAGCTGAAGATGGTAACCAAATGAGCCAGAGCCAAAACCGCGTATGATTTCCAAATCGGTAAAACCGGCCTCCAGTTAATATCCCGGCGCTTAAACCAAAGCAAGATAACTTTTACTCCCCAAGCGGCCATCAAAGCCAAGAGCAGTACGTCGCCTAAAAAGATGTCGATAGATCCGCCAAACGCGCGCTCGCCTATCTGCAAAGCGCCTGTGTCTAAAGAGACGGTAAGCCCCAAAAAAAGTGAGAAAAATATGGAAAGGTAGAAAGTTGTATACGTGGCACGAAAAGCAAAGACGGGCAGTATGATGGCAATCGTGATAGCGATTGGTCCAAACGGAAAACCAAAGACAACAAGGATAGTGCCAATAAACAATAAGAGAAATAAACCCCAAGACAAAACCGGCCAACTTTGAGATTCGGCTGGTTGTTGAGTATTTTTGTAATGATTACCCTCCATGAAAGCTAAAAATCCTTGGCGATTTTTTAGTCTATTAAGCATTTTTAGTTCTTAATCGACGATAACCTTGATGCCCCGGATAGTTTGGATTATATCACATGATGGGTGAGCAAAAAAGTGCGTAATTTAGGCAAAAAATAGCCGGATATGAATTTTTGGCCAAAAAGTGGCGCGTCATGCCTTGACATTTTGTCCATTTTAAGTTAAGAAGCGTTTATCCGCGCGCGATTTTGCGCGTCGAAATGCTTGGACTTTCACAGGGCGCGATTGCGCCATTTTCACCCGATTTCGGGAGGAGACGCGACCATGAAGATGCGAAGTGTTGTTGGTGGTTTGGTGCTCTTGGTAGGCATGCCTTTCACAGTCTTGATGGCCTCTTGCGGCGGGATGAACGATCCGGGCGAGGAGCCCATCGGCAAACAGCAACAAGCGCTGTGCCCCGCGAGTGGCTACTGTACACCCGAGCAATCGGCAACCAAGGATTCGTGCTACAACAACGCGGGTCAAGAAATGCTTTATTGCTACGGTTGTTTGTATGTGAACGCGGAATTCATCGCGGCCAACCCGGGCTTCAATGCTTGCGACGAACCGGATGCGAGTACGGATGGAGGCGCCGGAGCGGCAGCGCTGGCCTTTCGCTGACCAGCCGCGCAGCCGGGCCATCTTCGTGCTTGCGCCGGTTTCGTCGATGAAGATCAGCTTGTCCGGGTCGAGATCGAGCTGACCGTCGAACCAGTCCTGGCGCTTCGCGAGGACGTCCGGGCGTTGCTGCTCGCTGG
>CAYOMV010000056.1:0-8628 GCA_964405175.1 uncultured Gammaproteobacteria bacterium | reverse complement strand
ACCGGACCAGTCTAAATATAACCACAAACAATTAGCAATAAGAAATTTGCAATTAGCAATTTATCTAAAGTTACATGAATAATTGCTATTTCATAATTGCTACTTGCTAATTTGAAAAATGAGATGTTTTCTGGGAATCCCGATTCCGGCTGATTGCCGTGAACAAATACGAAGCGCTTGGCACATCACCGACGAAGAGCGTCCGTTTTTACGTTTGGTGGACCCGGGCCAATGGCATATCACACTGGCTTTTTTTGGCGACATCAAATACGACAACTTGCTCCAGCTTTCACAGTTAATAGGAAACGCTCTCGAAACTCCTCCGGAAGGAGCTTTCGAGGTAACCAGCATACAAACTTTCCCTGCTAAAAGACCGATCCTTTACGTGGCCAAATGCGAACCCGAACAAAAAATCGCTTGGCAAGAAACAGTAGCCAATATTCGCGACATGGTTTCTTTAATCGCCCCTCAAATAGACAGAAAACCCTGGACCCCTCATATCACCTTAGCCCGAGTCCGCAACAAAAAAGAACTCGACCAATACGAAATGTCTTTGGAAAATATCGGCTGGGTGCCCGAAGTGGCCACTCTTTACTTAAGCGAACTAACCAAATCCGGCCCTAAATACACCCCGCTACATGAATACCGACTTAACAATTAATTACTAATTACCGATTACCGATTAATAATGATCGTCGCCTACGGCATTACATTTAATATATACAAAAAAAATATCCCAAAGGGATTCCAAAATCGGTAATCATTAATCGTTAATTGGTAATTGAGTTATGACTTTCTCCGTTTTTAACCTCGTCATCCACGGCTACAGCCTAAATCGCCTGATCCAAGAAATCCTGACGCGCGCCAGCCTAAACCAGCAAACCTGGATCGTTACCGCCAATCCTGAAATTTTATTACACTCAAAAAAAGACTCGCATTATTGGGACACCATACGCCAAGCCGATATCCGTTCGGTAGACGGCTTTGGCTTGCAACTCATCGGTTGGCTGAAAGGCAAGAGCGCACAACGCGTCACCGGAGTCACACTGGCCGACGAAGTCGCCAAGCTTTGCGCCAAACACAACTGGACGTTGGTTCTCGTGGGAGGGTCAAACGGCGCGGCCGACAAATCCGCCTGGATGCTCCGCCAACGCCATCCTGAACTCAAAATCTACGCGGAACAAGGCGGTAACATATCAATAGACGGCATCGCTGACGAAGCAGGCGAGCAAGCTTTAAGCCGCATCGAGGAATATGGCGCGGATGTCATCTTAGCCGCCTTTGGCCACCCTAAACAAGAACTCTGGATCCAACGCTATCGCAACAGATTCCCCAAAACCAAGCTATTTATCGGCGTTGGCGGCACTTTCGACTTCTGGTCCGGCAATACCCGCCGCGCGCCTCTCTGGATGCAAAAATCAGGCTTAGAATGGCTCTTCCGCCTCCTAACCCAACCCAAACGCTGGCCAAGGATATTCAACGCAGTAATTATCTTTCCGATTAAAGCTATTTTCAGCAATTAAAAAAGACCTCATAACAAGGTCTTTTTTATATATTTAGTTAACTAATTTAATTTCCGCTGTTCGCAAGTCAATACGAAAACTTTGACCATCTTTTAAAGTTAATATTCCAATATCAAAAGGGTCGCCGGGCGCATTAACCAATTCAAATTCCGCATCCTGAAAGCCTCCCAAGCCGCCGTCTTCATAAAATACTGGATCAACATCTATGTTTACCTGTTTAGTGTCGAGTAATAGTCCTGTTAATGTTGCTGGTTGATAGCTGCCATAACCCTCAAAATCATCAACCCAATCTACATCACCAAATGGTGTTATTGTATGCTTTTCACCCTCTTTATCTTTCCATACAAAACTATCATTACTCATTTTATAAAATAATACGGGTTCTCCTGTTTGCTTGTTCGTTAATTGATGTGCTTCATACCACCAATTAGTATCCGCGCATTTAAGGTAACTATCTTCAGTATTCATTAAACTTCCTATGGTCTTTGAGGTCGCATATTCATCACTCGGTGGGCAATAGGTTGGCAGAGTCGTATCAATATCCAAGAGCTCTATTTTTTCTATAATAGCTTCCATATATTTAAATGTATTTTGCTGCTGTTCCTCAGTGTCAGAGCACGTTGAAGAAAATCGATAATTATATACTTCACCAACAACAATCATTTGAGGATGAAAGCACAAGCCATCTTCTACACTTTTAATAACCTGTAGATCGCCAATAATTACTACTTCATCACCATCTTGAGGAGTCTGCTTTGGCTCAAACGTCAATTCTAGAAGATAGGGAGGCATGCTAGCCATTCCATAATTTTGCGGAACTAGAGATACATATTCATGACCTTTTTCAGACCTGTTTTCAGCATATGCTTTTACCGGGCTATCCTTATATACCCATTCATCATTATAAGGAACGATAAACCTAATATATTTGTTAGGATTTGTATAAACTTCCTCTTTATTCGCTTCTTCATAACTTGGATTAACCCAATAATATTTGGCTAATTCTGTATTTGACGCAACAGCGTCAGAATCCGCATCAACCGATGCGGCGTTATCAAGAACGTCAGCAGTTATCTTGACCTCTGGGCATTCCACCGACTTTTTACCAAAATACAATCCAATACTGGTAAAAATTGCAGCCAAAACCACAAAAACCAATCCAACCAATAAAATTATCTTTTTGTTCATAATTTTGCTTAATTTAAATAAATGATATTACCTAAACCTCATTATATCATAAGAATGACAAGTACGATTAATACAATGATCTTTGTGTTTTTACTCTTGCCATTCCTGACCCACGAAGCTTGAAAAGCGTAGTGGGTTGCTATTTGCTATTTGCCAATATTTAGCGTAAGATTAGCCTATTATGCCAGAAAAACGCATTAAAACCCGCTTTGCACCCAGCCCAACCGGCTTTTTGCATATCGGAGGTGTCCGCACTGCTTTATATGCCGAATTGCTAGCCAAGCAAGCCGGCGGTGATTTTATCCTACGTATCGAAGACACGGACCGTTCACGTTTTGTTGAGGGAGCAATGGAAAATCTTTGCAGAACACTGAAGCGACTTGATATAACACCAACAGAAGGTGTCTGGCTTGATGATAATGATCAAATTATCCAAAAGGGTGAAAACGGCCCCTATATCCAATCTGAACGCAAAGAGATTCACCAAAATTACGCTAAAAAATTGGTAGATGAGGGCAAAGCTTATTATTGTTTTTGCACCCAAGAAAGACTCGACGAAGTCCGCAAAATGCAAGAGCTTACAAAACGTCCAACCGGATACGATGGCCATTGCCGTGATTTAGACGCTAATGAAGTCCAAGCCAAGCTGGATGCGGGCGAAGAGTACGTTATCCGCCTAAAATTACCAAAAGAAGGCGAAGTCACAGTTAACGATGTCATCCGCGGTGATGTTAAGTTTGAATGGAAGCTGATTGATGATCAAGTCATACTCAAATCCGACGGAATGCCCACTTACCACCTTGCGGCCACAGCGGATGATCATGATATGGGCATCACTCACGTCATCCGCGGTGAGGAGTGGCTCTCATCCACGCCAAAACATCTTTTCATCTACGAAGCCATGGGCTGGGAAGCGCCGAGCTTTGCCCATCTTCCGCTTATTCTCAATCCCGACAAATCCAAACTCTCCAAACGCCAAGGCGATGTCGCGGCAGAAGATTATCTTAAAAAAGGCTACCTGCCACAGGCATTGACTAACTTTCTTGCTCTTTTAGGTTGGAATCCAACAGCTGATCGCGAGATTTATTCAAAGCAAGAATTGATTGATATGTTCGACCTCTCCAAGGTCAACAAAGCCGGTGCAGTTTTCCAGATCGACAAACTCAATTGGCTAAACAACCATTACCTCCGCGAACTGGATGATGAGAGTTATTTTAACCTTGTATTACCGTACTTAAATGACTATTCTGCGGATGTTGATCTAAAACGACGCGTTGCGCTTTTGTATCGCGAACGCATGATTCTGCCGTCTGAAATCACCGAAGAATCAGCCTATCTTTTTCAAGATAAACTCGACTACTCCAATGTCTCCATTACCTGGAAAGACCATTCAAAAGACGAAGCGAAGGAACGCTTGCAAGCCGCGATTGGATGGATTGAACAAATTAATGATTCAAAACAATTCTATTCCCAGTACATCGAAGAACATATCAAAGCTAAGATCCAAGAAAAAGGCTGGGGGAATGGGGATACTTTATGGCCTCTGCGTGTATCTTTATCCGGAAAAGACAAATCACCAAGCCCTTTTGATTTAATCGCAGTTTTAGGCAAAAAACAATCAACAGATAGAGTTAAACAAGCCTTAAATGATTTGGTATAATGGTTTTATCAGAGGGGATAAACCCATATTTTTCAAAATGCCAAAACAAAAGCTGATATTAAAACAATTTTTCGCTTTATTTTGTATAACTGCAGTATTAGCCGTGGCATTTTTTGATATTAAACAAGCTTACGCGGAAGAGGCTGTACAATTAAAAAACACCGCGGATGAATTAAATTCCGAATTGGAAGCCAAAAGAAGCAGAGCCAAAGAAGTACAGGGGTTAATCAATCGTTATCAAGAAAAAATTAAAGAGCAAGAAGGCGCCAAAATCAGTTTGGAAAATGAAATAATACTTCTCGAAAACCGCATCAAAGAAAAAGAACTGCGCGAAGAAGAAGTTAAAACTCAGATAGAAATATTAACCCTCGAACTGCAAGCGTTAGATAGGCAGATTGTCCGCCAAGAGGGCAAAATAGCCACACAAAAAGCGCTGGTAGCCGATCTACTCCGCCGAATCCGCCAATCAGACGACGTTAATACGCTTCATGTCTTTTTAAGCCGCCCGTCTCTTTCGTCATATTTTCAAAACATCGAAGAACTATCCAAATTGGAAGGCGATCTCACCCAAACCCTGGAAAGAGTAATCGTTGAAAAAACCAATCTTCAAAACGACAAAGTCTTGCGCGAATCTAAACGCAACACCCTTACCGAGCAAAAACAAAAACTTGTTGAAGAGCAATTGGAGCTCGAGCTCGTACGTTATTCCAAAGAGTCTTTACTCGCCGAAACCGAATCCAAGCAAAGCGAATTCCAAAGAGTCATCGAAGAACTGCATCAACAAGATCAATCAACAGCCAACGAAATCTACCGTATCGAAAAAGAACTTAAAGACAAACTCGAAGCCATCGATAAGGCGCTCGCGAGCGGGCAAACGCTTTTAATGTGGCCTGTACCGGTACGCAAAATAACCGCTACTTTCCACGACCCGACTTACCCCTTCCGCCATCTCTTCCAACATCCGGGCATAGACTTACGCGCCGGAGTAGGCACTCCCATTAAAGCCGCGGGCGGTGGATACGTAGCATGGACAAAAACAGGCAGATCCTACGGCAACTACGTCATGATTGTTCATGCCGGTAATTTAGCAACTTTATACGCTCATCTTTCCAAATTTGCCGTTAGCCCGGGTGAATACGTTGAACGCGGTGATATCATAGGCTACACGGGCGGTATGCCGGGCGATCCTGGCGCCGGCCTTTCAACCGGGCCGCATCTCCATTTCGAAGTCCGCCAAGACGGCATACCCGTAGATCCACAAGGCTTTTTACCTGTTGTAATCGAAACAGATTTATAAAATTTTGACAACATTATTTTTACATTCTATTATTAAACCAACCGATCATCGATCGGGAAGCGGTGCCGTAAATTCAATCACCTCCGTTTATACGGTGCCAAACTACAGCAATGCGAGCCAACGCTATGGGCTCACACCCAGGGTGACTCCTCACCACCTGAAGGTGTTATGCCGGATAGAGGCGTTATGGAATGTCTGGGCAAGGATAGTTCCGCCTCCGACCCTTTGGGTCAAACTAGTCCAAACAATCCAGCCGGGTGCGTACGATAACGCCCCTTATATTTTCCTCAACTCGCGTCTCGCGAGATTTTCTTTATCGCAAAAAAACTAAACAACAGCATTAAGCACCTTATCAGAAAGATTCTTTACATCCTGCAGGGTATCAATTCTCACCGCGTCAGCCCTAAACTGTCTAAAATTGTTTATCCCTTTAAAATACCAAGGCAAATGTTTTCTTAATTTAATCAATCCTTTTTCTCCATAAGCCTCTATCTGATACTCTGCGTGTTTTTGTATTATTTCCATCCTTAGATGCAAATCAGGATCCCCGGGATCATTTCCGGTCTCCATGGTTTTCTGGATTCTTGAAAATATCCATGGTTTACCTAAAGCCCCGCGCGCTATCAAAAATCCTTGAGCACCTGATTTACTCAATGCCAAACTCGCGGTTTCCGCGTCAACAATATCACCGTTTACAAAAGCCGGTATATTAAGACCTTTGATCGCAGCTCCAACAGCCTCCCAATCAGCTTGTCCCGAATAACCTTGAGCTTTGGTACGTCCATGAATCTCTACAGCATCTGCACCCGCGTCTTCTAATCTTTTTACAAACTCTATCGCGCAGTCCGGATTTTCCCAACCTAGACGAGTTTTAACTGAAAGTGGTACATTAATAGCGTTCTTTACCTCTCTTACAATTTTGACAGCTCTTTCCGGATCCCTCATTAGCGATGCTCCGTTAAATTGATTAACCGCTTTTGGTACCGGGCAACCCATATTAATATCTATACCATCCGGTTTATGGCTTTCTACTATAATCTGAGCGGCCCGCGCCATCACATCGGGTTTTGACCCAAAGATCTGTTGAATTACCGGATGCTCAACAGGGTCAAGTTCACAGATTTTATCGGTTCTCTTGTTTCCTCGAACAATCGCCTCCGCGCTTGCCATCTCCCTAAAAATAACAACCTCCGGCCCGCTGTACTCCCTAACCAAACGACAAAATGGCAGATCCGTAAAATCAGCCATGGGAGACAAACCCATAATCGGGCGCGGTAAATCCATCCATCTCATATGTTAAACAAAATCAAAAACGCTTTTGAAACAAAAAAAATAATAGCAGATAAAAACAAACCTGTCGATACTTCGGGGGATGGACGCTTGCATCACGAAGACCCGCGCATAAACGCTCTCATTAAAACCGTGCATTGGCAGGGGAGTGCTATCGTTTTATTGTTTTTATTGTTGGTAATCGCGGTGGCCGCCAATATCTTAGACTTCGAATTCTCTTTGCCTAACCAAGATGCATTAAATACTCCACCCCCGCTGAATCTAGCAGATATCGATTACAATTCTATCGTTTACCACAATGGCCGTACGATCAATCATGGAGACGCGGTGGGCAGTGCTGAAATCTCTATAATCGGTAAAATTTACGACGGAGACCAAGTTTACCGAAAATGGCCGGATCTGAATTTTTTAATCAACAATGCCAATGTCCCGATAACCGGCCCCAATCATCAATACAAGATAAATCTAAACTTAAAACCCGGGCCCAATGTTATAGAAACAGCGATCAGAATTAATGGAGTTTTATATAATCGAAAGCAAAAAGTTATAAATTACGTACCTCAAAATACTGAAAGCACCAGCACAAATGCAACAATTTCAAATTAAAAAGCCTTACGAGCCGGCCGGCGACCAACCAAAGGCCATAGAAGATCTTAGTAAGCGTCTCAAATCAGGAGCGCGGCTTTTAACATTGCTCGGCGCAACGGGAACCGGCAAAACTTACACTTTGGCCAATGTCATCCAAAGCATCCAAAAACCTACTTTGGTGATCGCGCATAACAAAACCCTTGCCGCGCAATTATGCAACGAATTCCGCGAATTCTTCCCTGAAAATGCGGTTGAATACTTTGTTTCATACTACGATTACTACCAACCCGAAGCTTATTTGCCCAAAACCGATACCTATATCGAAAAAGAAGCTCAAATCAACGAAGAAATCGACCGTTTGCGCCACAATGCGACCCAATCGCTCCTAACCCGTAAAGACGTAATTGTCTGCGCCTCCGTATCCTGCATATACGGCTTGGGCGCTCCCACAACATACGCGGACATTATCTTCCACCTTGTCACAGGCGAAGACATTTCCCGGCAAGATACGATAAGCAGGCTCATAAACATGCAGTTTACCCGCACAAACGCGGATCTTACACGCGGTTCTTTTAGAATAACCGGCACTACTCTGGAAATAATGCCCGTTCACCAAGAAACAGTCTACCGAATCGAAGTATTGGGAAACCGCATCGATAGAATAGTGCAAATACACCCCGTAAACCGTAAAATTATTGCCGAATTGCACGATGTCTGGATCTTCCCTGCTAAACACTTTATTACAGCAGGTCCGGAAAAAGAAAAAGCTTTAAAAGCAATTCGTAAAGAAGCCAAGGAGCGTGTTCAATACTTTGAAAAACAAGGAAAGCTCCTTGAAGCCGAAAGAATCGACCGCCGTACCAAATACGATTTGGAAATGATGGAAAACTTGGGATACTGCTCGGGAATCGAAAATTACTCACGGCACCTTTCGGGCCGTAAAGCCGGCGACCCTCCCGACACGCTATTATCATATTTTCCCGACGATTTCTTGCTTATTGTAGACGAATCCCATGTTACAATCCCGCAAGTAGGCGGCATGTATGCCGGAGACAAATCTCGCAAGGATACGCTCATAGACC